>NZ_JBRRDL010000006.1:0-172292 GCF_056759635.1 Stenotrophomonas sp. STEN056
CTTGGCCCGCCCAAACCGTCTCTATGGTGGCCCCGTCGGCCCCTCGCGACGCTAGGTCGAAAATCCCGCCAGGGCCGGAAGGCAGCAACGGTATCGATCGACGCGGGCGCCGAGGTCAGCCGGCGGGGTCGCCACCCTTTCAGCCTTTGAAAAAGTGACGCCGCTGCCGAAGCAGTGGTCGCGCCCGGCTACGGCTGTGACTGACTGGAGCAAGCCCGGCGTGCAGGACCAGGGCTGCGTGAGTCCGGCCGCTTCTGGCTTTGATCTCCGCTCACCCCAACCCCCGCTCCGCGCCCCGGCCCTTGCGTTGCCGCAAAGGCACGCATCGGATCGCGAACCCATGGTTCGCAAACACGCCTCTTCGTCCCGCAGGCTACGGCTGGACGCCTGATGGACCTCTGATCGACTGAACGTCACCAACGCCTGTGGCTGCAGCCTTGCCGCGTATCCGGCGTAAATTCCGGGCGATGCCGGCTCAAACGTCTACCGGCTGCCGCATCACGGCAGGTCTTCCAGCGCCACCTGCGCTGCAGTGGGGGCTGCCAAGGCCACGCACTCGCCGGGCATCGCCACGCGGTGGCCGCGTGCGCGCAGTGCCTGGCCGTCGGCGGCGCTGGCGTAGTGGTAGAGCATCATCCGCGCCCGGGTTGCCGCGTCGTACTCGCGTTCAAGGTCATCCACGCCGGTATGCGACGGGTTGCCGTGCAGGCCGCAGTCGTGGGCGATCAGCTCATTGTCCGCAGCGTACCGGGCCAGCATTTCCGGAATCGGGCGGGTGTCACCGCTCCATACCAGCGCGCCCTGCAACCGCAGCCCATAAGCGGTCTCGGGCCAGTGGTGGCGCACCGGGAATACTTCCAGCCGTACGCCTTCATGCCAGAACGCATCGCCAACGACGATCAACTGGAAGGCATCCCAGAAGTTGGCACCGCCTTCGGCCAGCACATTCGGGTAATCAGCAACGCGACGATGCAGCAGCGGCACCACGGTCGCCGGCACATACAGCCGCACCTTGCCGCGCCGCTGGCGGTTGAAATAGGCATCCACGAACAGGCGCTCGAAACCGGCCACATGGTCCAGGTGGATATGCGTAACAAACACCGCATCGGGCAACGCGCCGTAGTGCGTGCGGTAGGCCGTCAGCCCTTCGCCACCGCAGTCGATGGTCAGCCACGGCCTGCCATCGCGCTCGATCACCGACATCGGCGACCCCAGCTCGACCGCCGAGGCATTGCCGACGCCCAGAAAACGCAATGCCCAGCGCATCAGGTGCCCCGGTTCCAGGCCAGATCATAGGCACGACGCAGCCGTGCGAAATCCTTCTCCACGTCCTCGCGGCTGCGTTCACCACGCAGTTTGAGCAACGAACGCAACAGGCGTTTGAGGTTGCGCTCGCGCCAGCGGGTGGCGGGGATGCGCAATACGCCGCGGTCGAAATCGATCAACCAGCCGTGGCCGGTGGCGTCGAACAGGATGTTGTGCGCGTTGAGGTCGGCATGGTCCAGCCCCGCGCGGTGGAAACGGGCGATCAGCCTGCCGGTTTCCTCCCATGGCGCACCACGGCCGGCTACCAGCGCGCGGTCGGCCAGCGAGCGGACGTTCTCCAGCCGCTCCATCAGGATCGCAGCGCGGTAGGTCACGCCTTCGCGCATGTAGAACGCGGCCAGCGGCCGCGGCACCGGCAATTTGTGCTCGATGAGTTTGCGCATGAGCCGGAACTCGGCAAAGCTGCGCGTGCGGTCCGCGCCCTGCCACAGGTAGCGGTCGCGGCTGAGCTTGGCGGCAACACCGCCGCGCAGGTAGTGCCGCAGCACGCATTGGCCAAACGGCGCATCGACAAACCAGGCGCCGCCGCGGCCACCCTCGCCCACCGGGCGCGCCCTGCCATCCCAGTGCGCAGGTGAGAACAGCGCTGGATCAGCTTGCCGCAGGCGCTGGCGGTCGAACAGAATGGCGCCGTATCCACGACCTTCGCGGCACGGCGTCAGGGCTTCATTGGCGTCGAATGCGACCATTCCCAGCGAGTCTAACAACACATGCCTGCATCGTCCTCCCCACTGTGCCTCTTGCGTCTCTCGGCGCTGGGAGATGTGACCCATGTCGTCCCGCTGGTTCACACGCTGCAGCAGGCACGGCCGGGGCTTGAGCTGCACTGGGTGATCGACAAGGCCGGCCACAAGCTGCTCGATGGCCTGCCCGGCATCACCTTCCATGTCTACGACAAGAAAACCGGCATAGCCGGCATGCGTGCGCTGCGCGCCGAGCTGCCCCCGGCACCGTTCGACGCGCTGCTGCAGATGCAGGTGGCCTTCCGCGCCAACCTGCTTTCCGCCTTCATCCCGGCCCGGCGCCGCATCGGGTATGACAAGGCCCGCTCCAAGGACCTGCACGGCCTCTTCATCAACGAACGCATCCCGGACCGCTCCGGCATCCATGTGCTCGATGCCATCGGCAGCTTCTGCGAACCGCTGGGCATGAAGCAGACCCAGGTGCGCTGGGACCTGGCAACACCGCCGGAAGCCCACGAGTGGGCCGCCGCGCAATGGGATGACGACGGTCGCCCGGTGCTGATGATCTCGCCCTGCTCCAGCCACCAGCGCCGCAACTGGTACGCCGACCGCTATGCCGCGCTGGCCGACCATGCCGCCGCGCAGGGCTGGCGCGTAGTGCTGTGTGGTGGCCGCAGCGAACTGGAGCGCAGCACCAGCGACGCCATCATCGCAGCGATGCAGCACCCGGTGCTGGACCTGGTCGGCAAGGACACGCTCAAGCAGCTGCCGGCGTTGCTGGCCCGCGCCTCATTGCTGGTCACGCCCGACTCCGGCCCGATGCACATCGCCAATGCGGTGGGCACCAAGGTGCTGGGCCTGCATGCGGCCAGCAACCCGGAGCGCAGCGGCCCGTACTCGGATCGCCGCTACTGCGTGGACCGCTACGACGACGCCGCGCGCCGCTACCTCAACAAGCCGGCCAGCCAGTTGAAATGGGGCACCAAGATCGAGTTCAACGATGTGATGTCGCTGATCAGCGTGGACGACGGCATCGCCGCATTTGAGCGTTATCGCGCCGATCACCCGCACTGAGCATCACCTGCCCCAACGTAAACGCAAAAGGCCGCCCGATGGGCGGCCTTTCAGCATCACAGCCTGCGCAGCGGATTCAACTGGCGCGGTAGTCCTGGTAGGACTTCTCTTCCACATAGCTGGAACCCAGCGCCAGGTTGATGGCCTTTTTGATGCGCGCGCGCTCATCGTTCTGGATGTAGACGCTGCGCGCCAGCTGCACGAAGGCATCGTCGAAAGCCTGCGCCTTTTCCTTCAGGCGGATGTCGTCCTCGATATCCCACAGCCGCTCGTTGACCGCCTTGAGGTCATCGCGCAAGGCGCTGATGTCCTGCGCGGCAGCCGGATGCGAGGCCCAGGTGCGGTCCAGTGCCGACAGCTCATTGCGCACGTTGGCCAACTTGGCCGCATCACTCATGCGCTCGGACTTGATCTGCAGGATCGAGATCTTGTCGAGCAGCTCGCCAAAGGAAACGGGGACAAGGATTTCGGACATGGGAAGTGCCTGGATGACGAAGTGCACAGTTTAGCCCGTCGCTGAGAACAACCCACGGCTTTGCCACCCCGCCTGACCGCCCTGCTCCGGCCCACCACGGGCAGGCATCACCCCTTCGGCCCCGACTATCGCCCCATGCCGGTGGCTGTGGCCTGGTTCTCCTGCTGGTGTTGTTCCTGCAGTTGTGTGGCCTGGGATTGCTGACCCGGCTCGCGACTGAGCGCCGCGTAGTTCTGCATCGACTCCGCAACCGGAGTTTGCGCCGCCTGTCCGGTGGGCATGACCGCAGGCAGGTGCGCAGGGTCATCCAGCCTCCCCTGCACCAGGAAAACGTTGTAGGCGGCTGGCCGTTCCGAAGTCGCGTTGCTCAGCAACACATGGTCCACCTGCTTCAGCCCGTTGCCCTTTGCCAACACCACCAGGCTGGCAGTCATCCGCTCGCTGGTCTCGTCGAATTCGCGCCCGTAACGTGCGTCCAGCGCGGCCACACCATCGCGGATCTGCCGATACAAAGGGTCGGCCTGCATGGCAGTCATTGCCGGGGACGGCACTGCTTCGTACCGAGGCGGCACCGGCGCGCCCGCGTGGGACTTCTCCATTGGCTGCTCGGCGGTGGTCCGCACGCTCTGTTGCAGGCCACCGTTGCCGGTGGAGGAAACCCGCCCCTGTGCCTGATCGATTTCCCCCGCGGTGGTCACAGCTGCAATGGTGTAGGTCTTGCCGTCAGCGCCCCGACACAGACTGGCAACAGGGCTGTCCACGTCGTAACCGCCGTTGGTGTTGCGCTGTACCAGCAGGCCAGTGGTATCGGGATCCAGCCCCAGCTTGGCCTGTGTGGCCTGGACTGCGAGCGCACTCGCCGCCAGTTGTTCCGCACTCGGGGCTACCCCCACGGCTGCATAGGCGCCCTGCAATGCGTCGCGCATGCGCTCATCGGCCGTCATCGGCGACGGCTTCTGTATGACCTGGGGCGGCGGCAACGTCGCCTCCATCACTTCGCGGGTGGCGTCCAACTCGGCGCGCAGGTTCCCGCGGGCAGTGGATACGTAAAGACTCCCCTCGCTGATCCAACGGCCGTCCGCCTGGCGCTGATAGCGCTTGTCGTCGGAGGCGGTCAATGCGTCCAGATCGGTGCGTGCCTGCTGCACAGCCTCGGGTATCGAGCCATGGGCCGCCCAGTCATTCTGGGCATAGGCTGCTTCATAGCGGGCCGCAATCGCCGGTCGGCTGTTGGCTGCATTATGTAGCACGACCTGGGCAGCGGCCTGATCGAGTTCGGCTGCTCGCTCCGGACTTGCCACATCAATGCGCGTCTGGTGATAGCCACGCTCGTATACGGCAGTGACCACTTCGCGTCGCCACTGCTCGCCATCGGCCGAGCGTTTCCACTGCGCCGGATACCAGCTGTGCGAGTCGCTGACATTGGCCGGTTGCGTGAACGGGTCGCGCTGACTGGGCGGGCTACCCAATATCAATTCCACTGACTCACTGGTTGCCTGGTAGTTCAGCCGGCTGGCAAGGGCCGGCGACGCTTGCAGTTGACCACGCGTCGGGTTGCCGACGCCGTCGTTGCTGCTGTCAACAGGCGCGGGGCGCCGCCAACCCTGATCAGGATGATCCGGATCATACGTCCACCTGTTTCCCTGGCTGTCGGCCTGGTTGTAGATGCGGCGGTTGTCCGTCCACTCGGCAATCTTATCGCCCGCGAATGCGCCCGCTATCCCGCCGATGGCGCCTGTGACCAGCAGACCGGGACCGGATTCGACGCCTGCGACCACACCGGCCACCATGCCCAGGCCTGCGCCCGTAAAGCCGCCTACACTGCGTGCGCCGAAGTGGATCAACCCTGACTCTGCGGCGGTGTCATTGCCCTCGCCACGCAGTCGGCTATTGGTCCGCAAAGTCTCAGCAGCGTCATAGGCTTCCAATGCCAGGCCAGCGATGCCCAGTGCAGCGCCCGCGCGGATACGGGTGGGGCGAACACGGACCGTGTGATCAATATCGACGATTTGCCGCACCTGGCGGTCAAGCCCCTCAACCAGTTGGGCTTCGCTGCGTTCTGTCAGCAGATTCCCTCGCGCGGGCGGAGAAACCTTGTCATTGTGGGACAGCGTCTGCGGCAGATCACGGTGCCAGGCCTGCTGCTCCTGCCAGCCATCGCGCAGCTGATGGGTGATGGCGGGATCTCTCAGCCGTGCATCGCGCGCCTCCTGCAATGCAGCCCCAGGCAACGTCGGGTTGGTATGGCTGTCGTACAACTCCTGGCCTTCGCGATTGAAGATGCGAATTTGCACATCGGTGCGTTCGTGCACCATGTTCAGGCTATTGGGCAGCTTCTCGTAGATCGCATCGCGAGCACCAGCGGGAACGTAACGACCATAGCCTTTGCTGTCGAGATTTCCAGAAAAACGTTGCTCAACCCCGAGTTCGCTCTCCAGCTTTGGAGATGCAATGGCGCGCACCTCCACCGTGTAGCCCTTCGACTGCAGATCGTTGATCAGTTCAGACGACCACTCGCCGTTGCTCAGCGTGGTGTCGAAGATCAGGTTTCTCTTGCCCGCAACGGTGGCATCCAACAGCTCGTCAGACCACGCACTGGCATCAGAATGGGTGTACGAGGACCACGTGTAGGGATGGTTATCCCGGAGTCTCTCAATATCGGGATGGTATTGGCGCAGTTCATCGGGGTCGACAAGAACAGCATCGCCCTTCAGCTCCTGAATCGCAGCGTTTACTAGCCCTCCCTTTCCCGAACCGGGCTGCCCCCCCAGAATGATTGCCCTTGGATTTTCATGCGAAATCGAGCTATTCAGACCACTGCCAGGAAGCACTTCCTGTTGAAAAATTCTTGTGTGGTTCTCGAAATCAAGTTCGCCGTCAGGAGAGCTCATTCAGGGAATCTCGCTCTTGGCCCGGAAATAATCTGAAAACCCTACGTCTCCAAGCCACACGATTTTTGACCGGGCGCGGAACATCAATGACTTCTTCGCTGCCGCCCGCTCAATCACAGCCGGATCGCCACTGGCTTCGGCCGTCCGCAGTTCTGCACGAGCTTCGTCGATGAAGGAATCCAGCGCACCTTCCAGTGCCCAAATTGCCTGTTCAAGCATTGGGGTGCCTTTGAACGGCTCTTCGACTACGCGATTCAAATCGGATTGCAAGGTTTGGATATGCTCAGGGTAGTCCTTGAGCATGTCGCGCAGCCGTTGCGGTACGGGAGGCAGAGAAGCGTGTCGCATGACAGATCCTTGGTGCGATGTGCGGAGCTTCCGTTTAGTTCAACGGACTACTCGATGAGTGGGCGGAGTATAGGCACCAGCGATCAACTGCCGCCGTGAAGGTGCGCTGCCACAAGGGTTGGCCAAGCTCGATCCGAGCCCTACCAGGCCCCTGATTCAACATCGCTTCTTCGTGTGTCAGCGGCCGCTGAAACCTGCCGCCACAGCGGTGATGGGCACCGGAAGCTCGGCCAGGGCCGCTGCACCGCCGGATAGAGGGCAGCGGCCAGTTTCGGCGATGCCCGAGATGCTGAAGAATCTTCACCACGTCCGAGCCGGTAACCGAAGCCAGCATCAAACGCATCGTCGACAAACCGGGGGTACGCCACGATGCCCTACCCTCTGCGTGCCGTTTGAACAGCAGCGCGCGCCAAACCCATTGAAGCGCGTGTACAGGAACCGGGGCAGATCGCCCCGACATTCAGGAGGACCCACATGGCGGTGCCGCAGAACAAGCAGGAGCTGCTGGAGGCGATCAGCACAACGCACCAGAAGCTGATGGCCGATCTCGCCAGCGTGCCTGCGCATTACGCAAGAGAAGCGACGCTCGAAGGCCACGCCCAGGGCACCTGGATGAGTGTTTCGGATCTGGTCGCGTATCTGATCGGCTGGAATCTGCTGGTTCTGAAGTGGTGCGATGGCAAAGCCAGAGGAGTGCCGGTGCACTTTCCCGAGGCGGGCTATAACTGGAGCGAGTTGGGCCGCCTGGCACAGAAGTTCTATGCCGACCACGCTGACATCGCCTATCCCGATTTGCTTGAGCTGTTTGCCAAGGTGCACGCCCGCATTGTGGCCCTGGTCGAGCAGGAAACCGACGCCTCGCTGTACGCCGCGCCCTGGTACGGAAAGTACACCCAAGGCCGCATGATCCAGCTCAATACCTCCTCGCCCTATGCCAATGCCCGCGGCCGGCTGCGCAAATGGAAAAAGGCCAACGCAATCACCTGACAGGCCCCCAGCCCAGGCAGCCGCGCATCCATCTTCAGGCGGTAGCGATGTGATGCAGGGTCTTTCGGGCCGGCTCCGCAGGGCTGCACTGCACAGAAGTGGTGGCAACACAGGCAGGCAAGGCGGCTGTGCAGCTGGTCGACCCGCCGGGGCTAACCCACTCTTCCCCCCGGACAAAAAGAAAAGGCCACCCGATTGGGCAGCCTTTTCTTCTTGATCTGGCGGAGAGGGGGGGATTCGAACCCCCGAGGCGCTATAAACGCCTGCCTGATTTCGAGTCAGGTACATTCAACCGCTCTGCCACCTCTCCAGATGGTCCCGGCGAACCGGGCCGCAAATGATAAGGGGCATTGGCAATGCCGACAAGCGCTTTTTCACGGTGACTGGCCAAATGCCTTGGCTGGCAACCTTTCCCGGAGCTGGCCGGCCTTGCGATGAGGCTTGCTGTCCTACTCCATGAACGCGATGATGCGTTGCCATCCTGCCGACTCCTTGGCCCATCCGGGCATCCATGATCGAATTCGGACACCTCAGCCACGTCGGCCTGCGCCGCCAGCTCAACGAAGACACCTACTACGGTGACGGGGAGCTGGGCCTGTGGCTGGTTGCCGACGGAATGGGCGGCCATGCCTGTGGCGAGGTGGCCAGCGCATTGGCGCGGGAAACCATCGTGCGTGAAATCCGCAGCGGCACCGCACTGGTCCAGGCCATCCGCATCGCCGACGAGGAAATCATCCGCACCTCACGCCGGCGCAACGACAGCCTGCCGATGGGCACCACCGTGGTCGCTGCACGCGTACAGGGCAACCGTTTTGAAGTGGCATGGGTCGGCGACAGCCGCGCCTACCTGTGGCGCGACGGCAAGCTGGCCCAGCTCAGCCAGGACCACAGCTATGTGCAGGAACTGATCGCACAGGGCAGCCTGACCGCCGAGCAGGCGCGCGCGCACCCACACCGCAACGTGGTCACCCAGGCGCTCGGCGTCACCGACCCGGCCCATCTCAATGTGGCTACGATGACCGGCGAGCTGCGCCCGGGCATGCAACTGCTGTTGTGCAGCGATGGCCTGACCGAGGAAGTGGATGACCACAACCTCACCGAAGCCCTCGCCCATGCCGACTGCAGCGCCCAGGAATGCGTGGACGCACTGGTCGCCGCCGCACTCGATGGCGGCGGCTCGGACAACATCACTGCCATCCTGGTCCGCTGCCACTGAGGCAAATCAGCGGCTGTAGGAGCGCCTTAAGGCGCGAAGCCAAGCATGTTTACGGCGGATCCGGCACCTGCAACTGCAACCGGATTACCGCAGTTGCTGATTGACTGATGCATCCACCGCATGCACTTCGCGGCCGTGGCCGCTCCTACACCAGGCAATCCACCGAGCCGCCTTTACGCTGTCCCGGTCGGCTCCGGTGCACGCTCGCCGTCCCACCAGGCGTGGCCACCCTTTTTGCGCAGCCGGGCCAACCGTGCCTCGTGCGCTTCCAGCTCCGATGCGGTAACCACCACGCGCGGACGCGGCAGCAGCGCGGAGGCATCGAACGTCTGCACACTGCCGGCAGCACGCGGGCGCTCCGTTTCCGGCTGGCCAAAACCAATTTCCTCCTGGCCGGAGGTCAACGCGATATAGACGTCGGCCAGGATCTGCGCATCAAGCAAGCCGCCGTGCAACTGGCGATGCGAGTTGTCCACACCCAGACGGCGACACAGCGCATCCAGTGAGTTGCGCTGCCCCGGGAAACGCTCACGCGCCATCGCCAGGGTATCGGTGACGGTCACACGCTCGGCCAGCCGCCCCCTGCCCAGCAGCGACATCTCGTTTTCGAGGAAGCCCATGTCGAAGGAGGCGTTGTGGATGATCAGCTCGGCGCCCTCCACATAGGCCAGGAAGTCGTCGACAACCTCTTCAAAACGCGGCTTGTCGGCGAGGAAGTCCAGCGTCAGGCCGGTGACTTCCTGCGCGCCGGCTTCAAACTCACAATCCGGCTTGAGGTAGCGGTGGAAGTTGTTGCCACTGGGGCGACGCTCAAGCAGCTCCACGCAGCCGATTTCGACCACGCGGTTGCCCTTCTTCCACTCCAGGCCGGTGGTTTCGGTATCAAGAACGATCTGGCGCATGCTCTACCTCAGTTGCTTGCGGCGCCGTCGCGCGCGCGGATTGCTGCATCACGGGCCAGTTGGTCCACCCGCTCGTTGTCCGGATTGCCGGCATGGCCCTTCACCCAGCGCCAGTCGATCTGATGCCGCTGGGTTGCCGCGTGCAGGCGTTCCCACAGGTCGCGGTTCTTGACCGGATCACCGCCAGCGGTCTTCCAGTTGCGCCGCACCCAGCCTGGCATCCATTCGGTGATGCCCTGACGCACATACTGCGAATCGGTAGACAGCACGATGTCACACGGCTCGCTCAGCGTTTCCAGCCCGGCGATGGCGGCCATCAACTCCATGCGGTTGTTGGTGGTGTGCGCCTCCCCTCCCGTTACCTCGCGCTCATGCCCCTTGTAACGCAGCAGCGCTGCCCAGCCACCCGGCCCTGGATTGCCGAGGCAGGCGCCGTCGGTATGTATTTCAATTGACTTCATGTTGTTCCGTTGCTGATTCAGGTCGCCATCGGCCGGCGCCAGCCCACTTGGCTGGCTTTCATCGGCCCGATGAGCGCCTCGGTTCTTTTTTCTGCTTCCAGCACGCACACCGCGCGCAATGCCGGCATGCTCGTCCCGGCCACGGCGCCGCGCGGGCTCCACAGCGGCCCATGATGGCCGATGGACTGGCACCGCAGGCCCTGCCGCTTCATCAGCACCCGGGTACGCGCCACCGACGCGGGCTGCGCGTCCTGCCATTGCCAATGCGCCCGGTAGGGGCTGTAACGGTTAAGTACGGTCATCCACAACCGTCCACCCGGCATCAGTACCCGCGCGCACTCGGCCACCAGCACCGCCAGATCCGCCGGAGCGGCATGCTGAATCACAATCGCGTTCAGGGTTTCTGCCGGCAACGGCAGGGACAAGCCGCAGCGCAGTTCACCCTGCCAGCCAGATCCCTGTGCCAGCCGGTGCAGGCGTACGCCGCGCCCCGGAGGCGCTTGATCCGGCAGCCAGGCGGCGCTGGGCGCCAGCCACAACCAGGGTTGCGCAGGCACGCTGCGCAGCCGTTCCAGCAGGTGCTCGTGCTCCCAATCGCGGATCGCCCGCGCAGCAGCCATCTCAAACCAAGGCGAGACTGACGCTTGACGGGGGGACGGGGCGGCAGGCATTTTCCAATTCTATGCGACTGACCGCCCTGCCTGCATTCCAGGACAACTACATCTGGGCGCTGCAAACGCCCGATGAGCGCACGATATTCGTCGATCCCGGCCAAGCCGGGCCGGTGTTTGAAGCCGCCGCCCAGGGCATGCAGCCGGCCGCGGTGCTGCTCACCCATCACCACGACGACCATATTGGCGGCGTGGCCGAGTTGCGCCAGCGCTGGCCACGGCTGCGCGTCTTCGCCCCGCACGATGAACGGATCGCTGTGGATTGTGAACGGGTGGCCGATGGCGACCGGGTACAATCCTCCGGCTTCGACTTTTCGGTGATGGCGGTTCCCGGCCACACCCGGAGCCACATCGCCTATTTCGGCCACGATCATCTGTTCTGTGGCGACATGCTGTTCAGCCTGGGCTGTGGGCGCATGTTTGAAGGTACGCCCGCCCAGATGCTGGCCTCGCTCAAGCGACTGGCCGCCCTGCCCGCACAGACACGGGTCTGCTGCGGGCATGAATACACGCTGGCCAATGCCGTCTTCGCGCGGCATGTCGATCCCACCAACGCGGCATTGCAACGCCGCCAGAAGGAAGTTCAGGACATGCGCAGCCGCTCTTGCCCCACTGTTCCCGCCGTATTGGCCAGTGAACTGCAATGCAATCCATTCCTGCGCACTGCTGATGCGCACATCCGTGACGCAGTAGCCGCCCGGTTGGGCCGAGCGCCCGCCGATGAGGTGGAAGTCTTCGCCGAATTGCGGCGGTGGAAAGACGGTTTCCGCGCGTGAGGCGGGCCACTCTCTGCCTCGCGCTGGGCATGTTGCTCGGCGTCAGCGCCGCCGCCAGTGCCCAGACGCTGCCCGCCAGCGCCGGGCTTGCCCAGAACATCGCATCCCTCGGCGCCCTGCCGATTGATCCCGCCTCGCTGCCGCCGGCCACCACCCGCAATGGCCGCGAAATCTTCGCCAACTTCCGTGAAGGCCTGGCCGCACCGCAGTGCGATGCCGACGCCACCAGCCCGCGCTGGCGCAAGCAGTTCGCCCATGCGCCGGCGCGACTGGGCAATGTCGAAGACGACGCCCTGCCGCTGTTCGGCTATGTGGTTGATGAACTGCGCGCCGCCGGCCTGCCCACCGAGTTCGCGTTGATCCCGTTCGTCGAAAGCGGCTACCGCCCGGGCGCACGCAACGCCAGCGGTCCTGCCGGGCTGTGGCAGTTCATCGCCACCACCGCGCGCAACCACCGCGTGCCGATGGAAAAGGGCTATGACGGTCGCCTCTCGGCAGTGGATTCCACCCGCGCCGCAGTGCGTTACCTCAAGACCCTGCATGGCATGTTCGCCGGTGACTGGCAGTTGGCGGTCATGGCCTACAACGCCGGCGAGTACCGCATCCTGCAGGCCTTGCGCCGCGGCGGCATGAACGCGCAGAACGCGCGTGCGGCCGAGCTGCCCGGTCTGTCGCCCATCACCTATGCGTATGTGGAAAAGCTGCACGCCCTGGCCTGTGTGCTGGAACAGGCAGAGCGCGAGCCGGACCTGATGGCCTCGCTCAACCGTCCGGTGCCGATTCTCAAGGGCCACACGCTGCCGGCCAATACTTCCCTGGCTAGCTGGTCGGCACAGAACGCGCTGGATCCCTCCCGCATCGCACGGCTGAACCCCGCGCTGACCGGCGCACGCGCCGGTAGCCGCGTACTGGCGCCAGCGTTCATCGGCAGTGGCAATGAAGCTGCGGCGGCTGCTCCGCTGATTGCCGCTACCGACAGCACGCCCACGTCTGCCCCGGCAGCCGGTACTGGCAGCCCCGCACGCGCGGCGACGGTGGCATCGGCCGGCAACACCCGCCGCCACACTGTCCGCAACGGCGAATCCGCGTGGACGATTGCCCGTCGCTACGGCATCTCGGTGAAGACATTGCTGTCGTTCAATGATCTCGACGCCAGCGCGATACTCCGCCCGGGCATGGTGCTGAGGTTTGAAGACGCCCGCTGAGTACATCCCCTATCGCTGCACTCACTGGAAAGCCCGGCCTCACGCCGGGCTTTCTGTTTGTCCCGATCACCGGATCGCCGCCACCTGCACAGAAATGGCGCAACGTCGGCACGCCCTTGCCGGCCTCGTCATCGCTGCAGACTGTGTGGTGCAGGCAGCAGCGCAGCAGAACGGTTTCGTGATTCGTGCGCAAACTCTGCAGGCTGCAGTTACGCCCTCGGCAACGCAGCCTCAAACCGTATCGACCGGCGCCACTTCGGCGGCGACCCAGACGCGGATGCCAGTGGCATCGCAGAACCAGCTGACACTCTCCGCTATGCGGCCGGTGCTGCTTCCGCCTCGGATCCGTGTATCCAAGACGCCCAGCCTTCATCGCTTCCGAAGCAGTACAGCCGCCCAAAAAGAAAACCCGGCCAAAGGCCGGGTTTTCATTCTGATCAACCGCACTCAGATCAGAGCTGCGATTCCTGCACCTGCACCTTGAAGTGCTTGCGCATGCCATCGACGTAAGCCTTGGCCGCCGCTGCACCGTCAATCTGGCTCAGCTGCTGCTTGAGCAGGGTCTGCTGCTGCTCCGGCACTTCAGCGATGTTGCCCGGCGTCACCTTGGTCACCGCGAATACGGCCTGACGCCCGTCTTCCATCGCAACCTTGCCGTAGATTGGCTTGTCCGCCGACACCGGCGGAGCTGCGGTGAACACGGCCTGGTTGGCGGCCGCCGTCGGCATCGGTGCACCGCGCGGCAAGCCCGGTACCGGCAACACCTGCAGCTTCTCGGCTGCCGCCAGGGCCTGCAGGGTCTGGCCGTCCTTCAACTTGGCCAGCAGCGCATCAGCCGCCTTGCTCTGTGCTTCCTTGGTGCGGTTGGCTCGCACCGCGGCAATCACCTGTTCCTGCGCCTGTGCCAGCGGCGTGGCCTGCTCGGGCGTATGCGAGGTAACGCGGATCATCACGCTGTGGTTCGGCGCGATTTCGATCGGATCGCTCACAGTGCCGTCTTCCACCAACGTATCGGAGAACGCAGCCCTCAGCACGGCCGGGATGGTCGCGATGCCATTTGCAGTGGCGTGGGTGAACGGCCCCAGCGTCTGCACCGGCAAGCCCACTTCCTTGGCGGCCGGCTCCAGCGCCGTCGGGTTCTTGTAGACCAGGTCAACCAGACGGCCGCTCAGGTCATTGAAGGCCCGCTCGGTGTCGGCCTGCAGCTGTTCGGCTGCCAGCTGGTCACGCACTTCCTCGAACGAACGGCCCTCACCGCCCTTGATCTCACGCAACTGCAGTACGTGGTAACCAAACTCGGTCTTGATCGGGCCGGCGATCTCGCCTGCCTTCATCGCGAACAGGGCATCTTCGAACGGCTTGACCATCACGCCCTTCTGCACCCAACCCAGATCGCCGCCACCGCTCTTGGAGCCCACGTCATCCGAGTTGGCACTGGCCAGCGCCGCAAAATCCGCACCCGGCTGCTTGGCTTCGGCAGCCAGCTTGGTGGCCTTGGCCTCAGCCGCCTTCTGCGAAGCCTCATCGCTGCCGGCAGAAATCAGGATGTGCGACGCCAGGCGCTCATCAGCGCTGACAAAGCGTGCCTTCTCTTCCTCATAACGGCTGCGCAACGTCGCCTCGTTGGCGGCCGCAACCGCCGGCATGCTCGCGGCATTGAGCTCGACGTACTCGATGGACACGGTTTCAGGCTGCAGGAAATCCTTCGGGTGGCTCTCGTACCACTGCTTGATCTCAGCCTCGCTCACCGGCGCGGTATCCGCCTCGGCCACCGGCAACAGGGCAAACTCGACATCGCGGGTTTCACCCAGCAGCTTCAGCAGCCGCTCGGCCTCGCCCTTGGTGGAAAAACCCGATTCGGCCAGCGCGGTCGGAATGATCGACTGCTGCAGGCTGGTCCGCACCACCTGCTCAAACATGGCCGGGGTACGCGGCGGCATGCTCTGCGCCAACACCATCTTGTACTGGTCCGCATCGAACTTGCCGTCGCGCTGGAAAGCAGAGATGCCCGCAATGTAATCACGCACGGCCGCATCACCGATGACGATGTGCGCATCTTCCGCCGCCAGGCGAACCACCTGCTCATCAATCAGCTGGTCCAGCACAACGCGCTTGTTTTCGACGCTCTCAAACTCACGCGGGTCGAAGTTGTCGCCCTGTTGATCACGGGCATCCATGCGCGCCTGCTCGAAGCGCGCGCGGAAATCTTCCACGCTCACTTCATGGTGGCTCCACAGGAAGGACATCGGCCACCACGACGGCGCCGAACGCCACCAGGATGGCGGTGCCGAAACCTTGGCCACGTTCTGCGAACCGACACCACCGAGGTAGCTGTTGTCGATCACGAACAGGAACGGGATCATCAACAGGCCCATGATCACCGTAACGATCCAGCCTGAGGTCTTGTCGCGAAGTTTCTGCAGCATGGGAAAAATCAGGGCCTATTGGCGAGCCGGGCAGTGTAACCCGCTTCTCCCCCGAGTCCCAACACGGCCTTGGCCGGGCACGGCCAAAAGAAAAAGCCCCCGGCTTGCGCCGAGGGCTTTTGAGACAACTGGCGGAGCGGACGGGACTCGAACCCGCGACCTCCGGCGTGACAGGCCAGCATTCTAACCAGCTGAACTACCGCTCCACGTTTTGACTCGTCCATCAGCGGTAACCCGGTGATGCGCATTCCGAAGAATGACTGGATAAATGGCGGAGCGGACGGGACTCGAACCCGCGACCTCCGGCGTGACAGGCCAGCATTCTAACCAGCTGAACTACCGCTCCGCATTTAACCTGTTTGTTCCCTCTCAGCCGAGGCCTTGAGAAAACAACGCCCCCGATTGCTCAGGGGCGTGTATGAAATGGCGGAGCGGACGGGACTCGAACCCGCGACCTCCGGCGTGACAGGCCAGCATTCTAACCAGCTGAACTACCGCTCCACTTCCAACACTGCTACCGATGATGCTTATTTGGTGGGTGCTGAGGGTTTCGAACCCCCGACCCTCTCCGTGTAAGGGAGACGCTCTACCGCTGAGCTAAGCACCCCTGGTGAGCCGCTTAGTTTACAGCGTCCTTCAGGGCTTTACCAGCCTTGAATGCAGGATTTTTTGCAGCGGCGATCTTGATCTCTTCGCCGGTCTTCGGGTTGCGGCCAGTGCGCTCTGCGCGCTCGCGAACCTGGAACGTACCGAAGCCAACCAGAGTCACCGTGTCACCCTTCTTCAGGGCCTTGGTGATCTCGGCGATGACTGCGTCAACCGCACGGCCAGCTTCAGCCTTGGACAGGTCAGCAGCGCCGGCAACGCCGTCGATCAATTCGGTCTTGTTCATTCTGTAAAACTCCCTTTGCGGCACATCCGCGGAATAGTTGGTGGTCACCGCACGTCTTTGAAGACCAGCGATGACCGGAAGATCATGCAAACACGTCATCGATGAGACAGCAGATGCGTGAGTCGCACTTTTATACCAGCGCCCCCCTACCCGCGCAAGCTGAAAAGCCAGCAATGACGCGGGTTTCAAGGCATTTTGCATTCACACTTCAATGCTTGACGCGCGCTGCCGGAACTGCCTTGGCCTTGCCTCGCACCGTGACGCGCTGCGCACTCTTACGTGCTTTCTTCGGTGCCAGCGGCGACTCCAGTGCGATGTCCAGCACTTCATCAATCCACTTGACCGGCACGATGGTCAGGTCGCGGGTGACGTTGGCGGGAATGTCGGCCAGGTCCTTCCGGTTCTCTTCCGGGATGACGACCGTGCGGATGCCACCGCGCAGCGCGGCCAGCAACTTCTCCTTCAAACCACCAATGGCAGTGACGCGGCCACGCAGGGTGATTTCGCCGGTCATCGCCACTTCGGCCTTCACCGGCACCTTGGTCAAGGTGGACACCAGCGAAGTCACCATCGCGATACCCGCACTCGGGCCGTCCTTCGGCGTGGCACCGTCTGGCACATGCAGGTGCACGTCGTGCTTCTGCAGGAAGTCCACATCGATACCCAGTGCTTCAGCACGCGAGCGCACCACCGACAACGCAGCGGTCGCCGACTCCTTCATCACATTGCCAAGCTGGCCGGTCAACGTCACCGCACCCTTGCCCGGGATCAAGGTCGATTCGACCTGCAGCAGCTCGCCACCGACTTCGGTCCAGGCCAGGCCGGTCACCAGGCCGATTTCGTTCTCTTCCTCGGCGCGGCCGAAGTCAAAGCGGCGCACACCCAGGTACTTGTCCAGATTGCCGGCATCCACCACCACCAGCGCCTTGGATTTCCTGGTGCCCTTCTTGGCCGCCTTCTTCACCGGCTGCGGGCCAGCCAGGGCGAGCTCCTTGACCACCTTGCGGCAGATCTTGGCCACTTCGCGCTCAAGGTTGCGCACGCCGGATTCGCGCGTGTAATAACGCACGATGTCGCGGATGGCGCTGTCCTCGATCACCAGCTCCTCAGGCTTCAAACCATTGGCCTTGAGCTGCTTCGGCGCCAGGTAGCGCGTGGCGATGTTGAGTTTTTCATCCTCGGTGTAGCCCGGGATGCGGATCACTTCCATGCGGTCCAGCAACGGGCCCGGGATGTTGAGCGAGTTCGAGGTCGCCACGAACATCACTTCGCTCAGGTCCAGGTCGACCTCGAGGTAGTGATCGTTGAAGGCATTGTTCTGCTCGGGGTCGAGCACTTCCAGCAGCGCCGAAGACGGGTCGCCACGGAAATCCATCGACATCTTGTCGATTTCATCCAGCACGAACAGCGGGTTCTTGCTGCCGACCTTGTTGAGGTTCTGCACGATGCGGCCCGGCATCGAGCCGACATAGGTACGGCGATGGCCGCGGATCTCGGCCTCGTCACGCACGCCGCCCAGGCTCATGCGCACGAACTTGCGGTTGGTGGCCTTGGCAATGGACTGGCCCAGCGAGGTCTTGCCCACGCCCGGCGGCCCGACCAGGCACAGGATCGGCCCCTTCATCTGCTTCACGCGCGACTGCACGGCAAGGTACTCAAGGATGCGATCCTTGACCTTGTCCAAACCGTAATGATCGGCGTCGAGCGTGTCCTGGGCGACCTTCAGGTCCTTGCGCACCTTGGTGCGCTTCTTCCACGGCACACCCAGCAGCCAATCCAGGTAATTGCGCACCACCGCCGCTTCGGCGGACATCGGCGACATCTGCTTGAGCTTGTTGAGCTCGGCCTTGGCCTTGGCTTCCACCGCCTTGGGCATGCCGGCCTCGGCAATCTTGCGGGCCAGTTCGTCCAGCTCACCCGGCGCATCGTCCAGATCACCCAGTTCCTTCTGGATGGCCTTCATCTGCTCGTTGAGGTAGTACTCGCGCTGGCTCTTTTCCATCTGCGATTTGACGCGGCCGCGGATGCGCTTTTCCAGCTGCTGCACGTCGATTTCGCCATCGACCAGGCCGACCAGCATCTCCAGGCGGTCGCCGACCAGCAGCGTTTCCAGCAGCTTCTGCTTGTCGGTCAGGCGCACGCCGATATGCGCGGCAATGGTGTCGGCCAAGCGCGAGGGCTCTTCAATACCCGCCAGGGTCTGCAGCAACTCCGGCGGCAACTTGCGGTTGGTCTTGACGTACTGCTCGAACAGCGACATCAGCGAACGGGCAATCGCCTCGATCTCGCGTGATTCGCGCGACTCGTTCGCTTCGATCTCGGTGCCGTGGCCCTGCAGCGCGCCGTCCTGCTCATAGACCTTGTCCACGTTCACACGCGACAGGCCTTCGACCAGCACCTTGATGGTGCCGTCGGGCAACTTCAGCAGCTGCAGCACCTGCGCCAGCGTACCGACGGCGTACAGGTCCTCGCCGCTCGGGTCATCGGTCTCGGCGGACTTCTGGGCCACCAGCAGGATGCGCTTGTCCGCTTCCATGGCGCGTTCCAGCGCCTGCATGGACTTGTCACGGCCCACGAACAAGGGAATGACCATGTGCGGGAACACCACCACGTCACGCAGTGGCAGGACCGGCAGGTCGAGAACTTCGAGTTGGGACTGGGCCATGGGGGCGGGCTCCGCAGGTATCAGGAAGGGCCAAATAAAAAAGCCGATGGCCCCGTTATGGGGCCATCGGCGAGGTGTTGCAAGAGGCGTTGGAAGCTGAACATGAACAGGCCTCAGCCCGATTCACGCCCCGCCCATACCGGCTCAGTCGCCAGAGGCGGCCTTGGCCGGTGCCGCCGGGGTTTCATAGATGATGTACGGCTCGGACTTGTTCTCGATGACCGATTCATCCACCACCACCTTGCTCACGTTTTCCTGTGATGGCAGGTCATACATCGTGTCCAGCAGCACCGACTCGACGATGGTGCGCAGGCCACGGGCGCCGGTCTTGCGCTTGAGCGCCTTGCGGGCGATGGCCGACAACGCGTCCGGACGGAACTCCAGCTCCACGTTCTCCATCTCGAACAGCTTCTTGAACTGCTTGGTGATGGCGTTCTTGGGCTCGGTCAGGATCTGGATCAGCGCCGCCTCTTCCAGCTCTTCCAGCGTCGCGACCACCGGCAGGCGGCCGACGAATTCCGGAATCAGGCCAAACTTGATCAGGTCTTCCGGCTCGACCTCGGCCAGCACCTTGCCCACTTCCTGCTTGCGTTCGGCGCTCTTGACCTTGGCACCGAAACCGATGCTGCTGGTGTCCGAGGAACGCTGCTGGATCACCTTGTCCAGGCCGGCAAACGCGCCGCCGCAGATGAACAGGATGTTCTTGGTGTCCACCTGCAGGAATTCCTGCTGCGGGTGCTTGCGGCCGCCCTGCGGCGGCACGCTGGCCACGGTGCCTTCGATCAGCTTCAACAGTGCCTGCTGCACGCCTTCGCCGGACACGTCGCGGGTAATCGACGGGTTCTCACTCTTGCGCGAGATCTTGTCGATTTCATCAATGTAGACGATGCCCTGCTGCGCCTTCTCGACGTCGTAGTCGCACTTCTGCAGCAGCTTCTGGATGATGTTTTCCACGTCCTCACCCACGTAACCGGCTTCGGTCAGCGTGGTGGCATCGGCCATGGTGAACGGCACGTTGAGCAGGCGCGCCAGCGTTTCGGCCAGCAGCGTCTTGCCCGAGCCGGTCGGCCCCACCAGCAGGATGTTGGACTTGGACAGCTCGACGTCGTCGCTCTTCTGACGGCTTTCGATGCGCTTGTAGTGGTTGTACACGGCAACAGCCAGCGTGCGCTTGGCACGGTTCTGGCCAATCACGTACTGGTCCAGGACCTCCAGGATCTCGCGCGGCTTGGGCAGCGAACTGCGTGCCGACTGCGCCTTTTCCTCAAGCTCCTCGCGGATGATGTCGTTGCACAGCTCCACGCATTCATCACAGATGAACACGCTCGGGCCCGCGATCAGCTTGCGTACTTCATGCTGACTCTTGCCGCAGAACGAGCAGTACAGAATCTTGCCGCTGCTGTCCCCGGAACGACCTTGCCGGTCTTCGCTCATGCTTCGCTTACCCAGTTGCGCCCCCTCTGAGGGGGTTCGAATTCGAGAATAGCACAGGGCCGGGAGGACATCAGTCCCGCTCCGACCCTGCAAAAATTGCCGTGTTTTCGGCCACTTGCACCATCAAGACGCTTGGATGGTCTCTTCCGGACGGCGTTCCAGCACCTGGTCGACCAGGCCGTAGGCCACCGCTTCGGCCGCACTCTTGAAGTTGTCGCGCTCGGTGTCGCGGGCAATGGTCTCCAACGGCTGGCCGGTGTGCTTGGCCATCACCTCGTTCAGGCGCGAACGCAGGGTGAGGATTTCACGGGCATGAATGTCGATGTCCGTGGCCTGGCCCTGGAAGCCGCCCAGCGGCTGATGGATCATCACCCGCGAATTCGGCAGCGCATAACGCTTGCCCGGTGCACCCGCCGCCAGCAGCAGCGCGCCCATCGAGGCAGCCTGACCGATGCAGGTAGTGCTCACGTCCGGCTTGATGTACTGCATGGTGTCGTAGATCGCCATGCCCGCCGTGACCACGCCACCGGGGGAATTGATGTAGATGTTGATTTCCTTTTCCGGGTTTTCCGATTCAAGGAACAACAGCTGCGCCACCACCAGGTTCGCCATGTGGTCGTCGATGGGACCGACCAGGAAAATCAGGCGCTCCTTGAGCAGGCGCGAATAGATGTCATAGGCGCGCTCGCCGCGGCTGGTCTGCTCGACCACCATCGGAACCATGTTCAATGCTTTGGTTCGGTTGTCCATTTCGTGAGGCACCTGTTCTGGGGAGGACACACCCCGCGCCGGAGCGCGGGGACGTAACGCCGCCTGTTACTGGCGGATGGCTTCCTGGAACGACAACGCCTGCTCGGTGTGCTGGGCACGCTCGGCGATCCAGTCGATGACCTGCTCTTCCATCACGCGGTTCTGCAGGCCAGCCATAAGCTGGGGATCATTGCGGTACATCTCAATGACCTGGTCCGGCTCTTCGTAGGTGGAGGCGATCAGGCGCATGGTTTCGTTCAGGCGCTTCGGGTCCAGGCGCAGTTCGTTCTTGCGGGCCACTTCACCGACCAGCAGGCCGACCAGCACGCGCTTGGAGGCCGCATCCTTGAAGCCTTCATGGGCATCGGCCGGGACCTGGCCCGGGTTGCCGCCCTGGCGGCGGATGGCTTCCACCTGCTGGGCCAGCATCGAACGGGCTTCATTCTCGACCAGACGCGGCGGCAGCTCCACCGAGGCGTAGGCGGCGATCAGCTGCTCGCCAACCTCGCGACGCAGGCGGTTCATCAGCGCGCCCTTGAGCTCACGCTCCAGGTTGGAACGGATGTCGGCGCGGAACTGCTCCACATCGCCGTTCTTGACGCCAAAGCTCTTGATGAAGGCCGCGTCCACTTCCGGCATTTCCTGCTCGGAAACCTCGGTGGCCTTGACCGTCACCTGGACCGTCTTGCCGGCCAGCGCGGGCACGCGCCAGTCCGCCGGGAACGCGACATCCAGGGTCTTTTCCTCGCCCTTGGCCAGGCCAACCAGGCCCTGCTCGATCTGCTCGAACATCATGCCCTGGCCGATGATGATGGTGCCCTTCTCGACACCTTCGGCCGGCAGGCGCTCTTCACCGGCCTGCGACCAGGTTTCCAGGCCGACCAGGTCACCTTCCTGGGCGCCGCGTGCCACCGGCTTCCAGGTGCGGCGCTGGGCGCGCAGGTTCTCGATCATCTGGTCGATGTCGGCATCGCTGATTTCAGCGGTGTGGCGCACGACGGTCAGCTTGGTGACGTCGACATCGCCGAAGTCCGGGATCAGCTCGACGGTGGCCACGAAGTCGAATTCACCTTCACCGGCCTTGTCGATGCGCGGGTTGCCGGCAATGCGCAGCTCGTGCTGGCGCAGCGCGGCATCGAAGGTTTCACGCAGCAGGCCATCCATCGCCTCGGCACGCACCTGCGGCCCGAAACGCTGCTCGATCACCTTGGCCGGCACCTTGCCCGGGCGGAAGCCCTTGATCCGTGCGGTGCGCGAAATCTCGCCCAGACGGCCATTGATGTGGCTCTGCAGACGGTCTTCCGGCAGCGAGAAGCTCAGGCGGCGTTCCAGGTTGCCGGTGGATTCGATCGAAGCTTGCATGTGGACTCCTGCCACCGGAGGCATCCCCGGCACGATGTGATGGTTGAAACGATTGTGAGTGCGCGGGTCTGCGCCGCAGCCCTTTAGTTTGGCCGATATCGCCCGTCACCGCCAGCGTTGGCGGGCATGCAATGACGACGGAGAGCGCCCCAGGAAGGCTGGGAAGACCGGGCAATGGTGCGAAAGGGGGGACTCGAACCCCCACGCCTTGCGGCACTGGAACCTAAATCCAGGGCGTCTACCAATTCCGCCACTTTCGCAAAGCCGGTTCAGGTCGCCATTGTTGCAGGCACGCCCACAAAGCGGAAGCCGGCAACAGGGCGGATAAAGAAAAGCCACCGGATCGCTCCGATGGCTTCAAACTGGTGGGCTGTCAAGGATTCGAACCTTGGACCTATTGATTAAGAGTCAACTGCTCTACCAACTGAGCTAACAGCCCTGAAACTTCGGTGCGGATTTTACCCCGGGAGGCTTTTCTGGCACCAGCCCAAAACACCGGGCTTACATTAATAAGGAAAAAGCCACCAGATTGCTCTGGTGGCTTTTTTGATTTGGTGGGCTGTCAAGGATTCGAACCTTGGACCTATTGATTAAGAGTCAACTGCTCTACCAACTGAGCTAACAGCCCTGAAAATCAGGGAGCGAATCTTACCGCACCCTTCTTTTTTTTGAAACCCCGGATTTCACTCCGTTGTCTCTTTTGTTCAGTGGGGTGGCTGAGGGGATTCGAACCCCCGACCACCGGAATCACAATCCGGTACTCTAACCAACTGAGCTACAGCCACCACTGAAAACAACAACTCACCTACCGCTTGCACCAATTGGCGCGCCCGACAGGAATCGAACCTGTAACCGCCGGCTTAGAAGGCCGGTGCTCTATCCAGTTGAGCTACGGGCGCTCTGAACCGGATCATCGCAATCCAACGCGCATTGAGTGCATTGGATGGTCGGGGTAGAGGGATTCGAACCCCCGACATCCTGCTCCCAAAGCAGGCGCGCTACCAGACTGCGCTATACCCCGGCGGTGAATCTCTCGGGTCACCCCGTGAAGTCGGCTATTGTCCAAACTGCGGCCGATTCTGTCAACGACAATTTTCACTTCCGTGGATACAGGTATGCTTTTGCACTGTACCCACCTACTCACCCCGCCACGGAGCACGGCATGCGCAGCGGTAATCCAGCCCTTTCAGAATCCACCTTCCTCGACCTTGGCAGCGGCAGCGTGGTCTCACGCGGCGCCGATGCGATGACCATCAACGGCACTGTCAGCAAGACCAGCATCCTGTTGCTGCTCGCCGTGCTGACAGCCGCTTTCGCCTGGAACAACACGCTCACCGACACCGGCGAACTGGCTGCCGCCGGCCGCCTGTATCTGTGGGGCGGCATGATCGTCGGCTTCATCCTGTCGTTGGTGACCATCTTCAAGAAGACCTGGGCGCCGGTCAGCGCACCGCTGTACGCGCTGGCGGAAGGCTTTTTCCTGGGTTCGATCTCGGCCATCTATGAGGCCCGCTTCAACGGGATCGTGTTCCAGGCGGTGATCCTGACCTTTGGCACGCTGTTCGCACTGCTGTTTGCCTACCGCAGCGGGCTGATCAAGGCCACCGAGAACTTCAAGCTGGGCGTGGTCGCAGCGACCGGCGGCATCGCGCTGGTGTACCTGGCCACCATCGTGCTTGGTTTCTTCAACATCAACATTCCCTTCATCCATGAGTCGGGCCTGATCGGCATCGGCTTCAGCCTGTTCGTGGTGGTGATTGCGGCGCTGAACCTGGTACTGGATTTCGACTTCATCGAAAGCGGCGTGGAAGCCGGTGCACCGAAGTACATGGAGTGGTACGGCGCGTTCGGCCTGATGGTCACGCTGGTGTGGCTGTACATCGAGTTCCTGCGCCTGCTGTCGAAGTTGCAGTCGCGCAACTGAGGCCGCTGCTGCAAGTTGTTTGCGAAGGGCGCCCGTGGGGCGCCCTTTGTTTTTGCGGGTGCTCGAAGCAAAAGCCCTGCCCCTCCCCAACCCTCCCCTGCTGCGCAAGGGAGGGAGCCGAGCTTGGCCCTCCCCTCCGCCTTCGGCGCAAGGGAGGGAGCAAATGAAAACGGAGCGCTTTCGCGCTCCGTTTCATGCACTACCAGAACTACCGCAGTCGCAATCAGATGCGGCTGGCGATGGCCTGGGCAAAGCTCATGGTGGTGCCGTTGCCACCCAGGTCGCCAGTCAGCGAATCCTTGGCTTCCATCGTGGCGACGATGGCCTTGCGCAGGCGCTCGGCATTCTCCGGCTGACCGACGTGATCCAGCATCTGTGCAGCGCCCAGCATCAGTGCAACCGGGTTGGCCTTGCCCTGCCCGGCGATGTCCGGCGCGGTGCCATGCACGGCTTCAAAGATCGCCGCGTCAGCGCCGATGTTGGCACCCGGGGCCAGGCCCAGGCCGCCGACCAGACCGGCACACAGGTCGGAGATGATGTCGCCGAACAGGTTGGTGGTGACGATGATGTCGAACTGTTCCGGGCGCATCACCAGCTGCATGCAGGCGTTGTCGACGATCATTTCCTGGAACTCGATGTCCGGGTACTTGGCCGCGACTTCACGTGCCACGTCCAAGAACAGGCCCGAGGTCGACTTGATGATGTTGGCCTTGTGCACGGCGGTGACCTTCTTGCGGCCGGTGCTCTTGGCCAGCTCGAAGGCGTAACGCACGATGCGCTCGGAACCCTTGCGAGTGATGCGGGTGCCGGAGAACGCGGTCTCGCCGTCGGCCGACACTTCCTGGCCTTCGGCCAGGTAGGCACCTTCGGTGTTCTCGCGCACCGTGATCATGTTGATGTTCTCGTAGCGCGACTTGGTGTTCGGGAACGAGATGGCCGGGCGCACGTTGGCGTACAGGTCGAACTGGCGACGCAGGGCCACGTTGATCGAGCTGAAACCGCCACCGACCGGCGTGGTCAGCGGGCTCTTCAGGGCGACCTTGTTCTTCTTGATCGAATCCAGCGTGGTGGCCGGGATCAGTTCACCGTGCCTTTCCAGCGCGGCCAGGCCTGCATCGGCGAACTCGTACTGCAGCCCGGTGCCGAGCTTGTCGAGCACGAACAGGGTTGCGTCCATGATTTCCGGGCCAATGCCATCGCCACGGATGACGGTGATTGTCTGCGTCATTTTCTTGGGATTCCGAACAGGGAGGAGAGAAAGCGCCCGTCCGGCCAGCTGCCCGGATACCGGCGCGATTGAAATGGTTTCAACTGGCAATTATGCCCGATCCAGCCCCCTCCTCCCAACTGGACCAAGGTATGGGTTCAGCCGTGGTCATGCCCGGCGGGCGCTTCGGCCGCGCCACTTTCCAGCTGGTCCAGGAAGTCCACCGCCCGACGCAGGTGCGGGATGACGATGGAGCCACCAACCACCAGCCCCACCGAGAAGGTCTCGAAGAACTCCTCGCGGCTGACCCCGGCGTCCTTGCACTGGGCCACGTGGTAGCTGATGCAGTCGTCACAGCGCAGCACCAGCGAGGCGACCAGGCCCAGCAGCTCCTTGGTCTTCACATCCAGCGCGCCGGCCTGGTAGGTCTGGGTGTCCAGCGCGAAGAAGCGCCGGACCACCTGGTTGGGCTCGGCGAGGATGCGCTGGTTCATGCGCTGGCGGAATTCGGTGAATTCAGCCAGGCGGTCCTTCTCGGCCGGGCCGCTCATGCCCCCTGCCCGGCCAGCAGCGGCTCCAGCTTTCCTTCGCGGTGCAGCGCCATCATGTCGTCGTAGCCACCGACGTGGACGTCGCCGACGAAGATCTGCGGCACGCTGGTGCGACGGGTGCTGGCCATCATCTTTTCACGCGCTGCCGGATCCAGGTCGATGCGCACTTCGGTCCAGGACTGGCCCTTGCTCTTCAGGAAGTTCTTGGCCGCCACGCAGTACGGGCAGACAGCGGTGGAGTAGATGGTGATCTCCGGCGCGCCGCTGGCGCCATTGCTTTCGTTGCTCACAAGGAAACTCCTGACTGGAAACAATGTCCATATATGGTAGCGGCGGACTGGTTTTTCGACGCCATCAACAGAACACTGCGGGTTAACCTGTGCTTCACATCGTTCGCCACATTCCCCGTCATTCTCCGCCCAGCCTTTTCCGGAGCCACCGCTTGCGCACGCTTCTGCTCGCCACCGCCGTCACTCTGGCCCTGGCCGTTCCACCGTCCTTCGCCGACGACACCAAGCTGCCGGACATCGGTTCGTCGGCCGGGGAGCTGCTGACCCCGGCCCGCCAGGCCGAGTACGGCGGAATGATGCTGCGCGAGCTGCGCAATTACGGCTACCTGCTGGACGACCCGCTGGTGAATGACTGGCTCGGCACCATGGGCACGCGGCTGGGCTCCAACAGCGCCCAGCCGCAGCAGAAGTACACCTTCTTCATGATGAAGGACCGGCAGATCAACGCCTTCGCCACCCTGGGCGGCTATATCGGCATGAACGCCGGCCTGGTACTGACCGCCGAGCGCGAGGATGAAGTCGCCGCGGTGCTCTCGCACGAAATCGCCCACGTCACCCAGCAGCATGTGCTGCGCGGCGTCGAGCGGGCACAGCGCGACCAGATCCCGATCCTGCTGGGCATGCTGGCGGCCGTGGTCGCCGCGCAGCAGGCCGGCGGCAACTCCTCCGGCGACGCGACGATGGCGGCCATCACCTCCGGCATGGGGCTGATGCAGCAGCGCCAGATCAACTACACCCGCTCCAACGAATCCGAGGCCGACCGCCTGGGTATCCGTACCCTGGCCCGTAGCGGCTACGACGTGGATGCGATGGCCGGTTTCTTCGAGCGCATGTCCGCGGCAATGCGTGGCAACCAGGGCGGTTATTCGACCCCGGATTTCCTGCGCACCCACCCGGTCAACATCACCCGCATCAGCGAAGCCAAGGCGCGCGCCGAGCAGATGAAGAAGGACACGGTGCTGCTGACCACGCAGACCCCGACCGGCGTGCGCCAGGAGCGGGTCAACCCTTCCGAGCCCGACGCCAGCCGCGACCCGCTCGGCAGCCAGGGCAACCCGCTGCTGCCCGCCGGGCTGCAGTTGAACCTGCCCGATGCCGGCCTGCCCCGCGGCGTGACCGGGGGCTTCGACTGGGCACGCGAACGCCTGCGCGTGCTCAGCGCGCCCACGCCGTCCGAGCTGGTGCGCGAATACGAAAACCTCAAGCGCGGCCAGAAGGACGGCCTCACCGACCCCCAACGCTACGGCGTGGCGATTGCCCGCCTGCGCGACGGCGGCCCGGCCGCCGCTCAGGCATTGCAGGAACTGCGGCAGTTGCAGTCCGAACACCCGGACAACCTGTGGGTGACGCTGGCACTGGGCGAGGCCGAATCGCGCAACGGGCAACATGCCGATGCCAACCGCCGCTTCGACGCCCTGCTCAAGCACCTGCCACAGAGCCGCCCGGTGGCACTCACCTACGCCGGCGTCCTCAACGAACAGGGGGGCGAGGCGGCCGGCAAACGCGCCCAGGCCATGCTGCGGCCGTTGTTGGCCAGGAGCAGCGATGATCCGGTCCTGCAGAGCACCTTTGCCCGCGCCAGCGAACTGGCCGGCGACGGCGCCAGGGCCAGCGAAGCCTACGCCGAAGCCGCCTACCTGAACGGGCGCCCGGAGCAGGCACTGCTTCAGTTCCAGGCCCTGCTCAAGCGCCCGGAACTGGATTACGTGAGCCGCGCACGGGTGGACGCGCGCATCGAATCAATCATGCCCACGGTCCTGGAGATGCGCCGCCTGGGTGTGCGTGACCCGGATATGTCACGCAACTGACGCCATCCTGCATGGTCGGCAACCACTGTATCCGGCCAATGTCACAAACTCGTCATCAAACCGTAGTCTACTGAGCGCACCCCCCGCTTGATGGGCTCTACGGTAGCTACGACGTGCTCAAACGCATCCTGATTGTCGATGACGAACCCGCGATCCGTGACATGGTCGCCTTCGCCCTGCGCAAGGGCGAGTACGAGCCGGTGCATGCCGGCGACGCCATGGAGGCACAGACCGCCATTGCCGACCGCGTCCCGGACATGATCCTGCTGGACTGGATGTTGCCCGGCACCAGTGGCCTGGAGTTGGCCCGGCGCTGGCGCAAGGAAGCACTGACCCGCGATGTACCGATCATCATGCTCACCGCCCGTGGCGAAGAAAACGACCGGGTCGGCGGCCTGGAAGCCGGTGTCGATGACTACGTCGTCAAACCGTTTTCGGCACGCGAACTGCTGGCGCGCATCCGTGCAGTGATGCGCCGCACCCGCGACGATGACGAAGATGGCAGCGTGGCCGTGGGCAACATCCGCATCGACGGTGCCGCGCACCGCGTGTTTGCCGGCGATGCCCCGGTGCCGATCGGCCCGACCGAATACCGCCTGCTGCATTTCTTCATGACCCACCCCGAGCGCGTCTACACCCGTTCGCAGTTGCTTGACCATGTCTGGGGCGGCAGCGTGTATGTGGAGGAACGCACCATCGACGTGCATATCCGCCGCCTGCGCAAAACCCTGGAACCCTTTGCCGCTGAAGACATGGTGCAGACCGTGCGCGGTGCCGGTTACAGGTTCTCGGCTTCAACTTGAGCCGGCCGGCCCGGCTCTCTGCTTGATGCTATAACTCAGGCTCCTCCGTCAGTTCCACTTGCAGCACGCAGAGAACGCAATGCCCCGCAAATTCCGATCCGCCTGGTTGAAGACACTGGCCACCGTGGCCGTGCTGTTGCTGTTGGCCGGGTTGTTGGGAGTGTTGGCCGGACACCCGGCATTGGCCGTGGCATTGGCAGCACTGGCGATACTGGCGTGGCATTACTGGCGGCTGCGGAAAGTGCTGTTGCGGCTCACCGCACGCCAACGCTGGGAAACCTCCGAAGGCACCGGCGTGTGGAACGAACTGGACCGACTGCTGTACCGCAACCAGCAGGAAATGCGCACCCGCAAGCGGCGCCTGATCGACATGCTGCGCAGCTACCGCGCCGCCGCTGCCGCCCTGCCCGATGCGGTGGTGGTGGTGGACCGCAACACGCAGCGCGTGCAGTGGTTCAACGAAGCGGCCACCAGCTTGCTCGGGCTGCAACACCCGGCCGACATGGAGGCCGCGCTGGTCGAGCGCCTGCAGCCGCTGCCGCTGGCGCATTGGCTGGCCGGCGGCCGCAATGCCGAGCCCATCCTCGATGCGAACTCCCCCGTGGATCCCAGCATCCGCCTGCACCTGCGGCTGATTCCGTATTCGGATCACCACTGGCTGCTGGTGGCGCGTGATGTCACCAAGCTGCTGCACCTGGAACAGGTGCGCCGCGACTTCGTTGCCAATGTCTCGCATGAACTGCGCACGCCACTGACCGTGGTGCACGGTTACCTGGACATGATGGACCCGGAAGATTTCCCCGACACCGGCCCGATGCTGGCCGAAATGCGCAGGCAATCGCAGCGCATGGCGCAGTTGGTCGAAGACCTGCTCACCTTGTCGCGGCTGGAATCGCAGCAGCACACCGAACTTGAAACCGTGCCGATGACCTCGATGCTGGCCTCGCTGCGGCGCGAAGCACAGGCGCACAGCCAGGGCCGCCACACCATCACCGTTGAAGACAACGCAGGCGTGGACCTGGCCGGTTCCAACAAGGAACTGCACAGCGCGTTCTCCAACCTGCTGACCAATGCCGTGCGTTACACCCCGGCCGGCGGCAGCATCTCGCTCACCTTCACCCGCGAAGGCCAGGGCGCCGTGCTGTCGGTGACCGACACCGGCTATGGCATTCCCGCCACCCACCTGCCGCGCCTGACCGAACGCTTCTACCGCGTGTCGAGCAGCCGTTCGCGCGAAAGCGGCGGCACCGGCCTGGGGCTGTCCATCGTCAAGCACATCCTGGGTTTGCACCAGGCACGGCTGGACATCCGCAGCGAGGTCGGCAAGGGCAGCACGTTTGCCTGCCACTTCGATGCCGAACACGTGCGCCCACGCAGTTCCACCTCCACGACCGCCCCCATGGAAGACTTCCCGGCATGAACCCTCCCGCCCCTGCCCCAGCCGTCATCGCTCCCGATCCGCTGCGTGACCCGGCGCTGTACATCAATCGGGAACTGTCTCAGCTGGACTTCAACTTCCGCGTGCTGGCACAGGCAATGGACGAACAGGTGCCCTTGCTTGAGCGCCTGCGTTTCCTGTGCATTTCCTGCACCAACCTGGATGAGTTCTTCGAGATCCGCGCCGCGGCGGTGCGTCACGCACAGGAGTTCGGCCTGCCGCCGGCACCGGACGGCATGAGCCCGCAGGCCATCCTCAGTGCCATCCACGACCGCGCCGCCGAACTGGTGGACCAGCAGTACCGCTGCTGGAATGAAGTGCTGCGGCCGGCGCTGGCCGAGGCCGGCGTCGGCATCCTCGCGCAGAAGGCATGGACCACGCGCCAGCACCGTTGGCTGCGTGCCTACTTCCGCAACGAGATCATGCCGGTGCTGTCACCGCTCGGACTGGATCCGTCGCATCCGTTCCCGAAGATCCTCAACAAATCACTGAACATCGTCGTCGTGCTCAAGGGCACCGACGCCTTTGGTCGCGCCGGGCACCTGGCGCTGGTGCGTGCACCGCGCTCGCTGCCACGCATCATCCAGTTGCCCGAATCGCTGGGCGGCCCGCAGAACTTCGTCCTGCTGTCGGCGGTGTTGTCGACCTTTGTCGATGAACTGTTCCCGGGCATGGAAGTACAGGGCGCCTACCAGTTCCGCGTCACCCGCAACTCCGAGCTGGTGGTGGACGAGGAAGAAGTGGAGAACCTGGCGCTGGCGCTGCGCGATGAGCTGGTGGACCGCGGTTATCGCCCCGCCGTGCGTTTGGAGATCGCGCACGACTGCCCCAAGCCGATCATGCAGACGCTGCTGCAGAATTTTGGCCTGTCGGAAAACGCGGCGTACCGTATCAACGGCCCGGTCAACCTCAACCGCGTCATCCAGGTGTATGACCTGCTGCAACGGGCGGATCTGAAGTACCCGCCGATGGTGCCACGCGTGCTCAAGACGCCCGAAGGCATCTTCGAAATGGCCGCACGCAACGACATCCTGCTGCACCACCCCTTCGATTCCTTCAGCACCGTGCTGGATTTGATCCGCGAAGCATCGGTGGACCCGAACGTGCTGGCGATCAAGCAGACGCTGTACCGCACCGGCAAGGACTCGGGCATCGTCGAGGCGCTGATCCAGGCCGCACGCAACGGCAAGGACGTGACCGTCGTGGTCGAGTTGCGCGCGCGTTTTGACGAAGAAGCCAACCTTGGCCTGGCCGACCGCCTGCAGGACGCCGGCGTGCAGGTGGTGTATGGCGTGGTCGGCTTCAAGACCCATGCCAAGATGCTGCTGATCGTGCGTCGCGAAGGCCGCAAGCTGCGCCGCTACGTGCACCTGGGCACCGGCAACTACCACAGCGGCACCGCCCGCGCGTACACCGACCTGAGCCTGATCACCGCCGATGCGGACATCGGCAATGACGTGCACCTGTTGTTCCAGCAGCTGTCCGGGCTGGCGCCGAAGATGAAACTCAAGTGCCTGCTGCAGTCCCCCTTCACCCTGCATCCGGGCCTGATCAAGCGCATCGAGCGCGAGACCACGCTGGCACTGGCCGGCAAGCCCGGTCGCATCATCGCCAAGATGAATGCCCTCAACGAGGCGCAGGTGATCCGTGCGTTGTATGCAGCCTCGCAGGCCGGCGTGCAGATCGACCTGATCGTGCGCGGCGCCTGCACCCTGCGCCCGGGCGTGGAAGGTGTGTCGGAGAACATCCGCGTGCGCTCCATCGTCGGCCGTTTCCTGGAGCACAGCCGCGTGTACTGGTTCGGCAACAACGGCGCGCCGGAGTTGTATTGCGCCAGCGCCGACTGGCTGGAGCGCAACCTGCTGCGCCGGGTGGAAACCTGCTTCCCGGTCCTGGACAACGACCTGGCCCGCCGCATCTACCGCGACGTACTGCAGAACTACCTGGACGACAACCTCAACGCCTGGGAGCTGCAGGCCGACGGCCGCTACCGCCAGTGCCAACCGGCAGCCGGCCAGCCGCCGCATTCGGCCCAGCAAACCCTGCTTGAGGGGCTTTGAAGCGGGAGTTTGGGGGCGAAGTGAGGGGCTGATAACAGCCAACGCAACAGCCCCCTTCCCCAGCCCTCCCCCTTGCCTGCGGCAAAGGGAGGGGGCGGTTGTGCATGTGCTTGGCAGTTCCCAGTAAAAGCCGCTCTTACCCCCTCCCTTTCGCGCAGCGAAGGGGAGGGCCGGGGAGGGGTGCCGTTGCTACCGCGGTTGCTATTGCTGGCAACGCAATCATCCCGTTATTCGCTCCTCACTCCTCATCACCCGCTCCTGGCATTACCATTCACCCATGCCACAGTCCTCCATGACTCCCCCGCCCTTGCAGGACGGCGACCTGCTGGCCGCCATCGACCTGGGTTCCAACAGTTTCCACATGGTCATCGCGCGCTACCTGCTTGGGCAGCTGCGGGTGGTGGATCGCCTGCGCGAAACCGTGCGCATGGCCGACGGCCTGGATGGCAAGGGCGGCCTGTCGCCCGAAGCCCGCCAGCGCGCGCTCGAATGCCTGGCCCGTTTCGGCCAGCGCATCCGCAATATTCCGCCCTACCGCGTGCGTGCCCTGGCCACCAACACCGTGCGCCAGCTGCGCTCGCCGCTGTCGTTCCTGATGCCGGCGGAAACCGCGCTGGGCCACGCCATTGAAGTGGTCAGCGGCCGCGAGGAAGCACGCCTGATCTACCTCGGCGTTGCCCATGCCCAGCCGCCCAAGGCCGGCCAGCACCGCCTGGTGATCGACATCGGCGGCGGCTCCACCGAATTCATCATCGGCGAAGGCATGCAGACACTGGAGCGCGAAAGCCTGCAGGCAGGCTGCATCGCCAGCACGCGGCGCTTCTTTCCCGGCGGCAAGCTCAGCAAGAAGCGCTGGAAAGACGCGCTGACCGAAATCGGCGCCGAGTTCCAGCCCTTCGCCAACAAGTACAAGGCACTGGGCTGGCAGGAAGCACTGGGCTCGTCCGGCACGCACAAGGCCATCAGCGAAATCTGCGCGGCGATGAAACTGAGCAAGGGCGCGATCACCGCCGAAGCCCTGCCGCAGCTGCGCGAAGAACTGCTGCGCGCCAAGCAGATCGACGACATCAACCTGCCCACGCTGTCCAGCGAACGCCGGCCGATCATCGCCGGCGGCGTGCTGGTGCTGGAAGCCGCGTTCCAGGCCCTCGGCCTGCAGAAGCTGCTGGTCAGCAAGGCCGCCATGCGTGAGGGCATCCTCTACGACATCATGGGCCGCGCCAGCGACAACGACCCGCGTGACGAATCGGTGGCCGCGCTGACCAAGCGTTACGGCATCGACGAAGCCCAGGCACAGCGCGTGGAAGCCACCGCACAGCGGCTGTTCGAGCAGGTCGCGGACACCTGGAAGCTGGATTCGGACGATGCCCGCATGCTCGGCTGGGCCGCGCGCCTGCACGAACTGGGGCTGATGATCGCGCACAGTGGATATCACACGCACGGCAGTTATGTGATCGAGCATTCGGACATCGCCGGTTTCTCGCGCCAGGAGCAGCAGATGCTGGCGGCGCTGATCCGCACCCACCGCCGTGGCATTCCGAAGAGTGCCTTCGAGGCCTTGCCGGACCGCCTGCTGCTGCCGGCCAAACGCACCGCCGCGTTGCTGCGATTGGCCGTGCTGATGCACCGCGCACACGAGCCGGACCCCATCCCGACGCTGGAGTTGTCTGTTGACGGCAACACGCTGTCGCTGGTGCTGTCCAAGGACTTCATCGATGCCCGCCCCCTGCTGCGCGCCGACCTGGTCGGTGAGGCTGAAGGCATGGCCGGCCTGGGCATCAGCTTCCGTCCGTTTGTGGCCTGATTCCCTGCACTGACGGCGTGCGCGGCGGCGCATACCGCTCGGGGACCTGCACTTCACCGTCCTGCCTTGGCCGCCGGTTCAATGGAAGGGCGGACGCTGGTTCCTGCAGAAGACGGGCAATCCCGCGCCCGTCATCCAACCGGAACATTCCCGACACATTGCCGCCATGACGCACGCGCATTCTGCGGGAAAACCGGGAGGCTGCCATGCGCTACGCCCTTGTCACCGAGACCTATCCGCCGGAGGTCAATGGCGTTGCCTTGACCGTCCAGAGCCTGGAACAAGGATTGCGCCGGCGCGGTCACGACGTGGAACTGATACGGCCGCGCCAGGCGCAGGACAGCACCGCCGAGCATGAAGTACTGGTACGCGGCGCCGCCCTGCCCCGCTATCCCGGCCTGCGCTTCGGCCTGCCGGCCCCGCTGCTGCTCACCCGTCATTGGCAACAGCACCGACCCGATGCCATCTACATCGCCACCGAAGGCCCGCTGGGCTGGTCGGCGATGCGCAGCGCCCGCCGGCTCGGCATTCCGGTGGCCTCCGGGCTGCACACGCGCTTTGACGAATACCTGCCCGACTACGGCGCCGCATGGCTGCAGGCAGCTGCGTTGGGCTGGATGCGCCGCTTCCACAACCAGGCCGACGCCACCCTGGTGCCTACCGCGGAGTTGCGTGACTTCCTCCGGGAGAACGGTTTTGCCCGTGCGCGACAACTGGCGCGCGCCGTCGATGCCAGCCAGTTCGACCCGTGTCGTCGTGATCCGGCCCTGCGCGCGGAATGGGGGATCGAAGGCGCCGGGCTGGCGGTGATCCACGTTGGCCGCATTGCCCCGGAAAAGAACCTCGGCCTGGCCGTGAAGGCCTTCCGCCGCATCCAGCAGGTGCGGCCGAAGGCACGCTTTGTCTGGGTTGGCGACGGCCCGCAGCGCGAGAAGCTGGCCTACGAGAATCCGGACTTCATCTTCTGCGGTGTCCAGCGCGGTGATGCCCTGGCCCGCCACTTCGCCAGCGGCGACCTGTTCCTGTTCCCCAGCCGCAGCGAGACCTTTGGCAACGTCACCCTGGAATCGATGGCCAGCGGCTTGGCAACGGTTGCCTTCAACTACGGCGCCGCACGCGAACATCTGCACAGCGGCCACAACGGAGTTGCCGTGGAAACCGACGAGAACTTCATTGCCGCGGCCGTGCAACTGGCCAACGACGAAGAAATGCGCACCACGCTGGGTGCCAATGCCAGCCGGGCAATGCAGCGGCTGCACCCGGAACAGGTCGTTGCCGAATTTGAAGCCCTGCTCGACGAACTGGCCCGCCGGAGACACGCCCATGCCACAGCTGCCGCCTGAAGGTATCGCCGCCCGCGAAGCACACTGGTGCCGTCGCGCCAACCGCTACGGCCGCCGTCGCGGCATCCGCATCGTGTTCTCGACCCTGAGCCGGCTCGGCGACGGCGTGTTCTGGTACGTGCTGATGGGTGCACTGGTGCTGGCCGATGGCCTGGACGGCCTGCAGGCTTCGGTGCACATGGCCGCCACCGGCGTTGTCGCATTGACGATGTACAAGCTGCTCAAGCGCTGGACCCGGCGCCCCCGTCCGTTCGCCGCCGACCTGCGCATCCGTGCCTGGGTGGCGCCGCTGGACGAATACAGCTTCCCCTCCGGGCATACGCTGCACGCGGTGTCCTTCACCGTCGTGGCCCTTGCGTACTACCCGTGGCTGGCGCCGCTGCTGGTGCCGTTCACCGTGGGTGTGGCGCTGTCGCGGGTGGTGCTGGGCCTGCATTACCCCAGCGATGTGCTGGCCGCCACCGGCATTGGCCTGCTGCTCGGCACCGCCTCACTGCAGTTGTGGCCACTGCCCCTGTGATCTGGCCCTACAATGCGGGGCATGACCACGTTGTTCATCTCCGATCTGCACCTGGACCCCAGCCGTCCAGCCATCACCGAACTGTTCCTGCGCTTCCTGCGTGAGGACGCGCCCCAGGCCGAGGCGCTGTACATCCTGGGTGACCTGTTTGAAGCCTGGATCGGTGATGACACTCCTTCCAGTGCCGCCGATGCCGTTGCCACTGCCCTGCGCGAACTGCATGAGAGCGGCGTGCCGGTGTACTTCATCCGTGGCAACCGCGACTTCCTGCTGGGCAACGATTACGCCGCACGTGCCGGCATGCGCATCCTGCCCGACCCGGCGGTGATCGAGCTGTACGGCAAGCCGGTGATGCTGCAGCACGGCGACCTGTTGTGCACCGATGATGTCGCCTACCAGGCATTCCGTGCGCAGACCCGCGACCCGGCCTTCATTGCCCAGTTCCTGTCGCAGCCACTGGAAGCACGCATCGCCTTCGCGCAGAAGGCACGCGCCGCCAGCCAGGCGCACCAGTCGGAAATGAAGCAGGAAAACCGCGGCCAGTTCGAGACCGTCACCGATGTGGCACCGGCCGAGGTGACCGCCACCTTCCAGCGCTATGGCGTGGACACGATGATCCACGGCCACACCCATCGCCCGGCCATCCACACCGTACAGGCCGGTGAACGTACCTGTACCCGCATCGTGCTGGGCGACTGGTACGAACAGGGCTCGGTGCTGCGCGTGGACGCGGATGGCTTCCGTCTGGAAGCGCTGTAAGCAACGCAGCGACACATAGTGCCGAGCCGCGCTCGGCACAGGCGCATCGAGAGTGCATCCACGTCGGGGCTGACGCAGCGCTGCTCGTTTCGTTACGAAGGGCTGCCCCTTTCAAACCCTCCCCTTCGCGGTGCGAAAGGGAGGGCTGATCGTCGTTGTGCCTGTGTCGCCCTTACGGCGCTTCCACCGGCACCGCCGGGTCGCGTGCACAGCCCTTGAAGGTGTCCTTGCCGAGTACGAATTCGGCACTGAACGGATGGCTCAGGTCGGACATGCCATCGGAGCATTCGCCGCGCTTGATGGTCAGCGCGAACGCGGCATCACCCTCGCCGCCTGCCACCTTCAGCACACCGTCCTTCATGTCACGCACGCCCTCGAACAGGCGCGGCGCGTCCATGGTTTCCGGCGTGGTGTACGACAGTTTTCCGCCTTCCACACGCACGCCCCAGAACGGCTCCGTACCGGAGGCCTGCAGGGTTGCCGGGAATTCCTCCGCTGCGGCAACCGGAGCCTGCTCGGACACGACCGGCGCGGTTTCCGCTTCCGGCGCCGCCGGCGCCTGCTGCCTGCAGCCCGCCAGTGCGGCCACCAATGCCAAGCCGATGTACATCTGTTTCATGAAACGCTCCTCGTTGTTTGCCGGTGAATTGTGCCCATCTGCGCTTGTACCTGCCGTGAGAGGCGCCTGTTGCCGGTCACAGCCGCGGGTCGGCAATGTCCACGGTGATGTAGCGCTCACGCGCGCCGCGGGCGATGCGACAGGCCACGCTGACATCCTCCCCGCCCGCACGAATGAAAGCCTCCACGTACAACGTGTTGCCGCGATCGTGATACGACGCGCGCCATTGATAGGTGGGGATATCCCTGGCCACATACCGCGCTTCGACTTCCTGCCGGCACAACGGCACCAGTTCACTGGCCTGTTCGACCGTGCGTTCGTCAGCGGGGTTCTGGGCAACGGCAAGCAACGGGGACAGCGCAAACACAACGGTCAGGCAACGCAGCATGGCGGACACTCCCTGTGTGGTCGCGCCGATGGTCGGATGCCTTGCCGGGCGCGTCAATCGGACCGGGGCGCGGTCGCCGGGCGTGTTCAGCACGCAGCCGGAGTGTGGCAGCCCGGGTAAGCGCAGTGCGCGCGGGTTACGGATAGAAGGCGTGGTTTGTCCGGGAAGGTTTGCTGGGATTTCATCCCAGCCTACGGGCCGCAGGGTGCGCCGTGTTACTCAGCCGGCTTGTTCAACCAGGTTGGCCAGTTCGTCATCGTCAAAGCCGGCCAGCAGGCGCGCTTCGACGTTGAACGGGCCGCGCAGGTAGCCGTGGGCGTACTCGTGCAGCAGTTCCTTGAAGCGTGTACGCGGCTCGACACCTGCACGCGCGCAGTACCAGCGGTACCAACGTGAGCCGGCCGCGACATGCGCGACTTCTTCGCGCAGGATCACTTCCAGTACGTCGGCTGTGGTTTCATCGCCGAGTGAACGCAGCTTGGTGATCATCGCCGGAGTGACATCCAGACCGCGCGCTTCCAGCACGCGCGGCACCAGACCCATGCGCGCCAAACCATCGTGCGCGGTCTTCTCGCACATTTCCCACAGGCCGTTATGTGCGGGGAAATCGGCATAGTCGTGGCCGTGCGCCAGCAGCCGTTCGCGCAGCAGCATGAAGTGCCGCGATTCGTCATCGGCGCAACTCACCCAGTCGGCGTAGAAGCTGCCCGGCAGTCCCCGGAAGCGGTACACCGCATCCCAGGCCAGGTCGATGGCGTTCAATTCAATGTGCGCGATGGCATGGATGAAGGCCGCGCGCCCTTCCGGTGAACCGAAACCACGCCGCACCAGATCACGCGGGTGCACCAGCACCAGCTGTGCGGGGCGGCCAGGGGTGCGGATGGGCTCGGGATCGAGCGCCTGCGCCGGTACCTTCAATGTGCCGGCGCGGTAGCGTGCGGCGTAGTGCTGGGTCAGTGCGACTTTTTCAAGCGGATCGGACGCGGCCATGCAGATGCAGGCGGCGTCGAGCAGGGAGAAGTCACTTCCTTCGTGATGCCGGAACTGCATGTCGGCAGTCGTGTGTGCTTGTTGGAATGTCATGGGCACTTGCGCATCACGGTTTCGTTGCCTCCCCTCTCCCCAACCCCTCTCCCACAAGGGGAGAGGGGCATCAGGATCTCAAGCGCGGCGCAGCTTCTTGGCTTCGTCCGAGCGCAGTTGCTGGATACGCTCGAAGTAACCCGGCTCGATGCCGGTCACGTACTTGCCGTTGAAGCAGGACGAATCAAACTCCTTCAACTCCGGGTTGCCTTCGCGCACCGCCGTTTCCAGGTCTTCCAGGTCCTGATAGACCAGCCAGTCGCAGCCCAGGTGCGCTTCAATTTCCTCGACGCTGCGGTTGTGGGCGACCAGTTCTTCGGCGGCCGGCATGTCGATGCCGTAGATGTTGGGGTAACGCACCGGCGGCGCCGCGCTGGCCAGGTAGACCTTGCGCGCACCGGCGTCGCGCGCCATCTGCACGATCTGCTGGCTGGTGGTGCCACGCACGATGGAGTCGTCCACCAGCAGCACCACGCGGTTGCGGAATTCCAGGTGGATGGGGTTGAGCTTGCGGCGCACCGACTTCTGGCGCTCGCCCTGGCCCGGCATGATGAAGGTGCGGCCGACGTAGCGGTTCTTGACGAAGCCTTCGCGGTATTTCACGCCCAGCACGTTGGACATCTCCAGCGCGGCATCGCGCGAGGTGTCCGGGATCGGGATGATGGTGTCGATGTCGTGGTCCGGGCGCAGGCGCAGGATCTTCTCGCCCAGCTTCTGGCCCATGCGCATGCGCGCCTTGTGCACCGACACGTTGTCCATCATCGAATCCGGGCGCGCGAAGTACACGTATTCGAAGATGCACGGGGTCTGCTGGGTATTGGCCGCGCACACTTCGGTGAACAGCTCGCCGCGCTCGGTGATCACCACCGCTTCGCCCGGGGCGACATCGCGCACGCGCTCGAAACCGAGCACATCCAGCGCCACCGACTCCGACGCAACGATGTACTCGTCACCTTCCACATGGCTGCGCTTGCCCAGCACCAGCGGACGGATGCCGTGCGGGTCGCGGAACGCCACCAGGCCCAGGCCCAGCACCACGCTGACCACCGCATAGCCACCCTTGCAGCGGCGGTGCACGCCGGCCACGGCGCGGATCGCTGCTTCCGGGGTGAGCATGCGCTGCGCGTCCAGCTCGTAGGCAAACACGTTCAACAGCACTTCGCTGTCCGAATCGGTATTGATGTTGCGGCGATCGGCCTCGAACACCTGGCGGCGCAGCGACTCGGTGTTGATCAGGTTGCCGTTGTGCGCCAGCGCAATGCCGTAAGGCGAGTTGACGTAGAACGGCTGCGCCTCGTCGGTGCCTTCCGAACCTGCGGTCGGGTAGCGCACATGGGCAATGCCGATGCGCCCCTGCAGCAGCGCCATGCGGCGCTCATCAAACACATCACGCACCAGCCCGTTGGCCTTCTCGACACGCAGACGCGTGCCATTGGCGGTGGCGATGCCCGCGGCATCCTGGCCGCGATGCTGGAGGACGGTCAGGCCGTCATAAAGCTGCCCGGCGACGTTCTGGTTGCCGACGATTCCGACGATGCCACACATGTTGCGCGATCTCCGCTGGGCGCAGGCGCCCGGTTAACGTGAAGGTGGCCGTGCCTGGCCGCGTACCTCGACCCGGTTGGGATCGGGTTGATCCTGGCGCACCTGCGCCGGATCGATATTGGAGGGCAACGCCCTCGTCGGGTCCGCGGATGGGCCTGCATCCGGGTGCGGCTGCGGATCATTGGCTGATCCGGCATCCACGCCCGTCGGCGGCCATCCATCGCCCGCGTCTGCTTCGTTCGGTGCCGCATTATCGCCTGTGAGCACCGACTTGCCCAAGTCCATCAGCGCCATTCCCGGCAACTCGGGCAACGGCGGGGGCTGGGGCAATTTGCTCCGCAGCCAATCGACCGACGGCTGCAGCCACGGCAGCACGGCCGATTGACGCCAGGAGGGCTCCTCGGCCATCGAGGTAAAACCCATCAGCAGAACAGCCAGTACCGCCAGCAGCACGCCGCGCAGCGCGCCCAGACAAAGCCCCAGCAGGCGGTCAGGGCCTTTCAGCAGCACGGTCGAATTCACCACGCCCCGCAGCATCCAGCTGACAAGTGTCATGGCCAGAAGGGCGCCGATGAACACCAGCACGTAGCCACCGATGTACTCGCCCGGCGACGGCGCCAGGCCGGCGGCCAGCATCTGGGCCGCCTGTTCACCAAAGTTGAAGGCACTCCAGCCGGCCACCAGCCAGGACGCGACCCCCAGCACGGTGGCCAACAGGCCCCGGATCAGGCCGAACAGCGCCGAAAGGCCGATGATCGCCAGCAGCACCACATCAACCACGGCACGCCCCCATCGGACAGGCCGGCACGCCGTGGCTTACAGCAAGGGGTTCGGGCTGCATCAGGGATGCGGGCGAACCATGCCGGCGATGCCAACCTTGGCCGCGACCTGGGCCTTGAGCTGCTCGGCCTCGGCACGGTTGGCCACCGGCCCGACACGCACGCGGTTGAGCGTGCCGTTGTCTGTACGCACCTGCTCGACAAAGGCGCTGAAACCGGCCGCACGGGCGCGGTCACGCAAGGCGTTGGCATCGGCGGCCTGGCCGAATGCCCCCAGTTGCACGGCAAAGCCGACGTTGCTGGCAGCCGGAGCCGCAGGCGTGCGCACTTCCGGCTTGGCCGCAGGTGGCGGCGTGGCGGCAACCGGCTTGGGCGCCTCGGGCTTGGGCGCCTCGGGCTTGGGCGTGGGCTTGGGTGCTTCAGGCTTGGGCGTCGCGGCAACCGGCCTGGCCGGTTCCGGCGGCAATGCCTCGGTGCGCACCGGCGCGGTGCTCGGCGCGGCCGTGGCGGTGCTGGCCGCCGGGGTTGTGGCAACGGCGGCCGGCGCTTCGGCACTGGCGTCGAGCACCACCACCTGCGCGTTCACGTCGTTGCGCACCTTGCCCGCTTCCAGGCGCACCAGCTCGGCCTGCGCGCGGTCCGCGTATGGGCCAATGCGCACGCGCCAGGCCGGGCGGCCGTTGATGGTGTCGGCCTGGCGGAAGCCCGGCAGGCTGGATTTCTTCAGATGGGCGATCACCGCGTCGGCATCGGCCTCGCTGGCATAGGCGCCAAAATTGACCGCGTAGTTGCCGGCAGCCGCCGACGGCGGCAGAGCGCTGCCCGATTGCGCAGGCGCAGTGGCCGGCGCGTCCGGCTGTGCAGCCGGCATGCCAAGCGCGCCCGCAGCCGAGGCCGACGGCGCCACCAGCGGCAGTTCACGGGTTTCAAACTGGCCATCGCCAGGGGCGGCGGGCGCGGTCAACGGCACGTCCTGCGTACCGCTGTCCGGTGCCGGCCCCTTGACCAGCATGGGCAGGAAGATCACGGCCAACGCCACCAGAACGATGGCACCAATCAGTCGCTGTTTCAGAGGAGTATCCACAGATGGCGTATGAGCGGCGCGGCGGAATGCCTTGGCGATTATATGCGTGGTGTCCGGCCTGCGTTCTCAGCCAGCTGAACGAAGCACCGGCAGCGCTTCGGCCACGGTATGGAATGAGCCGAACACCAGCACCCGGTCGCCCTCGCGGGCCTGCGCCAGTGCGGCATCCAGCGCGGCAGCAACGCTGTCGGCCAATTCGGCGGTGGCAGCCGTGCTGTCCTGCAGGCGCGCACGCAGCTGCTGGGCGGTCTGGCCACGCACGCCTTCCAGCCCGGCCAGGTACCAGGCATCGACCTGGGCCTGCAGTGCCTGCACCACGCCTGCGGCGTCCTTGTCGGCCAGTGCCGCGTACACCGCCAGGGTGCGGCCGGCAGCCGGCCTTGCGCTCAACGCTGCTGCCAGGGCCGTGGCGGCCTGCGGGTTGTGGCCGACATCGACCAGCACCTCAATGCCATTGCGCTGGAAACGCTGCAGGCGCCCGGCGATCTGCGCTTCAGCCACGCCCTTTGCCCAGGCGTCGCGCGGCACCGGCTTGTCCAGCGCGCGCAGCGCGGCGATGGCAGCAGCAGCGTTGGTACGCTGGATCGGCGCCCACAGCGCCGGCTGCGGCAACTCGATACGGAAGGACACATCGCGCCAGGCCCAGTGTTCGGCGTCGATGGCCTCGGCAAAGAAATCGCTGCCACCGCGGATGGCATTGGCACCCAGCACATAGGCACGACGCAGCACGCTCGACGGCGGGTCAATCTCGCCCAGGATCACCGGCTTCCAGCCGCGGATGATGCCGGCCTTCTCCGCACCAATGGCTTCACGGTCACTGCCCAGCCAATCGGCGTGGTCAATATCCACGGTGGTGATCACCGAGACATCGGCATCAATGATGTTGACCGCATCCAGCCGCCCGCCCAGCCCGACTTCAAGCACGGCCAGATCCAGGCCGGCCTGCTGGAACACCCACAGCGCGCACAGCGTGCCGTATTCAAAATAGGTCAGCGGCGTGTCGCCACGCGCGTCCTCCACGGCGTTGAAACCGGCCACCAGCGTGGCGTCATCGGCATCGACGCCATTGATGCGTGCGCGCTCGTTGTAACGCAGCAGGTGCGGCGAGGTGTAGGCGCCCACCTTCCAACCGGAAGCACGCGCGATGGATTCGATGAAGGCAACCGTCGAGCCTTTGCCATTGGTGCCGCCGACCACGATGCTGCGCTCACCCGGCTGCCCCAGTTGCATGCGCGCGGCGACTTCACGCACGCGCTCAAGCCCCATCGCGATGGATTGCGGGTGCTGTTGATCGATATGGGCAAGCCACTGTTCAAGCGTGGCGGGACGTGCGGAAGACATGCGAGTGCTCTCTGGATCAGGATGCTGGCCAAGCCGGCCGGCAGCGCGTTGCGCGCGGGGAAGGCGCACATGATACAGCGGCGGCTTCGCCCGCCCGCCAAGCTTCCCGGCATGTCAGGGCCGGGAGCGTAGTGCCGGGCCATGCTCGGCAGGGGCTTCACCAGCAAGCCACCAGCCCGGGGTTGTAGGCGCGGTGTAAACCGCGACGCCACAGCAAAATCAGACGCGGTAAAGCCAACCCCTCCCCAGCCCTCCCCTTGCCTACGGCAAAGGAGGTGGCGTAGTGCCGAGCGTGGCTCGGCAGGGTTTTATCGGTAGCGCCTCTACCCCTCCCCAACCCTCCCCCGCGCGATGCGCAAGGGAGCGAGCCAAGCGGGTTACAGCGCGCGGTGCTTGGCTTCACCGAAGAACGGGGTGTGGTGGGCACAGTCGTTCAGGCGCACCACTTCCAGGTGCTCCACGTCCGGGCCTTCAAGCAGGTTGAGCGTGGTCGGGGCCTGGCGGAAGGTCCACAGCTTGGCAATCGGCAGGCCCAGAATCCTGCACAGGATCACGCGGTTGACCGCGTCATGCGCGACCACCAGCAGGGTGTCGTCCTCGCCCAGGCCTTCAGCGGCCTTGGTCAGGCCGCGCCAGCTGCGGTCCAGCACCTGGCGCAGCGACTCGCCGCCGGGCATCAGCACGGTATCGGGTTCCTCGCGCCAGGCGCGCAGGCGGGCCGGGTCTTTGTCGTTGATCTCGCTGGCGAGCAGGCCTTCCCACTCACCGTGGGCGATTTCCTGCAGGTCCGGCTCGGTCAGCAGCATCGCTGCACGGGCGCTGCCCAGTGCCGCCTTGGCGGTGGCCTGGGCGCGGCTCAGCGGCGAGGCGACGGCGCGGGTGATCTGCACATCGGCCAGCCGCTCGCCCAGGGCCTTGGCCTGGGCTTCGCCCACCGGCGAAAGGGGAATGTCGATCTGGCCCTGGTAGCGGCCTTCGGCGTTCCACGGCGTTTCGCCGTGACGGGCAAGCAGGATGCGCATGCAGCAAGTTCCATTGTTGTGTGGGGCCCGCCAGGTGAATGCGGCGGGAGGCGCATCATAGCCCGGCCGTGCACCAAAGCCGCCCACGGTTACCTTCGATACGGATCCGCGCCCGCCGCCACATGACGGAACAGTTTGTTGCCGCAGTTGGCCCTGCCATGGGCAACAACAGCACCGATGGCACGGTTGCAGGTCAGGAAGAGGCGTTACCATGCCCCTTCCCTATCGGTGGCACGGTGTGAGTTCCGCACGAGGGCCAGCAACCTCCACGCCCCCGACGCGGCATGAGCAGCTCCCCTACTTCTCCGAAGCAGCCAAATCCCAGGTTCTGGAACGAACCCCGCAACCGCTGGGCCGCGGCGCTGGTCAGTGCGTTGCTGCATCTGTTGATGCTGTTGCTGTTGCTGCATTCCCGGCCGCCGGTGGTTTCCACGCCGGACGGCGCGTCCGGTGGCGGCCGGGTCAAGGTGGATTTCGTCGGTGACGCCGCCGCGCCGCCGCAGCCAGTGCAGAAACCGGCACAACCCAAACCGCGCCAGACGCCCCGCACGCAGAACACGACGCAGACCCCGCGCCGCAGCGAGGCCCGCAAGCCAGTGCCGGAGGCCCGCTACATCGAGCCGCCGCCCGCCCCCGAGCAGGAACAAAGCCAGCCCGCCGAACAAGCACAGGCCGAACCCACGCCGGCGCCTGCGGCTGCGCCATCCGGCAGCGCGACGCGGCGTCCGCAGACCTGGACCGGACGCCCGCCCGGCATGCTGGAAAGGCCGGCCAATCCGGACGACAGCGGGCGCTCCACCGGACAGGGCAACCAGAGCGGCCGGATGATCGACCGCAGCGGCGGCGAGCCAGCGATGGAAGTGGGTGGCTATCAGATCATCTATGACCTGCTCAGCGAGGAGAAACTGCGCGCCTGGATGGCCGGGGCCAAGGAGGTCAACGGCAAGAAGGAGCTCTCGATTCCGCTGCCGGGCACCACCTACCTGATGGTCTGCCCGGCCGAAGTCGCCCTGCGCCGGGGTTCCAGCAAGTGCCGCATGCTGCAGGCCGGCTCACCGGAACTGCAGGACATTGGCGATGCCCGGCAGTTCGTCATCGTGATGTATGTCTATCGCTACGGCGAACTGCTCTGGCGCGGGCCGGGGCCGTACCGCTGAGTTCGCCTGCCCGGCTGCAGGAGCGGCCTTGGCCGCGAAATCCGCAGCAACGAAATGACAGGCATGCCCTCGATTTGAAGCACCACGGGCTTCGCGGCCAAGGCCGCTCCTACCGGGGGCGGTTCAACCGTGGCATCAGCGACGACACGGTTGCCCGCACACGAAAAAGCCCGGGCAGTTTCCTGCCCGGGCTTTTGTTTGAACCGCTGCTCGAAGTTACTTCGAGGCGGCGTCCATTTCCTTCAGCAGCTGCGGCGCCGGTGCCACTTCCTGCATGATCCAGCGCATGTAGCGCTCGTCCACCGAGATCATGCGGGTCATCACCGGGTCGAACACCCAGTTGCTGGCGACCGATTCCCAGATGCCGTCAAACGCCAGGCCGACCAGGCGGCCGTGTGCGTCCAGCACCGGCGAACCGGAGTTGCCGCCGGTGATGTCCAGGTCCGACAGGAAGTTCACCGGCACGCTGCCGATGCGCGAATCTTCCAGGCCGCCGTAACGCTTGGCCTTGACCGCGTCGATCAGCGCCTTCGGCGAATCGAACGGATCAGCGCCGGTTTCCTTGGCGACGATGCCTTCCAGGTCGGTGAAGGCCGGCTGCACCTTGCCGTCCAGGCCGGTGTAACCCTTCACGTTGCCGAAGGTGATGCGCAGCGACAGGTTTGCGTCCGGGTAAACGAACTCGCCCTGGGTCTTCTTGTAGTCGGCAATGGCCTGCAGGAACAGCGGGCGTGCCACCAGTTCCTCGCCCGTGCGCAGCTTGCGCTGGTGTTCCAGTTCCAGCAGCGCCGGCATCACCGCCACCGCGTACTGGATGGCCGGGTCATTGCTGGCCTCGAACGCGGCCTTGTCGGCGTTGAGCCACTTCAGGCGTTCGTCCAGGTTGCCCAGCTTGGAGCCGTCCAGACGCGCAACGGTGTCTTCGACCGCCGCAGCGTCGCTGCCGCCGATCCACTTGTCGAACGCGGACAGGTGCTGGCCGGCCGGCAACTGCACGTACTGCTGCAGCCAGTACTGCTGGAACTGGCGGTCCATCGCCGCCACGTAGCGGCGGTCCATCTGCTTCAGGCCGCCTTCGATGGCCGGCAGGTCGCGTTCCTGGTAGCCCTCTTCGCGCTGCGCGTCCGGCTTGGCCTTTTCGATGGCCAGGCGGTACAGGCGCACGGCGGTGCCCAGCGTGCCGGTGCGGTTGAGCATGGCCAGGTTCAGGTCACGGGCCTGGTTGGCACGCGACTGCTGGCCCAGCGCCTGCAGCTGTGCGAACGCGTCCAGCGCCGGCTTGCCGGCGGCGCCCTGGCCGCGCAGCCATTCCAGCACGGCGGTTTCTTCGCGCTGCTTGTGGGCAAGAACGCCATTGCGCTTGAAGCCGTCCAGCTGGCCGTCGTAGTTCTTGCTGGTGTTGTTCCAGCCGGCCATGTTGGCGGCGTACTTCACCGCGATGTCCTGGTTGTCCTTGCTGGCGGCCTCGACCAGCGCAATCTGGTCCTTGTAGGCCTTGGCGATGGACGGGTAGGTCCAGTTGGCGGTGTTCTCGAACTCGCTGACCAGCGCGTAGCGGTCAGTACGGCCCGGGTAACCGGCCACCATCACGAAATCACCCTCGCCCAGCGGCTGGTTGGCCAGCTTCAGCCAATGCTTGGGCTGGTACGGCACGTTGTCGGCAGCAAATGCGGCCGGCTTGCCGTCCTTGCCGACGTAGGCGCGGTAGAAGGAGAAATCGCCGGTGTGGCGCGGCCACATCCAGTTGTCGATGTCACCGCCGAACTTGCCGACGCTGCCCGGGGGCGCATAGGCCAGGCGCACGTCCTTGATTTCCATGTTCTTGAACAGGCGGTAGGTGTTGCCACCGGAGAAGCTGTACAGCGTGCAGCTGTAGGCGTCATCGGCTTCGCACTGGGCGATGGCCTGCTTCTCGAAGGCTTCCAGCGCCTGGGTGCGTTTGAGCGGGTCGTTGCCGGCGCCGGCGATGGCGGCCTTGGCCTGCGCGGTGACGTCGGTGATGTCGTCCAGCACGTAGATGCGGGCGTTCGGGCCGGCGCTCAGTTCGTCCTTGAAGGTCGGCGCGTTGAAGCCGTCCTTGATCAGGTTGTTCTCGGCCGTGGAGTTCAGCTGGATCGAGCCATAGGCGCAGTGGTGGTTGGTCACCACCAGGCCCTGCGGCGAGACGAAGCTGGCGGTGCAGCCACCCAGCGCGACCACTGCGCCCATCGGGTCGCCGGTGAGGTTGGCCAGCTGCTGCGGGTCAAGCTTCAGGCCGGCCTGCTTCAGCGGGCCGGCGATCTCCGGCAGCTGCTGCGGCACCCACATGCCTTCAGCGGCCTGGGCAGCCTGGGCCAGGCCCAGCCCGGCGACGATGGAAAACGCAAGCAAATTCACGCGCATGAGGCAGTTCCGAAAGGTTGGAACGGCCGATTGTAACGATTGGAACCACCCACTTCCCCTGCCATCGGTCAGTACGGGACGGTTACGCCCGCAAGCATATAATTGCGGCTCTTTTTCACACTGCGGTTTTCCTGCAATGGCACAGACGATGAAGGCGCTGGTGAAGCGCGAAGCAAGCAAGGGCATCTGGATGGAAGAGGTGCCGGTGCCCACGCCCGGCCCGAACGAAGTGCTGATCAAGCTGGAAAAGACCGCCATCTGCGGCACCGACCTGCACATCTACCTGTGGGACGAGTGTAGCCAGCGCACCATCAAGCCGGGCCTGACCATCGGCCACGAGTTCGTTGGCCGCATCGCCGAAATCGGCCCGGGCGTGACCGGCTATGAAATCGGCCAGCGCGTTTCGGCCGAAGGCCATATCGTCTGCGGCCACTGCCGCAACTGCCGTGGCGGCCGCCCGCACCTGTGCCCGAACACCGTCGGCATCGGCGTCAACGTCAATGGTGCGTTTGCCGAATACATGGTGATGCCGGCCAGCAACCTGTGGCCGATCCCGGACCAGATCCCGTCCGAGCTGGCCGCCTTCTTCGACCCCTACGGCAACGCCGCGCATTGCGCGCTGGAGTTCGACGTGATCGGCGAGGACGTGCTGATCACCGGCGCCGGCCCGATCGGCATCATCGCTGCCGGCATCTGCAAGCACATCGGCGCACGCAACGTGGTGGTCACCGACGTCAATGATTTCCGCCTGAAGCTGGCCGCCGACATGGGCGCCACGCGCGTGGTCAACGTCGCCAACCAGTCGCTGAAGGAAGTGATGGCCGAACTGCACATGGAAGGCTTCGACGTGGGCCTGGAAATGAGCGGCAACCCGCGCGCCTTCAACGACATGCTCGACTGCATGTACCACGGTGGCAAGATCGCCATGCTCGGCATCATGCCCAAGGGCGCCGGTTGCGACTGGGACAAGATCATCTTCAAGGGCCTGACCGTGCAGGGCATCTACGGCCGCAAGATGTACGAGACCTGGTACAAGATGACCCAGCTGGTGCTGTCCGGCTTCCCGCTGGGCAAGGTGATGACCCACCAGTTGCCGGTGGATCGCTTCCAGGAAGGTTTCGACCTGATGGAACAGGGCAAGGCCGGCAAGGTCGTGCTGAGCTGGAACTGATCGACTCGCCGTAGGCTGGGATGAAATCCCAGCATCGGCAAGGATCGGCAACAGGTAACGCACGGAAGGCGCCGCAAGGCGCCTTTCGTGCATCTGCAGCGCTCGTGGGAGCGGCCTCGGCCGCGAAACACGCACCCACGAAACAACCGGCCTGTTTGCGACCGGCAGCATCCTCAGCCTCGCGGCCAAGGCCGCTCCTACCGAGAACGGCCGCTCCTACAGAATCCGGACAAGAAAAAGGCGCCCTGCGGCGCCTTTTTCTTTACACATCACACCTGGATCAGGGCACGTCAACGGCAATGGTGAACACCACGCCCGGCTTGTAGGTGTCCGATTCGCGACGCAGCAGCGAAGCATCCGAACCGAAGGTGTCGTAGTAACCCAGCGTGGCGGTCGCCGGGCCGAAGGCCTTGGACACCGAGATCGAGCCGTCGTAGTAGTCCGCACGGCGCGGCCACTCGTTGGCCTTTTCCTTGATGGTGGTGTAACCGGCCGAGGCGCCGATGGAGAAACCGCTGTCGCCGATGTCGTAGCTGGCTTCCAGGGCGCTGTAGGTCTGCTTGGCGCCGGTGTTGCTGTAATCGTTGGCGTAGCCCAGCAGGCCACTGACGGTGACCGGGCCGCTCCAGGTGACCTTGGCCAGGTATTCGTTGTAATCGATGTCGCCGTAGCCGCGGGAGGCGCCTTCGTAGGTGTAGCGGTTGACGCCCAGGTCGATGTTCCAGCTGTCGGTCAGGTCCTTGCTCCAGCCGATGTTGTAGTCGACTTCAAAGTTCGGGCCACCGTCACCGAAATCGACATTGGAACCCCACACCCCCACGTACAGGCCGAACGGGGCGGTATAGGTGGCCTCGGCCTGGAACGCCGGGCCGTTGTCGGTCTGCGAGACACCGCGGAACACGTAGTCGGTGGTCACGCCGAAGCTGGCACTGAACGGCGAAGTCGATTCCTCGCTCTCCTGGGCGCTGACGGCAAAAGGAACGGACAACAGGGCGGCGCAGGCAACGGCGACAAGGCGCTTGCTGTGCATCATGCGAATCTCCAGGAAATGGGGGAAAGCGAACCGGAACAGCGTCCGGTTCACGAATTTTTAACCACAATGATATTGCAGCGCAACATCCCGTGTCCCCATTCGCCGTATTCAGCTCCCTGCAGCAGCAAATATCCCGAAGCGGCGCGCGCCCAGGCGGATCGATTCACCGCTGGCATACGCCGGGCTGCCGGCCGGCAACTCGACCTCCACCTCGGCCGCCAGCCCATCCAGCCGGGCGCGCAGGCGCTGCCGCGCGCCGCTGCGCTGCACCGTGCCGACCGTGGCCTGCCAGTCGCCATCCGCTGCCACGACCAGATCCTCCGGCCGCACGAACACCTCCAGCGCCACGGCCTCCGGCAGCGCACCGCTGCGCGGCCAATGCGCACCCGCCACCTCCAGCGACTCACCGTGCAGCCGCGCCGGCAGCCGGTTGGCCTCACCGACAAAGCCATAGACGAACGGCGAGGCCGGCTGGTCATACACCTCGCCCGGCGTGCCGACCTGTTCGATACGGCCGCGGTTGAGAATGGCGACGCGGTCGGCCAGTTCCAGCGCCTCTTCCTGATCGTGGGTGACGAACACCGTGGTCAACCCGGTGCGGTCGTGCAGCTCGCGCAACCAGCGGCGTAGATCGCGACGCACCTGTGCGTCCAACGCACCGAACGGCTCATCCAGCAGCAGCACGCGCGGCTCGATCGCTAACGCGCGCGCCAATGCCACGCGCTGACGCTGACCGCCGGACAGTTGCGTCGGGTAGCGCCCGCCCAATCCATCCAGTTGCACCAGCGACAACAGTTCTTCGACCCGCGCTTGGATACGCGCCTTCGGCCAGCGCTCGGCACCACGCCGCACTTCCAGACCAAAGGCGATATTGCTGCGCACGTCCAGGTGCTTGAACAAGGCGTAATGCTGGAACACGAAGCCCGCGCGGCGCGCCTGCACGCTCAGGCCGGTGGCATCTTCGCCATCAAACAGAATGCGACCCTGCTCAGGTTGTTCCAGCCCGGCAATGGCGCGCAGCAAAGTGGTTTTGCCCGAACCGGACGGCCCCAGCAAGGCCAGCAGCTCTCCGCTGTGGATATCCAGGCTGACACCATCGAGTGCGGCGAACGCGCCGAAACGCTTGCCCAGTTGTTGAATGCGGATGTTCATCGTTTCACCTCAATGGCGATGCGCGGCGGCCAGCGATTGGCCGTGGCGCCATTCCAGGAATGTCTTGACCACCAGCGTCAGCAACGCGGTGATGGCCAGCAGTGATGCGCAGGCAAACGCCGCGCTGTAGGCGTATTCGTTGTAGAGAATTTCAACGTGCAGCGGCAGCGTGTTGGTGCGCCCGCGGATATGCCCGGACACCACCGACACCGCACCGAACTCACCCATCGCCCGCGCGCTGCACAACAACACGCCGTACAACAGGCCCCAGCGGATGTTGGGCAAGGTCACCTTCCAGAACATCTGCCAGGCATTGGCACCCAGCGTCAGCGCCGCCAGCTCTTCATCACTGCCCTGCTGCTCCATCAGCGGCATCAACTCGCGCGCGATGAACGGGAACGTGACGAACACGGTAGCCAACACAATGCCGGGAATGGCGAACACGATGCGCGGCAACTGCAGCAGCGTTTCGCCCAACACCGGCAGGTGCAGGCGCACGCCCTCTTCGATCCACGGCCAGAACCAACCTTCGCGGCCGAACAGCAGAATGAACACCAGGCCCGCGACCACCGGCGACACCGAGAACGGCAGGTCGATCAGAGTCACCAGCCAGCGCTTGCCGGGGAACTGATGCTTGCTCACCACCCACGCCGCCGCCACGCCGAAGATCAGATTCAACGGCACCACGATGGCGGTGACCAGCAAGGTCAGCTTCACCGCCGACCAGGCATCCGGCTCGCTGATCGCCACCCAGAATGCCTGCATGCCACCGCGCAGGGCTTCGACAAACACCAGCAGCAACGGCAGCAGCAGGAACGACAACAAGAACCCCAGCGCGCCGAGGATCAACAACACCTGCACCCAGCGCGGCTCGCTGGTCACCCGCTGCGCATGCGCTGCATTGCGCTGCACTGCCTGCGCCGGCAACGCCAACACCTGTTCGTTCATCGTGCCCCCCTGCGCTGCAGCCACGCCTGCAAACTATTGACCAGCAGCAGCACCGCGAAGGACAACAGCAGCATGGCCCCGGCAATGGCTGTGGCGCCGGCGTAGTCAAATTCTTCCAGGCGAATGGTGATCAGCAGCGGCGCGATCTCGGTGACGTTGGGCAAGTTGCCGGCAATGAAGATCACCGAGCCGTACTCACCCACACCGCGTGCGAAAGCCAATGCAAAGCCGGTCAACATGGCCGGCCACAAGGTCGGCACCACCACCCGCACGATGGTCTGCAGGCGGCTGGCGCCGAGCGTTGCCGAGGCTTCTTCCAGCTCGCGCTCGGCTTCGGCCAGCACCGGCTGCACGATGCGCACCACGAACGGCAAGCCCACAAACACCAGCGCGACAATGATGCCCAACGGGGTATAGGCAACCTTCAAGCCCAACGGCTCCAGCCAGCGCCCGACCCAGCCCTGCCCGCCGTACAACGCCGTCAATGCGATGCCGGCCACGGCCGTTGGCAAGGCGAATGGCAGGTCGATCATTGCGTCGAACAGGCGCCGGCCCGGGAACCGATACCGCACGAACACCCAGGCCACCCAGGTGCCCATCACCGTATTGAACGCGGCCGCCGCCAACGCCGTGCCAAAACTCAAACGCAGCGCAGCGAGCACACGCGGCTCGCTCCATATCTGCCAGATACCGGCCGGGCCCAGCCCCGCTGCCTTGAGGAACACCCCGGCCAACGGGATCAGCACGATCAGCGCCAGCCAGAACAAGGTGATGCCCATGCCAAGACCAAAGCCGGGCAGAACCCGGCGTTGGCGCCGCGGGTGCGGCAAAACCACAGTTGCGTTTGTACTCACCGTTTACTTGCTCGCCTGGATCTGGTCGAAGATGCCGCCGTCGGCAAAATGCTCGGACTGCGCTTTCGCCCAGGACCCGAAGGCCTGGCGGATGGTCACCAACGGCACCTGCGGGAAGCGTGCGACATCGGCGCGGTCGGCATATTCGGGGTGACGCGGACGGTAGTAATGACGCGCGGCAATGCGCTGGCCCTCCGGCGAGTACAGGTATTGCAGATACGCCTGCGCCACTTCACGGGTGCCGTGACGGTCGACATTGCGATCCACCAGCGCCACCGATGGCTCGGCCACGATCGACTGCCGCGGCACCACGATCTCGAACTTGTCCGGGCCCAGTTCTTCCTGTGCCAGGAACGCCTCGTTTTCCCAGGCCAGCAACACGTCACCGATGCCACGCTGCACGAAGGTGGTGGTGGCGCCACGCGCGCCGGTATCGAGCACCGGCACGTTGCGGAACAAGGCGCGCATGTAGTTGAGCACCTTCTCGCGATCCCCCTTGAAGATGTAATCCCCGTAGGCCCACGCCGCCAGATAGTTCCAGCGCGCACCGCCGGAGGTCTTCGGGTTGGGCGTCACCACCGACACGCCGCTGCGCAGCAGGTCAGGCCAGTCACGGATCGCCTTCGGGTTGCCCTTGCGCACCAGGAACACGATGGTCGAGGTATAGGGCGCGCTGTTGTCCGGCAGGCGCTCTTCCCAGTTGTCCGGCAGCAGCTTGGCCTTTTCGGCGATGGCATCCACGTCATAGGCAAGGGCCAGGGTCACCACGTCGGCTTCGATGCCATCAATCACCGCACGCGCTTGTTTGCCGGAGCCGCCATGCGAGGTTTCGATGCTGACGTTGTCGCCCTTGGTCTCTTTCCAATGCTTGGCAAAGGCTGCATTGAAGTCGCGGTACAGCTCGCGGGTCGGGTCGTAGGACACATTGAGCAACTGGATGTCACGCGCAAATGCAGCGCCTGCGGTCACCGTCAGCGCGAAGGCCAGTGCTGCAATGCCGGTGCGGGAAAGAAAGGAATGTTTCATGAAGATTCTCCGTCAGAAGGAAACTTGCAGGCGCGAGAAAACGGCTTTTTCATCCGGCAGCGTGGTGCCACCGGCGGCAGCGTCAAAGCTGCTGTGCAGGTAGTTGGTTGCCAACTTGAGGTTGGCGGTCAGGTACCAGTTGGCCCCCACCGTCCACGAGCGGACATGCGATGCCGAGGTGGTCGGGTCGGCATAGAACGGGAACGCAGCACGGTCGATATCCAGCGCGCCGTAACGTGCGGTCAGCTCGAACGCCCCCAGGCCACCGTTGACGCCGAACGGACGTGACGGCGTCACCCCGCGATAGCTGGCGTCTTCGCCGGTCAGCACATAGTTGGCCGTTGTCTGCCAGGCGCGATGTTCCAGTTGCTTGCGCCGTGCATCCCGCGAGACTTCCTGTTGCGAGACGATGTATTCGGCCTGCAGGCCGAAGCCATTGCGGTAGAACCAGCCCTGCGGCGACCAGCGCAGCGTGTCGCCATCAGCGCTCACCGCACTGCGGTAACTGAAGAACGTGGTCTGCGCCGACGTGCGGTAACGCGGCAGGAAATTGTTGCCGCTGCCATGCTTCTGCCCGGCACTCGCGCCGAGGCCGAAACCCAATCCGGCCCACACGCTTTCCGTGCCCTTGAAGGGCTCAAAGAACACGCGGCCGGCGTACTCGAAGTCATCATCGGGGTTGCTGCTCACCGCATCGCGGCCATCCACGGTGCCATTGAATACGCCCAGCGCGTAGCTGAATTTTCCTTTGGCCACCTCGCCCTGCAGCTGTACGCCAAGATCGCGGTTGGGTGCCAGTTCGCTGGCCAGCGCGCGTTCCACATCCACCAACGCGGCGGAGGACTGCAAGCGCTCCAAGCCCACCGGCGAAGTGAACTTGCCCACACGCAGCATGTACGCCGGGTTGAAGCGCAGGTCGGCATAGGCATCGACGATGCTGGCACTGTCACCGGCAAACTCCGGGGTGAAGCGGTAAGCGACCAGCTTGCCGAGCGAGCCTTCCAGCGTTGGCCGCGCGGTACGCAGCAGGAAGGTGTCGTTCTGCTTGCTGTCGCCCAGGAACACCCGCGCATCGCCCTGCAGCAAACCGCGCAGCTTCAACTCATAGTTGCCGTCGCCGGACTTGAACGACGCCCCTTTCTGGTCGATGGCGATCTTCGGCGCGGCCTTGGCGCTGGCCACGCGTTCCTCCTCCTGCAGTTCCAGGCGGCGTTCAAGGATGCGCAGGCGCTGATCCAGATCCGCCAGCCCCGCGCCTTCAACCGGCGCACCGTCAGATACCCCGGCCAGCCGCTCCAAACGCTCCAGCCGCTGCTGCAGCTGTTCCACGCTCAGTTGCTGGGCCTGCGCCGGTGACCACGCCCCACACACCAGCCCGGCCAGGCTGAGGGACAACAGCTTCCTGGTCGGCAAGGTGAACGGGAGGCGTTGGGCGGTCATCGGTAGCTCCTGTGAAGGTTGGGTGGAGCGTCGATGCTGCAGGCGCACACCCAAGCGGAGAAATGACTTCGGGCGCGGCGCTTATAGCCATCGCGCATGACCCCAGCGGCAAACGCGGCGGACGGCTAAAATCGGGGCTCCTTTCTGTCCGCAAGACCCTGCCATGACCGCAAATGCGAACACCTCCCCGCTCACCCGGCATTACGCCGATGAACTGGACGCCATCCGCGCGCAGGGGCTGTTCAAGTCCGAACGCATCATCACCAGCCCGCAGTCAGCCGAGATCACCCTGGACGACGGCCGCACGGTGCTGAATTTCTGCGCCAACAATTACCTGGGCCTGGCCGACCATACGGACCTGATCCAGGCCGCCAAGGACGCGCTGGACAGCCACGGCTTCGGCATGGCCTCGGTGCGCTTCATCTGCGGCACCCAGGACCTGCACAAGCAGCTGGAGAAGCAGATCGCCGACTTCTTCGGCAAGGGCGACACCATCCTGTACGCGGCCTGCTTCGACGCCAACGGCGGCCTGTTCGAGCCGCTGCTGGGCGAGAACGACGCCATCATTTCCGACGCGCTCAACCACGCTTCGATCATCGACGGCGTGCGCCTGTGCAAGGCCAAGCGCTTCCGCTACGCCAACTGCGACATGGCTGACCTGGAAGCGCAGCTGCAGGCTGCCGATGCGGCCGGCTGCAAGACCAAGCTGATCACCACCGACGGCGTGTTCTCGATGGACGGCTTCATCGCTCCGCTGGATGAGATCACCGCACTGGCCAAAAAGTACAACGCGCTGGTGCATATCGACGAATGCCACGCCACCGGCTTCCTTGGCGCCACCGGCCGCGGCTCGGCCGAAGTGAAGGGCGTGCTGGAGAAGATCGACATCATCACCGGCACCCTGGGCAAGGCCATGGGCGGCGCGCTGGGCGGCTTCACCTGCGCCAGTGCCGAGGTCATCGAACTGTTGCGTCAGCGCTCGCGCCCGTACCTGTTCTCCAACTCACTGCCGCCGCATGTGGTCGCCGCCGGCATCAAGGCCTTCGAAATGCTGGCCGCCGCCGACGACCTGCGCAGCACGCTGGCCGACAACACCGCCTACTTCCGCGAAAAGATGACCGCCGCTGGTTTCGACGTGAAGCCGGGCGTGCACCCGATCAGCCCGGTGATGCTGTACGACGCACCGCTGGCGCAGAAGTTCGCCGAGCGCCTGCTGGAAGAAGGCATCTACGCCATCGGCTTCTTCTTCCCGGTGGTGCCCAAGGGGCAAGCCCGCATCCGCACCCAGATCAGCGCCGCCCACAGCCGCGCCCACCTGGACCGCGCCATCGACGCGTTCACCCGCATCGGCAAGGAACTGGGCGTCATCAAGGGCTGATCAATACCCAGGCCGTAAACGAAAAACAGGCGCCCGGGGCGCCTGTTTTTTTCTGTAGCGCCGAGTATGACTCGGCATTATTTGTACCCCTGCCTGCAGGGTCAGTTCTTCTTCCCTGGCGCGGCAGCCGGCGCCGGTGCGCCCTTGGCCACGCGAATACCGTTGGCCTTCATCCATGCATCGAACTGGTCGGCGCTCATGCGGCTTTCGCCCTGCTGCATCAGGAAGCGGTAGTTGCCCAGCGCATCCTTCTCCGCAACCGGCGCTTGCACCGTCACCGTGACCGGCTTGTCCTCATGTTTGGCAGCCTGCTTGCCGGACGACGCACAGCCAACCAAGGCAACCACGGACACCATCACCAGCGTGATACCTGACACACGAATAAGAGCTTGCATGGCTGCGATCCCGATAAGACAGGCCGCCAGTCTAAACAATCACTCGAACATGTCCAGCTATTCCACTGAATTCATTGGACTAAATTGCGCATTCAGCCCTATGGCGGCGGATTTTCCCCCTTCCAGCGCCGCCAGCTCCGCCGCAGAAAGCTCGCGCCATTGCCCCTTGCCCAGCGCTCCCAACTGTACCGGGCCAATCGCCACCCGCATCAGGCGCAGCACTTCAAAGCCCAGCACCTCCAGCAAGCGTCGGATATGGCGATTGCGGCCTTCGTCCAGCACCACCCCCAACCATGCCGTGCGCGCGCCGTGCCGCAGCACCTGCACCGAATACGCGGCCAGATGCTCACCGGCATTCTCCACGCCTTCCTGCATCGCGGCCAACTGCCGTGCATCGGGCACGGCATCCACCTGCACGTGATAGGTCTTCAGCGGCCCCGTGGCCGGGTCGGTAAGCCGCGCCGCCCATTCCGGGTCGTTGCTGAAGAACAGCAGCCCTTCGCTGGCGCGATCCAGCCGGCCCACAGGCGCCAGCCACGGCAAGCCGCTGCCTTCAAAGCAGCGATAGACGGTATCCCGTCCCTGCTCGTCCTGCACCGTGGTCACCAGCCCGCGCGGCTTGTTCAGGGCCAGGTACAGCCGCCGCGCCGCCGTCAGCGGCTTACCGTCGAGCAGCACCTTGTTGCGGCTGGCCACGATTGGAAACTCCGGGTCACGGATCACCCGCCCATCGACACTTACCCGCCCATCCAGCACACGCCGTGTCGCCTCGCTGCGCGAACAGATGCCCGCCTTGGACAATACCCGCGCCAATCCATGCCGGACCTGGCTGCCGTTGCCACGGAAATGCAAACGCCCGCCGGGTGAACCTCGGCGGGCGTTTGGTTGGTGCGGTGGTTTGTGGGAGGCCATGTGTATCCAGGGCGGCTCCCGCCACCCTTACTTGACTTCGGTTGCCTGCGGCGCGTCCGGCGCTGCAGCTTCGGCTGGCGCCGGACGCGCCTTGACCACACGCACGCCGCGCGCCTTCATCCAGGCATCGAACTCTTCGGCGGTCATGCGCTTGCCGTTCTGGCTCATGTCAAAACGCCACGGCGTGTTGTCGAACTCGGTCTGCGGCTTGTACGCGGCCGGATCGCTGGCATTGATCGCGCCGCGTGCCGGGATCGCACTGGCCACGTTGTTGCAGCTTTCAACACGCAGGCGCATCAGCACGCGGTCCAGCGACTGTTCCTCGCTGACACCGGAACTCAGCACACCCGACGGCATGCCCAACTGGCCCGGGCGCACATACAGCTCCGAGGCAACCGGCGCGATCACCGTCGCCGGCAACGGCACGGCAGCCACGGCATTGGCCGAGCAATCCACTGCTGCATGGGCACCGGGCACGGCAGCCAGCGCGACGAAACCAGCCAGAACGATACGCAGCATTGAATTTCCATTAAGACAGGAGAACGCGGCGAGTGTAGGCAGCGCCCGCACCGCTTTCAACCGTTATCTGCGCCCCTGCCCCCGGGCCGTCGATGCCGGCACAAAAAAACAAGGCCCGGCAGATGCCGGGCCTTGCTGTATCGCAACCGAAACGTCCGATTAGTTCTGGACGTTCAGCTCGGTGCGACGGTTCTTTGCGCGACCTTCCGGGTTGTCCGAACCATCAGCGTTGGTGTTCGGAGCAATCGGACGGCTCTCGCCGTAGCCGATCGGGCCCTGCAGACGAGCAGCCGACACACCGTTGGTGGTCAGGTAGTCGTACACAGCCTTGGCGCGACGCTCGGACAGCTTCTGGTTGTAAGCGTCGGTACCCTTGGAGTCGGTGTGACCGGCAACTTCAACGCGCAGATCCGGGTAACGCTTCAGGATCTCGGTGGCTTCGCTCAGGATCGAAACGGCATCCGGACGCAGGGTCGACTTGTCGAAGTCGAAGTTCACGCCCTTCAGGTCGATCGAGACCGGCACCGGGCAACCGTCCGGACCAATGGTCTGACCCGGCTGCGAGTTCGGGCACTTGTCGTCGCAGTTGTTGACGCCGTCACCGTCGTCATCCAGGTCGGCGCAGCTCGGAGCAACCGGAACCGGAGCCGGAGCAACAGCAGCAACCGGGGCCGGGCCCAGCGGGATCACGACGCCGACCGAAGCCAGCACGTCGCCGAACCAGTCTTCCTTCTTGGTGTCGTTGCTGAACTGACGCACGCTCTGGTCGTCGAAGTCAGCACGGTAAGCCAGCTCGGCACGCACGGCGACGCGCTTTTCGAACGTGGTCTGCAGACCGACGCCGACCTTGGCGGCCAGGTTGCCGTCCTTGCGATCCTTCAGGTCACCAGCGGTGGTGAGGTATTCCTCTTCAGCCTTCTGGTAGCCCAGGCCTGCCAGCAGGTAGGGGTTCCAGCCGCGGCCGTCCTGGATGAAGTGGCGACGCAGGTCCAGCGAGATGCCGTACTGCGACCAGTTCTGGTCCTGGTTGGCGTCGAAGTTCGGGTTCTGATAGTTCAGCTCACCGTCCAGCGACCAGTTCGGGCTGATGAACTTGCCCAGACCCAGCGTGGCGAACGGAGCATCGTTGGTGCCACGGTCGCCGTCCTGGAAGTTGAAGCCGGCCGAACCGGTCAGGTACCAGCGGTCATCGAATTCCTGAGCCGAAGCGGCCTGGGCGAAAGCCAGACCACCCAGCAGCGCGGCGGTAAGGATCTTCTTGTTCATGAAATACAGCTCCTTGTTTCGGGGGTATGAAACCGGTAGAGGCATGGTCCAGCACAGCGATTTCGTCGCGTTCAGAGACGGCCGTTTCCGCACGCCATCGGGGTGCACATTATGCGCTGGCCCGTGAAGGCGATGTTAACGACCATATAACAAATGGCGCAACCACCAGACCTCTACGTGTCCGGCTGGGCGAACCGTATACAGCTTCATCAAAGGGCGCAAGAGCCTGCTACGACGGGCCTTCCGGCGTTTTTGCTGCATTGCGGTCAGTTTCGTCCGAAAACCCCCGGGAAACTCGGCCAAGCGGCGGCTGTTACCGCCAGCTGAACCGTTTGCTGAGTATGATGATTCCGCTCCCCCGCAAACGGAACTTTTCCGCATGAAAGCGATCGGCCTGACGCATTACCTTCCCATCAGCAACCCCGATGCATTGCTGGATGTCGAGTTGCCAGCGCCCGCTGCGCCGCAGGGCCAGGACCTGCTTGTTCAGGTTCAGGCAATTTCAGTCAATCCGGTGGATACCAAACTGCGCGGCCCCAAGCCCGGCCAGGAAAATCCGCCACGGGTGCTGGGTTTCGACGCCGCCGGCACGGTGCTGGCGGTCGGGCCGGACGTCACCGCCTTTGAAGTCGGTGACGAGGTGTACTACGCCGGCGATGTCACCCGCCCCGGCTGCAATGCGCAGCAGCAGTTGGTGGATGAGCGCCTGGTCGGACGCAAGCCCACCACGCTGGACTTTGCCGAAGCCGCGGCCCTGCCACTGACCACGCTTACTGCCTGGGAACTGTTGTTCCAGCGCATGCCTTATCAATTGGATGGCAGGCGCAACGTCGGCAAGGTTCTGCTGGTGATCGGTGGCGCCGGTGGCGTGGGCTCCATCGCCATCCAATTGGGCCGCCACGCCGGCTTTACGGTCGTTGCCACCGCATCACGCGAAGAAACCGTGCAGTGGTGCCGGCAGTTGGGCGCAGACCATGTCATCAACCACCGCCAGCCACTGGCGCCACAGCTGCAGGCCGTGGGCATCAACCAGGTGGATGCTGCCCTCAACCTGGCCGACACCGACCTGTATTGGCAGCAGTTGGGCGAATTGCTGGCACCACAGGGCCACGTCGGGCTGATCGTGGAGCCGGCCGGCGAGCTGCGCATCGGCGATCCCTACAAGGCCAAGTGCATTGGTATCCACTGGGAATTCATGTTCGCGCGGGCGCGCTTCCGCACCGCGGACATGATTGAGCAGCATCGGATCTTGACCCGTGCCGCCAGCCTGATCGATGCCGGCGAGCTGCGCACGACGCTGACCGAGCGCCTGGGGCCGATCACCGCCGCCAATCTGCGCCGTGCGCATCAGCAACTGGAGACCGGCCGCACCCTCGGCAAGCTGGCGCTGGAAGGCTGGGACTGAAACCAGCAGCCCCTGCGTTGTTGCAACAGATCGAACGCCCCGGTACACCCGGGGCGTTTCCACACCCTCTCCGTGCCACCAGCCCTGCCCCTCCGTGCCCGCCATGTTTAGCACTGCCATGTTCGCCCGCCTGACACAGTTGTTGCTGGGGCTGTTTCTTTTCGGCATCGCCTCGTAACTGATGATCCGCGCCGGCATCGGCATCGCACCGTGGGACGTGTTGAGCCAGGGCATTTCACTACGCAGCGGTTGGAGTTTCGGGTTGATCACCAACCTGGTGGGGGTGGCCGTGCTGCTGATGTGGCTGCCGCTGCGGCAGAAGCCCGGGCTGGGCACGGTGCTCAACGTGCTGCTGATCGGCCCCAGCGCGCAATTGGGCCTTGCGGTGCTGCCGCCAGCGGTCGGCCTGCTGTGGCAGGTGTCATTGTTTATTGCCGGCCTGTTGCTGCTGGCCATCGCCACCGGGCTCTACATCGGCGCGAACTTCGGCCCGGGCCCACGCGACGGGCTGATGACCGGCCTGCATGCGCGCACCGGCTGGGCCATCTGGAAAGTACGCAGCCTGATCGAAGCCACCGCGCTGGTCATCGGTTGGTGGCTGGGCGGCAATGTCGGCCTTGGCACACTGGCCTTTGCCCTGTTGATCGGCCCGCTTTGCGGAATCACCCTGCCGCTGTTTGACCGCCGCCGGCGTGCGCTGGCGACGCGGCCCGCTGAACCGCCCGGTCAGCGCCGCGCCCGCAGTACCTGCTCGCGGATATACCAGTCGCGCAGTGCCACGCCGGCAGCGGCACGTCGCGCCAGCGCCGTCGAGTTCGCATCCGCGGGCTGGCCCTGCACGGCGATGTGGCGAGGATCGCGCCAGGTGTGCAGCTTGGGCGCGCTCAGCGGCCACAGCACGCCGGCAGGCGTATACAGCCGGTCGAACTGGGCCAGCGCCTGCCCCCCATCGGCCCGTGGTTCCCACAGATTCCTGCCCGTGGCGAAGTACCGCTCGCCCGGCAGGGCCAGCGACACCAGCGTGGGGACCAGATCGCCGTGGCCTGCAAACGCATGCACATCTGGCCCAGCGCCCGAAGGCGCATAGGCGCGGGGCACACGCAGATAAGCGAACACGCGGTCCACGTCCACCTGCTCGGCCGGCAGGTCATAGCGATAGTGCGTGCGCAGGTTGTGGTCACCTGCGGCGGCGATGAGGGTGCGCTCGCCCAGCGGGCCTTGGCGCAGCTGCTGCAGGAAACCACCGAACTCATCGGCCTGGTACTGATAGGTGACCAGCATCCTGCGCAGCTCGTCCCGGTCTTCCAGCGCGCGCGGCCCCAGCGCCCCCGGGTCCAACGGCAGTCTGGGGCGTGCCGTATCCAGTTCAAACGGCGGGTGGTTGGTGGTGGTCAACAGCACCAGGAACAGGCGTTCACCGCGCGCATCGGCCTGCTCCAGCAACTCCCGGGCAAGGCGGAACAGATAGGCGTCATACAAACCCCAATCGGTGCCCCGTGCATCGGGGTAGCGCTTGCGGATGTCGCGGGCGTCATACACCCGGTCAAAGCCCTGTCGCGGCAGTGCAGTGCCCAGCTCGCGCCAATCGCTGCCACCGCCATAGAGAAATGCCGTGCGGTAACCGGCACGCTTGAACGGCAGGGCTGCGGATGTATCAAATGCCAGACGCGCATTGCGGCCATTGGCCAGCGGCGTGATGGATGTACCCAGCAGCAGATATTCCAGCGTGGCGTGGGTGCCGTTCTGCCCGGCGATGAAGTTGTCGAATTGATACCCGTGCGCCAATTCGCCGCGCAGCCGGCCCAGCATGTCGTTGCGGGGGCTGTCTGTGTAAAGCAGATCCTGGCCGAATGATTCCAGCAGCCCCACCACCACATGCGGTGACTGCGCCAAGGCGCGCGGTTGTCCCGGCACCACCGGGAACAGCGCCGCACGAACCCGCTCCGGCTCACCCGACGGCAACCCGGCGCTGGCCGCAGCCTGCTCCAGGCTGCTGAATCCCAGGCGATGCACACCGACCAGTGGATCACTGCCGATATCGGTTTCCTTGGCGCGGATGCGAGCGGCGCGGTACAGCGTCAACGGCGCATTGAGCACCAATGCGTTCATGAACGGATCGGCCGAGACCGTCACGTCACGCCGTACCAGCGGGAATGTCCCCACCGTGCCGCGCGCCAGCAGCAACAACAGCAGGCACTGCACCACCAGCAGCAGCACCTGCGCCCAGCGCGTGGCGCCGCTGGGCCAGCGCTCGCCGAGCCAGCGCCCGACGCGCGGAATGCCCCACCCCAGCAACGTGCCCCCCAGCGCCAGGCCAAGCAGGCCGGGAATGACCGGGTAGTCGTCCCAGACTGTTTCCAGGATGGCGCCGGTGTCGTCTTCAAGCATGCCGAAAACGATGGGATCGAACCGCGTCTTATAGAAGCCGTAATAGAAGTGTTCGCAGATCGACAGCAAGGCGAACAGCAGCAACAGCGCCACCAGCAACCATTGCGCCCCGCGCACGGCCTGCTCCTGACGCCCGCTCCACCAGAACGGCGCTGTCACCAGCCCGACCAGCAATGCGCAGACCGCACCGGCCACCATGTCGTAACGGGCGCCCTGCAACAGCACCGGCCACAGCAACTCGCCGCCGCGCGAGGCACCGGCATAGGCGGCCCACATCCACAGGCGCGCAAGCGCCCCCAACGCCACCATGCCCGCCACCAGCATCCACAGGCGTGGGAACAACCGTTGGGCATGCGCCGGCGGAAACACCGTATTCATTGACATCGATCCGTGACAGAAAAAATGGGCCGCCGATCAGCGGCGGCGAATTGTAATCGGCCTGTCACAACGCGTCTTCAGGCACGCCATTTAGGTAATCCGTCACGCCGAGGATTGAGAAATCCCCGCGCTGCCCCTCAGAATGGGCCCAATCCGTACGCAAGCGTATCCAACATGACGCCAGCCACCGCCAGCACCTTCCCCCACCTGTTCGCGCCCCTGGACCTGGGTTTCACCCAACTGCGCAATCGCATCCTGATGGGCTCGATGCATACCGGCCTGGAAGACCACGTCCGCGACTTCCCGAAACTGGCCGCCTACTTTGGCGAGCGCGCCGAAGGTGGCGCCGCCTTGCTGGTCACCGGCGGCTTCTCGCCGAACGTGGTGGGCTGGCTGGCGCCGTTCGGCAGCAAGCTGTCCTGGCCGTGGGAAGTGGGCCGGCACCGGCAAGTAACCGCCGCCGTGCACAGCCACGGCGCCAAGATATGCATGCAGCTGCTGCACGCCGGCCGCTACGCCTACCACCCGCTGCAGGTGGCGCCGTCGAAGTTGAAGGCACCGATCAATCCGTTCACCCCGCGCGCGCTGTCGGCACGCGGCGTGGAGCGGCATATCCGCGACTATGCCCGCGCCGCCAGACTGGCACGCGATGCTGGCTACGACGGCGTGGAGGTGATGGGCTCGGAAGGCTATCTGATCAACGAGTTCATCGCCCCGCGCACCAACAAGCGCGACGACGCCTGGGGCGGCGATGCCGCAAAGCGCATGCGCTTTGCCGTGGAGATCGTGCGCCGCATCCGCGAAGCCTGTGGACCGGACTTCATCATCATCTACCGGCTGTCGCTGCTGGACCTGGTGGATGACGGCAGCAACTGGGAAGAAGTGCTGCTGCAGGCCAAGGCCATCGAAGCGGCCGGCGCCACGCTGATCAACTCCGGCATCGGTTGGCATGAAGCCCGCGTGCCGACCATCGCCACCTCGGTGCCGCGTGCGGCCTTCACCGGCGTCACCGCCAAGCTGCGGCCGCATGTGAATGTGCCGGTGATCGCAGTGAACCGCATCAACATGCCGGATGTGGCCGAGCGCGTGCTGGCCGATGGCCACGCCGACATGGTGTCGCTGGCGCGCCCACTGCTGGCCGACCCGCAGTGGCCGGCCAAGGCGCGCGCGGGCAAGCCGGAAACCATCAACACCTGCATTGCCTGCAACCAGGCGTGCCTGGACCACATTTTCGTCAACAAGCGCGCCACCTGCCTGGTCAACCCACGCGCCGCGCATGAGACCGAACTGGTTTACCGCCCGACCACCGCGCCCAAGCGCGTGGCCGGGGTCGGCGCTGGCCCGGCCGGCCTGGCCGGCGCCACGGTCGCGGCCGAGCGTGGTCACCTCGTCACCTTGTTTGATGCGGCCGGTGAGATCGGCGGGCAGTTCAATGTCGCCAAGCGCATCCCGGGCAAGGAAGAGTTCCACGAGACACTGCGCTACTTCCGCCACCGTCTGGCCGATACCGGCGTGGAGCTGCGCCTGGATACCCGCGCCGATGTCGGCACGCTCGCCGGCTATGACGAGGTGGTGATCGCCACCGGCATCTCACCGCGCAAGGTCAACTTCCCCGGCGCCGACCACCCGATGGTGGTGAACTACCTGGATGTACTGCTGGGCCGGGTGAAGGCCGCCGACAAGGTGGCCATCATCGGCGCCGGTGGCATCGGCTTCGATGTTGGCGAGTTCCTGGTGCATGAAGGCCCCTCGCCCGCTCTGGACCCGGCCCGCTGGATGGCCGAATGGGGCGTGGACCCGAGCTTCGAGAAACGCGGCGCGCTGGTGAAGCCGCAACCCGAAGCGCCCGCACGCAAGGTCTGGCTGTTGCAGCGCAGCCCCGGCAAGCCCGGCGCGCGCCTGGGCAAGACCACCGGCTGGATCCACCGCGCCACGCTCAAGGCCAAGGCGGTGACGATGCTCGGCGGCGTGGAATACCTGGGTGTGGACGACAACGGCCTGCGCATTCGCGTTGACGGCCAGGAGCAGTTGCTCGATGTCGGCAACGTGGTGGTCTGCGCCGGCCAGGAACCACAGCGCGAACTGGCCGATGCATTGTTGGCTGCCGGTCGCACGGTGCATGTCATCGGCGGTGCCGACGTCGCCGCGGAACTGGACGCCAAGCGCGCCATTGATCAGGGCAGCCGGCTGGCGGCAGCGCTTTAACGTTGAGGTGAGTTGAAGCGAAAGCCCCCCTCCCCCGCCCTCCCTTCGCTTTGCGAAAGGGAGGGAGTTAAAAAGCGACCGCGCCAGCCGCACCCGACGACTGCACGAGTTGCCTCCTCCCTTGCGCGAAGCGCAGGGAAGGATTGAGGAGGGGTGCCGTTGCAATTGCGGCAGTTTCCGCCATTCCAGCGACGCTGCACGGCGTCATTTCTGCCGGCTTCCCCCTCACCCATTCCTCACTTCCGGTCACGCATTCTTCGCCCCGCGCGGGGTGCAACAAACCTGAATGTCAACAAGCCCCATTCAGGATGGGTTTGGTGTTTGCCCCCTAACTTGCGCGCACTTCCGCTCACCCCCCAGTTCTGGTGAGCAGGCGCGGCCCCTCCCACTTCTCTTGAGGGCCGCCCACGGGGCGGCCCCGATGCCACGGCCGCCTCCCCATAACGCCAAGTCGCAGCTGTCCGGTTCCATTAGCTTTTCAGGAACAGGCGGACTGCGGCCCATACGGAGCAAGGAGATTTATGAAACTGGCCTGGATTCTCTGGCTGTCGCAGATGTTGCCGCAGCCGGCCGCTGATTCATTGTGCTTGAGCACCACCGTTTACCTGGAAGCCCGCGACCAGACCCTGCGCGGTCAGCAGGCCGTTGCCGAAGTCGCCCTGCGTCGCCTGGACAGCGGCCTCTGGGGAGACTCGATGTGCCAGGTGGTGACTGCCCGCAAACAGTTCGCACCCACCCTGGTCTCGCCCGGCACCCAGCTGCGCAACAACGATGCCTGGGCCGAAGCGGTTGATGTCGCCTTCGCCGCGGAGCGCAACTGGGCCCTGCCGGCCGAGCAGCGCAAGGAGATCGTGCCCGGTGCCAGCCACTTTGCCGCGCTTTCCATCGCAAGCCCCAGCTGGCGCAACGCCTACCAGGTGGCCACCATCGGCGGCCATACGTTTTTCAAGGTGCAGTCACTGAAGCCACGCGCTTCCTGAGCAACACACCGGCCTGACCTGTCACCACCCCACGCAACATGCTTGTGGTGATAATGCGGGAGTCACTCCACTCCTGAGGTATCCGATGAAGCTCTACACCAAGCCCGGCGCGTGTTCACTGGCAGACCACATCACCCTGCTCTGGGCCGGCCTGCCCTTCGAGCTGAAGATCGTGGACCTTGCGACCATGAAGTCGCCCGAGTACCTGGCCATGAATCCAGCCGGTGCCGTGCCGGTGCTTGAGGACGAAGGCTGGGTGCTGACCCAGAATGCGGCCATCCTGCATTACATCTGCGACAAGGCACCGGATGCCGGCCTGGAAGGCGGCAATGACGCGCGTACCCGCGCGGAAGTGAACCGTTGGCTGTCCTTCGTCAACGCCGACCTGCACCCGGTGTACTACCCGATCTTCGGCTCGACCAAGTACCTGGAAGACGAAGCCGTCATCGCCCGCACGCAGCAGAATTCACGCGACAAGCTCAAAGCCTTGTACCAGCGCCTGAATGACCGCCTGGCACAGGTTGACTGGCTCGGCGGCACGCCGCGCCCGTCCATCGCCGACGCCTATATGTACGTCACCCTGCGCTGGGCGCGCGGTTTGAAGATCGACCTGGCCGGCATGGACGCTCTGGATCGCTTTGAACAGGCGATGCAGGCCGACCCGGCCGTGCAGGCTGCGCTGAAGGCCGAAGGCCTGGCGTAACCACCGCATACACCCGTACGTCATCGACAGGCCGCCAGCGCAGATGCTGGCGGCCTGTTTCGTCTGGGCCTGCACATCTGGGGTGCGCAGGAGCGCCGCCCTGGATCAACCCGCCAACGCCATGCAGAACCACGCGGCGCGGGTTCAATGTGGGTGGCGCTGTATCAGCCGATCTCGCGGATTACGCCGCCCTGCCCATCACGCAGCAAGGTGGGGCGGACTTCGATCTGCAGTGTTCCACCGGGCAGCGGGTAAATCCCACGCTCGGCACGTACACCATCGAGCATCGCCTTCAACGTGGCATCGGAAAGCACGCAACGCGCGCTGTCGCCGTCGCTCTGCAGCGCATCCACCAGGCCCGGTTCAAAACGCCATTGGTGCTCCTCGCCAAGCACGACCAGCGGCCTGTCATGCGGCAGGCGCAGCGGCAGCAGTTCCAGCACGCTGGGCACCTGCCCGGCGCCGAGTACCAGGGTCGTGCAGCTGCCATCCACCGACCACTCCAGGGTTTCCACAAACAACATGCCGGTGCTGGAACCCTCGCGCTGACTGCCAGCCTCCACCTGGGCGACCAGGGTTTCATCCTTGAGCATGGACGTGCGCGCCAGTTCAGTGATCCACAACGGCATGGCCGGCGCGAACACCTCCAGCACGGACAAGGTGGACCAGCGCCTGATCGCCGCCATCTCGTCCTCGGTCACGCCGACCAGTTGCAGGAAACTCAGGCGACCATTGGCGGTATCGATCACACCCAACTGTGGGTCGGTGACAAACGCCAGGTGGCACAGCTGCGTATCGGTATCCAGGGCAATCGGGCCATTGGCATCCAGGTGGTGGCCCGCCTCGAACACATTGCCACTGCTGAAGACATATCGCGCCAGGTTCTGCAGCAGGTTCATCGGCCAAATCGGCGGCTCGCCACCCTTGTCGCCCGGCTCCGCGGCCAGGCGGAAGGTCAGCTCAAAGCCAAAGCCGCTTTCTTCCAGGTCTTCGCTCTGCTTGTCATACAACTCGGAGAAGCCGTAGCTGACGTAATGCCAGTGCGGGCGTGGCGCATCGCTCCAGTAGATGCTGATGCCATCGAGCGGATCATTGCCGCCCAGCGTATGCGATACCAGCGTGCCGAAATGGCGTGGCTCCTGCGCCGGATACACCGCCGCCAACGCCGCGTTGATGGCGTCCCAGCCCGCGGTGCTGATGCCGCTGCTGTCTTGCTGATCCATGCCTGACACTCCTGTGGGGGAACAAGCCGTCATGATAGTGCCCGCCCCGTGCCGTGCAGGCCTGCGCAAACAACCGGAGCCGCCAGCAATGCGGCGGCCAGCGGCCCCGGGGGCGTCAAGCCAGTACCAGCGCCCGCGTTTCCTCCAGCCAACGGCTGGCAAACGCCGGGCTCTTGGCCTTGCCAAGCGCAGTGGCCACTTCCGGCCACAGCTGCTCCAGCCCGAGCGCGGTGCGGCTGCGCTCGATCTTCAGCTGGATCAGGTAACCCTTCAGGCCCAGGTGCTTGCGTACCGATTCAGCCATCCAGTCACGCAGTTGCTGGTAACGCAGTGGGTCATCGCCCAGTTGCACGGTGACCGGCACATCCGGCTTGCGCTCGACGCTGCCCCCCACCGCCTCGATCAGCGTCATCGACAACAGCTGCGCCAGCACGTCTTCCGGTGCGCGCAGCCCCTGCGCCATCTGCTGCAATTCACGTTCATCGCGCTGCCCATCCACCAGCAGCAGCACTGAGCGCAGTGCCGGCAGCAGACGCAGCGCACGGTCTTCCATTTCACGACGACCCGCTGCCGTCTTGGCATAGATCAATGCCATTCGATTTCCCCCACGGTTGTGCATCGCAAACACGGCACGCTTCATCAACCCGGGGCCCCCGCCCCGGATCTGACTACCTGCATGCGTACCGCCCCCTTGCGATCGCTGCGCCTGTGGCCTGCGCTATTTCCCCAGCGCGCGGCGGATTTCCTCCAGGGCGCCCGGGTCGTCCAGTGTGGACAGATCCCCCGGGTCACGCTGCTCCGCCAATGCCTGCAACGAACGCCGCAGCAGCTTACCCGAACGCGTCTTGGGAAGCGCATTGACAATATGAATGTGGGCCGGCCGCGCCACGGCGCCCAGTGAGCTGGTGACGCGCTGCATCATTTCCGCCGCCAGCAGCGGCGCCTCGTCATCGCTGGCCATCTGTTTGAGGGTGACGAACACCAGCGGCACCTGGCCCTTCAACTCGTCCTGCACGCCGATCACCGCCGCCTCGGCCACGCGCGGATGGCTGGAGATGGCCTCCTCGATCTCACGCGTGCCCAAGCGGTGCCCGGCCACGTTGATCACATCGTCGGTGCGGCCAAGGATGAAGGTGTAACCGTCCTCGTCGCGGATCGCCCAGTCCAGCGAGCTGTACAACAGCTCCTTGAAATGACTGAAGTAGCTCTTGAGGAAACGTTCGTCATCGTTCCACACCGTGCTCATGCAGCCCGGCGGCAACGGCGGCTGGATTACCAGCACGCCCTTCTGGCCAGGCGCCACTTCCGCACCGCTCTGCTCGTCGATGACCTTCATCCTGTAGCCAAGATTGGGGAAGCCGGGCGAGCCGAACTTCACCGGCTTCATGTCCAGGCCTGGCAGCAGCGTGAGTGCCGGCCAGCCGGTTTCGGTCTGCCAGTAGTTGTCGATGACCGGCTTGCGCAGCGCGCCACTGATCCATTGCGCGGTGGGCTCGTCCAATGGCTCGCCTGCCAGGAACAGGTACTTCAGGTCGGACAGATCATGACGATCGATGAAGTCCACATCGTGCTTCTTCAGCACGCGGATCGCGGTGGGCGAGGAGAACATCGTGCGCACGCCGTACTGCTCGCACAGCGCCCACCAGATGCCCGCATCCGGATTGATCGGCAGGCCTTCGTAGAGAAGCGAAGTGCAGCCACCGATCAACGGCCCATACACGTTGTACGAGTGCCCCACCGCCCAACCGACATCGGAGGTGGAGAACATCACCTGCCCCGGCGCGCAATCAAACACGGTACGCATCGACTGCGCCATCGCCACCGCGTAACCGCCGACATCGCGCTGCACGCCCTTGGGCTTGCCGGTGGTGCCGGAGGTGTAGAGCAGGTAGCTTGGCTCGTTGGATTCCAGCCATTCCACCGGCACCTCGACATCACCCACCTGCGCACGCAGCGCTGCGTAATCTTCATCGCGCCCGGCCAGCTTCGGCTCGGCTGCATCCAGCCCCCGCGAGACGATCAACACTTTCGGCGGCGGGTTCTGCGCTTCGGCACAGGCCGCATCAACCATCGCCTTGTATGGAATCACCTTGCCGGCACGCATGCCGGCATCTGCGGCGATCAACAGCTTGGGTTGTGCGTCATCGATACGCAGCGCCAGGTTGTGCGCGGCAAAGCCGCCAAACACCACCGAATGCACCGCGCCGATACGTGCGCAGGCCAGCATCGCGAACACGGCCTCGGCCATGTTGGGCATGTAGATCACCACACGATCACCACGGCCGACATCCAGTTGCTTGAGCACCGCGGCAAAGGCATTCACCTCGCGGTGCAGTTCGCGGTAGGTGATCTCGCGGGTGATGTTGGTTTCAGTGGAGATGGCAACCAGCGCGAGCTGGTCCGCACGCTCGGCAAGGTGGCGGTCAACGGCGTTATAGCAAAGGTTGGTTTCACCGCCGACAAACCAGCGCCGGAACGGCGGGTTGGAGTAGTCGAGGATCTGTTCCGGCGCGCGGTGCCAATGAATGGCTTTGGCTTCTTCTGCCCAGAATGCTTCGGGCGCTTCGATGGAACGGCGGTAGAGCTGCTCGTACTGCATGACATCCTCCGGAACCTGCCTCGTCTGAGCCGAGCATAGTCCGCAGCTGCCATCGTTCTCCCTGCGTCTTTGGTCTTAAGACCAAAGATGGAAGCTGCCCTCTCCCCAACCCCCGCTTTGCGCCCCGGCCCTTGCGATGAAGCAAGGGCGCTCAACGGGCCGCGAACCAGTGGTTCGCAAGCAGGCCCGCATCGCCCCGCAAGGGGAGAGGGGCTCGGCATCCAGCAAGTGGAGACGACGCTTGCAACTGCAGCTTTGAAGCCCCTCTCCCCTTCGCGGGAGAGGGGTTGGGGAGAGGGTAGCCTTTGCCTCAGAAAGGACTTTCCGAAACAAACGCCATCTTCTCCCCGCTCACCGGGTGCACAAACCCCAACCGGCCCGCATGCAGGCACACCCGCGCCGCCGTTTGCGCCCCATACATCACGTCACCAACGATGGGGTGCCCGATGCTGGCCATATGCAGCCGCAGCTGATGGCTGCGCCCGGTCACCGGCTCCAGTTCAACCCGTGTGCGTTGCGCATCCGTATCGCGTTCAAGCACCCGCCAGCGCGTCAATGACGGTTTGCCCAGCTCAAAGCTCACCATCTGCTTTGGCCGGTTCGGCCAATCACAGATCAAGGGCAGGTCGATCTCACCGGCATCCACAGCCATCACCCCCTGCACCACGGCTTCGTAGCGTTTGCTGACCTGCCGTTTCTCAAACAGCCCGGACAACGCCACCTGCATTGCCTTGCCACGCGCATACAGCATCAACCCGGAGGTCACCTGGTCGAGCCGATGCACGGTCAGTGCATCCGGGTACAGCACCTGCAACCGCGATACCACGCAATCCTGGTTCTCCGGCAGGCGGCCGGGCACGGACAGCAGGCCAGCCGGCTTCTCGGCCACCAGCAGCGCATCGTCGATGTAATGCAGCGCGATCTTGTCAGTCATGTCCAAAAACAAAATGTAGTGCCGAGCCATGCTCGGCATCAGCTTGGCTCCACGGGCAACGTCGCTGTGCAGCAGGGCTGCGCTTTGCAGCAAACAAAAAACGGGGAAGCCGAAGCTCCCCCGTTCATTGCACTACGTCAACCGACTGCTGTTACAGCAGATCAGCCACGCCGGCGCGCTCTTCTTCCAGCTCGCCCAGGGTGATGTCGATGTACTTCTTGGAGAAGTCGTCGATCGGCAAGTCCTTGATGATGGTGTACTCGCCGTTCTCGGTGGTTACCGGGAAGCCGAACACCACGCCTTCCGGAATGCCGTAGGAGCCGTCGGACGGCACGCCCATGGTCACCCACTTGCCGTTGCTGCCCAGCACCCAGTCATGGATGTGGTCGATGGCGGCGTTGGCAGCCGAAGCAGCCGAGGACAGGCCGCGGGCAGCGATGATCGCCGCGCCGCGCTTGCCGACGGTCGGGATGAAGGTGTTGGCGTTCCATTCCTGATCGTTGATCAGCTCGGCAACCTTGGCGCCGCCGGTGGTGGCGAAACGGTAGTCCGGGTACATGGTCGGGCTGTGGTTGCCCCACACGGTGAACTTCTCGAAGCTCTCCACGGTCTTGCCGGTCTTGGCGGCCAGCTGGCTCAGCGCACGGTTGTGGTCCAGGCGCAGCATGGCGGTGAAGTTGCGCGGGTTCAGGTCCGGCGCCGACTTCATGGCGATGTAGGCATTGGTGTTGGCCGGGTTGCCGACCACCAGCACCTTCACGTCACGCTTGGCGACAGCGTTCAGGGCCTTGCCCTGCACGGTGAAGATCTTGGCGTTTTCCAGCAGCAGGTCCTTGCGCTCCATGCCCGGGCCGCGCGGACGCGCGCCGACCAGCAGGGCCACGTCGACGTCCTTGAAGGCCACCAGCGGGTCAGCGGTGGTCACCACGCCGGCCAGCAGCGGGAACGCGCAGTCTTCCAGCTCCATGACCACGCCCTGCAGGGCGGCCTGGGCCTTTTCGTTGTCGATTTCGAGCAGCTGCAGGATGACCGGCTGGTCCTTGCCCAGCATTTCGCCGGAGGCGATGCGGAACAGCAGTGCATAACCGATATTGCCGGCAGCGCCGGTTACGGCAACACGAACGGGTGCTTTCATGGGGGTTTCCTCTGCTAAGAAGCGTTTGTGGGGGTAAAGCCAGGCCGGCACTGACACGCCCGCCAGGCTGCAATCAGAAACGGCCACCTGTCAGGTGGCCGTCGGGGTCAATCAGGCGGCGAGGATCTTGTTCCACTCGGCGACGCGGTCGGCCTTGGCGGCCAGCGCGGCATCGGTATCGCCTTCGATGGTGATCTTGTTGATGGCGTCGCCCTGCTTGATCTGGTCAACCACGTCCAGGCCTTCAAGCACCTTGCCGAACACGGTGTGCTTGCCGTCCAGCCAGTCGGTCTTGATGTGGGTGATGAAGAACTGGCTGCCGTTGGTGTTCGGGCCGGCATTGGCCATGGACAGCACGCCGCGCTCGTGACGCACGCCGTTGTTGGTCTCGTCCTCGAAACGGTAGCCCGGGCCGCCACGGCCGGAGCCTTCCGGGCAACCGCCCTGGATCATGAAATCGGCGATCACGCGGTGGAACGCCAGCCCGTCATAGAAGCCGTGCTTGGTCAGGTTGACGAAATTGGCCACGGTCAGCGGTGCCTTGTCGGCGAACAGCTCAACCTTGATCAGGCCGCGGGTGGTGTCGAAATTGGCGATCAGGGACATGGGAATCCTTGTGGGAGAAGACATCTAGCGCTAGCCGCATAGGATACACCCGCCCTCGCCCGGCTGAATCCCCTTCGCCCTGGCCGCACTGGCGCAGGCAGCTGAACGGCCGGAAAGCCAGTCCGGACGGGGACTTTTCCTGCTGGCAGCACATAGCGGTATAATCTTGGACTTCTTTTCCCCATTCACGGCACCGGCTGGCCGTCTTTCGCATGTCTATCGAAAACCTTCGCAACATCGCCATCGTCGCTCACGTTGACCATGGCAAGACCACCCTGGTTGACTGCCTGCTCAAGAACTCCGACACGCTGTCCGAGCGCACCGTACTGGCTGAGCGCGTGATGGACAGCAACGACCAGGAAAAGGAGCGCGGCATCACCATCCTGGCCAAGAACACGGCCATCAAGTGGAACGGCAACCGCATCAACATCGTCGACACCCCCGGACACGCCGACTTCGGCGGTGAAGTGGAGCGCGTGCTGTCGATGGTCGACTCGGTGCTGATCCTGGTCGACGCGATGGACGGCCCGATGCCGCAGACCCGCTTCGTTACCCAGAAGGCCTTCGCGATGGGCTTCAAGCCGATCGTCGTGGTCAACAAGGTTGACCGCCCGGGCGCCCGTCCGGAATGGGTCATCGACCAAGTGTTCGACCTGTTCGACAAGCTCGGCGCCACCAACGAGCAGCTGGATTTCCCCATCGTCTACGCCTCCGGCCTGAACGGCTATGCCGGCCTGGAAGACACCGTGCGCTCGGGCGACATGACCCCGCTGTTCGAAGCGATCATGAAGTACGTGCCGGTGCCGGACGTGGACCCGGAAGGCCCGTTCCAGATGCGCGTCAGCCAGCTGGACTACAACAATTTCGTCGGCGTGATCGGCATCGGTCGCGTGCAGCGCGGCAAGGTCCGGAAGAACCAGCCGGTCATCGTGATCGACCGTGAAGGCAAGAAGCGCCAGGGCAAGGTGCTGCAGGTGCTGGGCTTCATGGGCCTGGAGCGCATCGAGGTCGAGGAAGCCCAGGCCGGCGACATCATCGCCATCTCCGGCATCCAGGAACTGACCATTTCCGACACCGTCTGCGCGCTGGAAGCCCCGGAAGCGCTGCCGGCCCTGACCGTCGACGAGCCGACCATCTCGATGACCTTCCAGGTCAACAACTCGCCGTTCGCCGGCAACAAGGACCTGTCCGGCGGCAAGTTCCTGACCAGCCGCCAGCTGAAGGAGCGCCTGGAGCGCGAAACCGTGCACAACGTGGCACTGAAGGTCGAGCAGTTGGAAGACGCCGACAAGTTCCTGGTCTCCGGCCGCGGCGAGCTGCACCTGTCGGTGCTGATCGAAACCATGCGTCGTGAAGGCTACGAGCTGGCCGTGTCGCGCCCGGAAGTGATCATCAAGGAAATCGACGGCCAGATGATGGAGCCGATTGAGCAGCTGGTGGTTGACGTCGAAGAGCAGCACCAGGGCGGCGTGATGGAAAAGCTGGGCACCCGCAAGGCCCTGCTGGAGAACATGGAATCGGACGGCAAGGGCCGCGTGCGCCTGGACTTCAAGATCCCGGCGCGTGGCCTGATCGGCTTCCAGAACGAGTTCAAGACCCTGACCCAGGGTTCGGGCCTGCTGTTCCACGTGTTCGACCATTACGGTCCGAAGGAACAGGGCGCCATCGCCAAGCGTCTGAACGGCGTGATGATCGCCAATGCCCCGGGCGCCACCCCGGCCTACTCGCTGGGCCCGCTGCAGGAACGCGGCAAGCTGTTCGCTGCTGAAGGCGACAACGTGTACGAAGGCCAGCTGATCGGCATCCACTCCAAGGACAACGATCTGACCGTCAACGCCATCAAGACCAAGCCGCTGACCAACATGCGCGCTTCGGGCAAGGACGACGCCATCCAGCTGACCCCGGCCATCAAGTTCTCGCTGGAACAGGCCCTGGACTTCATCGACGACGATGAGCTGGTGGAAATCACCCCGAAGGAAATCCGCCTGCGCAAGAAGCACCTGACCGAAAGCGACCGCAAGAAGGCTTCGCGCGGCGGCTGATTGCGTTGACTGGCAACACGCCCTACAACCCGGATCCGCATGCGCATCCGGGTCTTGCAGCCATCGCGCTGCTGGAAGCGGGAAAGGCCATCCTGGCCTTTCTCGCCGCGGCCGGCCTGGAAATCTCCGGGCCCGGTCCGCTCCGCAACATCATCAATGCCCTGATCCACCGCGCAGGTGGCGACCCGGAGAACGGCGCGTTCTCCACACTGCTGGGCATGATCACCCCCGACACCGTCCACCTGGGCGCCGCCGTACTGGTCGCCTATGGCCTGCTGCGCATGCTTGAAGCCTGGGGCCTGTGGCGCGCCAAGGCCTGGGCCTCCTGGCTGGGCTGCATCTCCGCCGCGCTGTATCTGCCGCTGGACCTGTACGCCATCGTCAAGCACCCCGGCTGGGCCTCCTGGCTGCTGCTGGCGGTCAACGTATTGGTTGTCTGGGTGCTGGCACGCGACCTGGGCAAACGCCACCGCAAGCGCTGACGCTGCACCGCAGTGCCGAGCCATGCTCGGCATCTGGCCCGTCCGGCAATCCCGAGCACTTCACCAGTAGTGCCGAGCCATGCTCGGCATTGGCCTTTATCGGTAACGCCCCTTGCCGAGCATGGCTCGGCACTACATCAGAGCTGCCAGCCCCATCTGCACCACGAATACGGATAGTCCTGCGGCCTTTCGCATAGGCCCGCCCGCACCGGGTTGTGCAGCAGGTAATTGGCTACGCCACGCAGTGACTCATCGCGCCTGATTGCATGATCGTGATAACCCGCCTGCCAGATTGACCCCGCATCGCCGATAGATCTTCCTGAGCGCGATTTCAAGCGCTGTAGGCATGCGCCCAGCGATCCGGATTGAAGCTGCAGCAGCCAATGCAGATGATCGGGCATTACTACCCAGGCAAGACTGTGGCTGATACCAGATCGTTCGCAATTCCGAAGCGCTTCGATCACCTGCAAGGCGTTTTCCGGTCTCGCAAACAGCGGTATACGCCCCGCCGTTACCGTGGTGATCGAATAGATGTTGTTGACGAGGGATACCCGCCCACGAAGGAGCTTGGAACTGGACATCCCTGCAGCCTGAGGCTGGCAACCAGGAAGATCGGTCAGTGATTCAAGGCAGGCAATGTAGTGCCGAGCCATGCTCGGCATGCGGCATTACCGGCAACCTCGCTGCCGAGCATGGCTCGGCACTACCTTGACGCTCAACCCTGCTTGCGCACGATCGCCATGGCGATCTCCAGCGACTGCTCGTAGTTCAACCGCGGGTCCACGGTCGAGCGGTAGGCACGCTCCAGATCACGCTCGGTCAGCTCACGCGCGCCACCCGTGCATTCGGTGACGTTCTCCCCGGTCAACTCCAGGTGGACGCCACCCAGGCGCGTCCCGGCAGCCGCGTGCAGGTCAAATGACAGCTCCACTTCGCTGCGGATGTTGTCGAAACGACGGGTCTTGTAGCCGTTGCTGGTGCTTTCGGTATTGCCGTGCATCGCATCGCACACCCACAGCACGCGGCGACCGTCACGCTTCACCGCATCCAGCAGCGGCGGCAGCTTCTCGGCAATCTGCGCCGCGCCCATGCGATGGATGAAACTCAGGCGGCCCGGCTCATCGTCCGGGTTCAGCACGTCCATCAACCGCAGCAGCTGATCCGGCTGCACCGACGGCCCCACCTTGATCGCAATCGGATTGCGCACGCCACGCAGGTACTCTACGTGCGCGCCATCCAACGCCGCCGTACGCATGCCGATCCACGGGTAATGCGTACTCAGGTTGAACCAGCCGTGCTGGCGCGGCACCTGCCGGGTCAGCCCCTGCTCGTAATGCAGCAACAACGCCTCATGCGAAGTGTAGAAATCCACCCGATTGAGGTTGTGCACCTGCGTGCCGGACAGCGTTTCCATGAAACGCACCGCATCACCAATGGAGGCCACCATTTCCTGGTATTCCTCGGCCAGCGGCGAACAGCGCATCCAGCTCAGGTTCCAGTACTCGGGGTGATGGAGATCGGCAAAACCACCGTCGATCAGCGCACGCACGAAGTTCATGGTCAGCGCCGAACGCGAGTGTGCGGCAATCATCCGCTGCGGGTCCGGCAGGCGCGCCGCTTCGGTGAACTCCGGCGCATTGATCACGTCACCGCGATAGCTCGGCAATGTCACATCACCACGGGTTTCGGTATCGGCCGAACGCGGCTTTGCGTACTGGCCTGCAAAGCGGCCGACGCGCACCACCGGCATGCGCAGCCCATGAACCAGCACCAGGCTCATCTGCAGCAGCACCTTGAGCCGGTTGGAAATCATGCCGGATTCGCAATCGGCGAAGTTCTCCGCGCAGTCACCGCCCTGCAGCAGAAAGCGCTTGCCTTCCTGCGCTTCGGCCAACTGCTGCTTCAGTGCGAAGATTTCCCACGAGGTGACCAGTGGCGGCAGCTGCCGCAACTCGGTCAGCGCCGCCTCCAGCGCCTTGGCGTCGGGGTACGTCGGCATCTGCAGCGCCTGCTTGCCACGCCAGCTCTCCGGCGCCCAGTTCGGATCAGTGGCGGCCGTGGACAGGGGGGAAGACAGGTTCATACAGATACCGTTGTTTTACAGAGGGAAAAGAGAATCAGAGCCGACGCGACTTGCGCGCGCGCAGCCCGGCATACAGGCCACCCAAGCCCAGCACCACAAACCACACCAGGCTCCACATCGGCATGCTCAGGCCCAGGAAGGTCCAATCGATGTTGCCGCAGTCACCCGTGCCGGTCAGCACGGTGCGGAACACCTCGAACGGCCCCATGGTTTCACTGAGAAAGCTCAGCGGCGGGCCACAGCTGCTGCCCAGATCCTTCGGCAACAACTGCACATAGACATGGCGCCCGGCAATGCCGGCACCAACGCCGGCCAGCAGCAGGGTCAGCACACCATACACGGCGCGTCCGGCGCGGCTGGACGGCCCATGCAGCGCCCCCAGCAGGAAACCAATACCCAGCGCCGCGAAGGCGATGCGCTGGTAGATACACAGCGGGCACGGCACCAGGCCCATCTGGATCTGCATGTAAATCGCAAAGGCCAACAGCCCCGCACAGACCAGAAAGCCGGCCAGAAACTGGGCGCGGAAACTCCAACGCAGAGGATTCATCACATCAATCCGATTCAATAGTCCGGCAAGAGTACCAGCCCATCCCACTGCTGGCAGCAGCACATGCAATGGTGACTTTGCATAAGCAAAAAGCCCGGCCAGGGCCGGGCTTTTGCTCTATCCGTTGCAGGACGGAAGTACGCGATTACTCAGCGACTTCTTCAGCAACAACGGCCGGGCGGTCAACCAGCTCGACGTAAGCCATCGGCGCGTTGTCGCCAGCACGGAAGCCGCACTTCAGCAGACGCAGGTAGCCGCCCGGACGGGTGGCGTAGCGCGGGCCCAGGATGGTGAACAGGTTGCCGACGGCTTCCTTGTCACGCAGACGGGCGAACGCCAGACGACGGTTGGCAACCGAGTCAACCTTGGCCAGGGTGATCAGCGGCTCGGCAACGCGGCGCAGTTCCTTGGCCTTCGGCAGGGTGGTCTTGATCAGCTCGTGCTTGAACAGCGACGCAGCCATGTTCTTGAACATCGCTTCGCGGTGAGCGCTGGTGCGGCTGAACTTACGGCCAGACTTCTGATGACGCATGGGACTAATTCCTTAAGGTGAATGGTAGGACGTTGGATTTCTCTGTCGCCATCCTGGCGTTGTTGCACGGACTGCGGATGGTCCTGGCCGCCCCTCCTGGACGGCCGGCGCAGCGGCCTGTCGGCCGTCAACGCGGGTACTGCTACAACATTCCCCCGCATGGTTTCCCATGCGGGGGAACAGGTGTTGCTTAACCAAGCATGCCGTGAGCGGCGACACCGGCCGGCGGCCAGTTCTCCAGCTTCATGCCAAGCGACAGGCCACGCTGGGCCAGCACTTCCTTGATTTCGGTCAGCGACTTCTTGCCCAGGTTCGGGGTCTTGAGCAGTTCCACTTCGGTCTTCTGGATCAGATCACCGATGTAGTAGATGCTCTCGGCCTTCAGGCAGTTGGCCGAACGCACGGTCAGCTCCAGGTCGTCGATCGGGCGCAGCAGCACCGGGTCAACGCCGTTGTTGGCCGGCTTGGCCGCACCGCGGTCGCGGTGGGTGAAGTCACCGAACACCGACAGCTGATCGCTGAGGATGTCGGCCGCGGTGCGGACAGCTTCCTCGGCATCGATCGTGCCGTTGGTTTCGATATCAATGACCAGCTTGTCCAGGTCGGTACGCTGTTCAACGCGAGCCGCTTCCACCGAGTAGGCGACGCGGCGAACCGGCGAGAACGAAGCATCCAGAACCAGACGACCGATCGCACGGGTTTCTTCGTCCGGACGACGACGCGCGGCCGCCGGCTGGTAGCCGAAGCCACGCTCGATCTTCAGACGCATGTTGATCGATGCGTCCTTGGTCAGATGGCAGATCACGTGGTCGCCGTTGATCACTTCGACGTTGTGGTCCAGCTTGATGTCGGCAGCAGTCACGATGCCCGGGCCCTGCTTGGTCAGGGAGAGCGTGGCGCTGTCGCCGGTATGCATGCGAATGGCCACGTCCTTCAGGTTCAGCAGGACATCAAGCACGTCCTCCTGCAAACCTTCCAGCGTGGTGTACTCGTGAAGCACGCCGTCGATCTCGACTTCGGTAATGGCGAAGCCCGGGATGGACGACAGCAGCACGCGACGCAGGGCATTGCCCAGCGTATGCCCGTAACCACGCTCCAGCGGTTCGATCACGACCTTGGCGCGGGTCTCGGTAAGGCGTTCGATCTGCGGACCGCGAGGACGCAGAACCTGGTTTGCGGTAACCGTCATGTTGCGGGTTCTCCTGCGAACCTCCGGTGCAACCCGGAGGTTCTCCATTGTGAATTACTTCGAATACAACTCGACGATCAGCGCTTCGTTGATATCCGCAGGCAGGTCCGCACGATCCGGCACAGCCTTGAAGACGCCGCTGAACTTCTTCGAATCGACTTCGACCCACGACGGGCTGAGGTCGTGCTGCTCGGCAACGACCAGGGCTTCCTGGACGCGCAGCTGCTTGGCAGCCTTTTCCGACAGGGCGATCGCGTCGCCAGCCTTGACCTGGTACGAAGCCAGGTTCACCGACTTGCCATTGACCGTGACGCCGCGGTGCGAGACCAGCTGACGGGCAGCCGGACGGGTCACAGCGAAGCCCATGCGGTAAACGACGTTGTCCAGACGGGTTTCCAGCAACTGCAGCAGGTTCTCGCCGGTGTTGCCCTTCTTGGTCGAGGCCTTCTTGTAGTAGTTGCGGAACTGACGCTCCAGCAGGCCGTAGATACGCTTGACCTTCTGCTTTTCACGCAGCTGGGTGGCGTAGTCGGACAGCTTGCCCTTGCGGGCAGTGGCGCCGTGCTGGCCGGGCTTCTGCTCCAGCTTGCACTTGGAGTCCAGCGCACGGGCCGGGCTCTTCAGGGAGAGGTCGGCGCCTTCGCGACGGGCGAGCTTACAGGTAGGACCGATATAACGAGCCATTTCTTATCGCTCCTTTAGACGCGACGCTTCTTCGGCGGACGGCACCCGTTGTGCGGGATTGGCGTCACGTCGATGATGTTGGTGATCTTGTAGCCGACGTTGTTCAACGAACGTACGGCCGACTCACGGCCCGGACCCGGACCCTTGATGCGGACTTCCAGCGACTTCAGGCCGTAATCCAGCGCAGCCTTGCCAGCCTTTTCGGCAGCAACCTGAGCGGCGAACGGAGTCGACTTACGCGAGCCACGGAAACCGGCGCCACCGGAGGTCGCCCAGGACAGTGCATTGCCCTGACGGTCGGTGATGGTCACGATGGTGTTGTTGAACGAAGCGTGGACGTGGGCAACGCCATCAGTGATGACGCGCTTGATCTTCTTCTTGGTTTTTGCAGCAGCGGGCTTAGCCATTATCTAGGTCCCTTACTTCTTCAGAGCCTTGCGCGGACCCTTACGGGTACGAGCATTGGTCTTGGTGCGCTGACCACGCAGCGGGAGACCACGACGGTGACGCAGGCCGCGATAGCAGCCCAGGTCCATCAGGCGCTTGATGGCAATGCCGATTTCGCGACGCAGGTCGCCTTCAACGATGTACTTGCCCACTTCCAGGCGCAGACGATCGATTTCCGGCTCCGACAGATCGCGGATCTTGGTGGTCGAAGCAACGCCTGCGACTTCGCAGACCTTCTTCGAACGGGTACGGCCGATGCCGTAAATGCTTTGCAACCCGACCCAGACGTGCTTCTGGGCTGGCAGGTTGACGCCTGCAATACGCGCCATGACGCGGTTCTCCAGCTGAGTGATGGCCGAACACGCACCCTCTGGGCGCGCCAATCCGGCAGGATGGATCAAAAAAGTGAACTAGCGATACTAACAAGGTCTCGGTTTGCTTGTAAGTCCGTGGAACACAAGGTTCCATGGACCCGGCGTGGGGAGTGTGCCCATGCTCCGGCGCCGGATGTGCCTGGCAGGAAGGTTGCCCTTCGAGCCGCCCGCGCTACTCCCGCGCGGAACAACCACATCACACCCCCACCCGAAACCGCTGCGGGGACCGCCCTTCTGATTTGGAGGCCAGCCCCGGGTGCCGGGGCGGCCATTTCACGCAGTGAAGCGCGCAGTATAACGGGTGAATCAGCCGCGTGCAAAACCGCCGCGGTTGCCGCCCTTCAGGTTGGCCTTCTTGAGCAGGCTCTCGTACTGGTGCGACATCAGGTGCGCCTGGATCTGCGCAATGAAGTCCATCACCACCACCACCACGATCAGCAGCGAGGTGCCGCCGAAGTAGAAAGAGGCGTTGAGCTGCGTGCGCATGATTTCCGGCAACAGGCAGACAATGACCAGATAGACCGAGCCAGCCGCCGTCAAACGGGTCAACACGCCGTCAATGTACTCCGCGGTCGCCTTGCCTGGGCGGATGCCCGGGATCAGCGCACCCGACTTCTTCAGGTTGTCGGCGGTTTCCTGCGAATTGAACACCAGCGCGGTGTAGAAGAACGCAAAGCCGGAGATCAGGGCGGCGAACACGATCATGTGCAGCGGCTCACCCGGGCCCAGCGCATTGGCAACCTTCTGCAACCAGGTCGCCGAGCTGGCCTGGCCGGACCACATGGCCAGGGTCGCCGGGAAGGCCAGGATGCTGGAGGCAAAGATGGCCGGGATGACGCCCGCCATGTTCAGCTTCAGCGGCAGGAACGAGGTCTGGTTCATGTAGGCATTACGGCCACCCTGACGGCGGGCGTAATTGACCGTGATACGACGCTGGCCGCGCTCGACAAACACCACGAAGTAGGTGAAAGCCAGCACCACCAGGACGATGATCAGCAGCGAAATGAAGCTCAGCGTGTCGTTGCGATAAGCCTCCACGGTCTGGATCACCGCGGCCGGCAGGCCAGCAACAATGCCGGCAAAAATGATCAGCGATACACCGTTGCCGATGCCGCGCTCGGTAACCTGCTCACCTACCCACATCAGGAAGATGGTGCCTGCGGTCAGCGCGACCACGGCGGTGAACACAAACGCCATGCCAGGGTTGTACACCACGGCTGCACCGCCCGGCGACACCTGGTTCTGCAGCGCGAGCGCAATACTGCCGCCCTGCACCACCGCCAGGAGCACCGCGCCGATGCGCGAATACTGGGTGATCTTGCGCCGGCCCGACTCACCTTCCTTCTGCATCGCCTTGAGCGAAGGGAAGATGTGCACAGCCAACTGCATCACGATGGATGCCGAAATGTACGGCATCACGTTCAACGCGAAGATGCTGAAACGGTGCAGGGCGCCGCCCGAGAACATGTTGAACATGTCCACGATTCCGCCGCCCTGCGCCTGCATCAGCGCAAGCATGGCATCGGGATTGACGCCCGGCACCGGCACATAACAGCCGATGCGATAGACGAGCAATGCCCCGAGTACGAACAGAAGACGCTGGCGAAGTTCAGTGAACTTGCCCATCCCGCCCGCGAGGTTACCGATGCCAGCTTGCGCCATGTTCCGCTTACTCCTGTACGCTGCCGCCGGCAGCTTCGATCGCAGCCTTGGCGCCGGCAGTTGCCGAAACACCCTTCAGGGTGAACGCCTTGCTCAGCTCGCCCTTCAGGACGATCTTGGCCTTCTTGGCAGTCGACGGGACCAGCTTGGCAGCGCGCAGCGCTGCGAAGTCGATCTCGCCAGCTTCCAGACGATCCAGGTGGTAGGACAGCACTTCAGCGGTGTCCTTGCCCTTCATCGAATAGAAGCCGATCTTCGGCAGACGACGCTGCATCGGGGTCTGGCCGCCTTCGAAGCCAGCCTTGATCTTGCCGCCGCCCTTACGAGCGAACGAACCCTTGTGGCCGCGGCCGCAAGTCTTGCCCAGGCCGGAGCCGATACCGCGGCCGACGCGGGTGCGCTCGGTGCGGGCGCCCGGTGCCGGGCTCAGTTCATTGAGACGCAAAGTCATGATCGATTACTCCTCAACCCGGACGAGGTAGTGAACCTTGTTGATCAGGCCGCGAACCTGCGGGCTGTCCTTCAGTTCACGCACATCATTGAGCTTGTTCAGGCCCAGGGCACGCACCGACAGGCGGTGACGCGACTGGGTTCCACGCAGGCCACGCACCAGGCGCACCTTCACGGTCTTGTTGGACTCATTAGCCATGATTGAGATCCTCCACCTTCTTGCCGCGCTTGGCCGCAATGCGCGCCGGCGACTGTGCGCCTGCCAGGCCCTTCACGGTGGCACGCACCAGGTTGATCGGGTTACGCGAACCCACTGCCTTGGCCAGCACGTCCTTCACGCCAACGGCTTCCAGCACGGCACGCATGGCGCCGCCGGCGATCACGCCGGTACCTTCGGAAGCCGGCTGCATGAACACGCGAGCTGCACCGTGGCCATCCTTGATGGTGTGCCACAGGGTGCCGTTGTTCAGATCGACGGTGACCATGTTCTTGCGGGCCTGCTCCATCGACTTCTGGATGGCGACCGGCACTTCGCGCGCCTTGCCATAGCCGAAACCGACCTTGCCTTCGCCGTCGCCGACCACGGTCAGGGCGGTGAAGGTGAACTGGCGACCACCCTTGACGGTCTTGCTGACGCGGTTGACCGCGACCAGCTTCTCGATCATGCCGTCATCGACCTTCTCTTCGCGGTTACGGTCGCGATCGCGACCCCGCGACTGACGTTCTTCTGCCATGTTGATTCCTTGATTGATTGGGTATGTACGGCTCGGGGCCGCTTATGGTTGTGGAGTGACGCCTTGACCCACCAGCCACTGCAGAAGAATGGAAGGTGTCCGCCAGCAACCCCTGACGGCAGGAAGGAAGGAGCCCGAGGGCCCCTTCCCTTTTCAACTTAGAACTGCAGGCCGCCTTCGCGGGCTGCTTCGGCCAGGGCCTTGATGCGGCCGTGGTAGCGGTAACCGGAACGGTCGAAAGCGACCTTCTCGATACCGGCAGCCTTGGCGCGCTCGGCGATCATCTTGCCAACCTTGGCGGCGGCGTCGATGTTCTTGCCGTTCTTCAGGCCTTCCTTGATCTCGGCCTGGGCGGTGTTGGCAGCGGCCAGCACCTTGGAGCCGTCAGCGGTGAACACCTGCGCATACAGGTGCTGGCCGGTGCGCAGCACCGACAGGCGCGCAACACCCAGGGTGCGGATGTGCGAGCGGGTCGACTTGGCGCGACGCAGGCGGGCAATGTTCTTGTTCATGTTCTTTATCCTCGAAAGCTGAAAACCTAGGAATTAGGCCTTCTTGGCTTCCTTGCGAATGATGACTTCACCGGCGTACTTCACACCCTTGCCCTTGTAAGGCTCCGGCGGACGGAAACCGCGGATTTTGGCAGCGACTTCACCGACGACCTGCTTGTCGGCGCCCTGCACCAGAATTTCGGTCTGGGTCGGGGTCGACAGCGTGATGCCTTCCGGCGCCACGAACACGACAGGATGCGAGAAACCCAGCGACAGGTTCAGGTCCTTGCCCTGCATGGCAGCGCGGTAACCCACGCCGACCAGCTCCAGCTTCTTTTCGAAGCCTTCGGACACGCCCTGCACCATGTTGGCCAGGATCGAACGAACAGTGCCGGTCAGCGCGTCGAAGGAGATGTCCTTCGGGCTCAGCGTGGCAACGCCGTTGTCGAGAGTGATTTCAACGCCAGCGGCCTTGTTCAGCGACAGAGCGCCCTTCGGGCCCTTCACGCTCACAACTTCCGGCTGGATGGTCAGTTCAACGCCCTTGGGCAGGTTGATCGGCTTCTTGGCTACGCGGGACATAGTGGACTCCTTCCCTTAAGCCACAAAGCACAGGACTTCGCCGCCGACGCCCAACTGGCGCGCCTGCGCATCGGTCATGATGCCCTTGGAGGTGGAAATGATGGCAACGCCCAGGCCGTTGAGGACCTTCGGCAGATCGGACTTGCCACGGTACTGGCGCAGACCCGAACGCGAGAAGCGCTTCAGGGTTGCGATGACCGGCTTGCCCTCGAAGTACTTCAGGACGATTTCGAGCTCGGCCTTGTTGTTTTCCAGCTTGTTGACGCGCAGATCAGCGATGTAACCCTCGTCCTTCAGGACCTGGGCAATAGCCACCTTGATCTTGGACGACGGGGCTTTCACCGTCTGCTTGCCAACCGCGGCCGCATTCTTGATGCGTACCAGCAGGTCGGCGATGGGATCAGTCATGCTCATGAGAATACCTTTGAGTGCACCGATATCCGCTTTCGCGAAAATCTCGTGTTTTCCTGGGATGGGCCAGGGCCCTTACCACACCAGCCACCCGACTTTCGGGCAGGCAAGGAGCGGGATTATACGACAAAAAGTCCGACTTGCGTCGGACTCTTTGAATTGCCTTCAGGTTGCCCCGAAGGCCCCACGGACCGGGCCTTTCGGCCCGGCCGGGGTGATGCTTACCAGCTTGCCTTGCGCAGGCCCGGCACGTCGCCACGCATGGTGGCTTCGCGCAGCTTGTTGCGGCCGAGGCCGAACTTGCTGTACACGCCACGCGGACGACCCGACAGTTCGCAACGGTTGCGGTGGCGGCACGGCGACGAATCGCGCGGCAGCTTGGCCAGCTTGGTTGCAGCCTCGATCTTCTCTTCGTAGCTCGCGTCCACCGAGGACACGATCTTCTTCAGAGCTGCACGCTTTTCAGCGTACTTTTCGGCCAGCTTCTTCCGCTTGATGTCGCGGTTGACCATGGAGGTCTTTGCCATTTCGGTTTCCTCGACGTATCAGTTACGGAACGGGAACTTGAACGCTGCGAGCAGCGCCTTGGCTTCCGCGTCGGTCTTGGCGGTGGTGGTGATGGCGATATCCATGCCGCGGATCGCATCGACGGCGTCGAAGTCGATTTCCGGGAAGATGATCTGTTCCTTCACACCCATGTTGAAGTTGCCACGACCGTCGAACGAACGACCCGACACGCCGCGGAAGTCACGCACGCGCGGCAGCGAGATGTTGATCAGGCGATCCAGGAACTCAAACATGGTGTCACGACGCAGCGTGACCTTGCAGCCGATCGGCCAACCATCACGGATCTTGAACGAAGCCACCGAGACGCGCGACTTGGTGACCACCGGCTTCTGGCCGGTGATCTTGGTCATGTCGGCAACGGCGTTCTCAAGAACCTTCTTGTTGGTCGCAGCTTCGCCCACACCCATGTTCAGGGTGACCTTGACCAGGCGCGGCACTTCCATCGGATTGGTGTAGCCGAACTGCTTGGTCAGCGCCGGCACCACTTCTTCCTTGTAAAACTTTTCGAGACGGGAATTCATCAATTCATTCCTCAGGCGTCAAGCGCCTCACCGCTGGAGCGGAACACACGCAGTTTGCGTCCATCCTCCAGCACCTTGAAGCCAACGCGCTCACCCTTGCCCGTTGCCGGGTTCAGAACAGCCACGTTGGAGATATGGATCGAAGCTTCGCGCTCGACCACGCCGCCGGCGATACCTGCCTGCGGGTTCGGCTTGGTGTGGCGCTTGACGATGTTCACGTTGGCGACGACCACGCGGTCGCCGTCGACGCGGACGACTTCGCCCTGCTTGCCCTTGTCCTTGCCGGCGTTGACGACAACCTGGTCGCCCTTCTTGATACGGTTAGCCATGATTATCTCCTGGCGCTCACAGAACTTCGGGAGCGAGCGAGACGATCTTCATGAACTTCTCGGAACGAAGTTCACGGGTCACCGGCCCGAAGATGCGGGTGCCGATCGGCTCTTGCTTGTTGTTGAGCAGGACCGCGGCGTTGCCGTCGAAGCGGATCAGCGAGCCATCGGCGCGACGCACACCCTTGCGGGTACGCACCACGACGGCGTCATACACTTCACCCTTCTTGACCTTGCCGCGCGGGATTGCATCCTTGACGGTGACCTTGATGATGTCGCCGATGTGGGCATAACGGCGCTTGGAACCACCCAGCACCTTGATGCACATCAGTTCCTTCGCACCGGAATTGTCGGCGGCATCGAGGTAGCTCTGCATCTGGATCATGAGTCAGATCTCCTTATTCAGCCGCACGCGTGATGACTTCCACCACGCGCCAGTTCTTGGTCTTGGACATCGGAGCAATCTCAGTCACACGAACGACATCACCTTCCTTGCAGGCGTTGTCGGCGTCATGTGCGTGCAGCTTGGTCGAACGCTTGATGTACTTGCCGTACAGGGCGTGCTTGACCTGGCGCTCCACCAACACGGTGACCGTCTTGTCCATCTTGTTGCTGACGACGCGGCCTTCGACCGTGCGCAGCGTCTTGCTTGCGTTGTTTTCGCTCATAGCAGCCATCCTTACTTCGTGCTGCCGATCAGGTGCTTGACGCGAGCAATCTCGCGGCGCACCCGGCGGGTTTCGTGGGTCTTCGGCAGCTGGCCGGTGACCTGCTGCATACGGAGCGAGAACTGCTCCTTACGCAGGTCGGTCAGGTGGGCCTTGAGTTCGTCAGCCGACTTCTCGCGGAGTTGTTTGATGTCCATCAGCGCACCGTCCGGGTTACGAAAGTGGTGGTCACCGAGAGCTTGGCAGCGGCCAGGCGGAACGCCTCGCGTGCCACTTCCTCGGTAACGCCCTCGACTTCATAAATCATGCGGCCCGGCTGGATCTGCGCGACCCAGTACTCCACGCCACCCTTACCGGCACCCATTCGGACTTCGATGGGCTTCTTGGTGATGGGCTTGTCGGGGAACACGCGGATCCACATCTTGCCGCCGCGCTTGACGTAGCGGCTGATCGAGCGGCGAGCCGCTTCGATCTGACGCGCGGTCAGCTGGCCGTGAGCGGTTGCCTTCAGGCCGTACTCACCAAAGCTGACAGCATTTGCGCTCCAGCTCAGGCCGTCGTTACGACCCTTGAACATCTTGCGGAATTTGGTTCGCTTGGGTTGCAACATTGCCGTTACCTCGCTTCACGAGCCGGACGCGACGGACGGTCGCCACGGTCGCCGCGATCGTTACGATCGTTGCGCGGGCTGTCGTCCTGCTTTTCCTGGCCAACCTGGGAGAAATCAAAGACTTCGCCCTTGTAGATCCAGACCTTGATGCCGATGATGCCGTAGGTGGTGCTGGCTTCAGCGAAACCGTAGTCGATGTCGGCGCGCAGGGTGTGCAGCGGCACACGGCCTTCGCGGTACCACTCCGAACGGGCGATTTCTGCACCGTTCAAGCGGCCACCCACGTTGACCTTGATGCCCAGGGCACCCAGACGCATCGCGTTGCCGACCGAGCGCTTCATTGCGCGGCGGAACATGATGCGACGCTCCAGCTGCTGGGCAATGGACTCAGCAACCAGCTGTGCGTCCAGCTCAGGCTTGCGCACTTCGGTGACGTTGATGTGCGCCGGGACGCCCATCAGCTCACTAACTTCCTTGCGCAGCTTCTCGATGTCCTCACCACGCTTGCCGATCACCACGCCCGGACGGGCGGTGTGGATCGTCACGCGTGCGGTCTTAGCCGGACGCTCGATCAGGATCTTGCTGATGCCGGCCTGTGCAAGCTTCTTGCGCAGCATTTCGCGAACTTTCAGGTCGGCTGCCAGGTAACCAGCGAACTCGGCCTTGTTGGCGTACCACTTGGAGTTCCAATCCTTGGAAATACCGAGGCGGATACCAATCGGATGAACTTTATGACCCATGGTCTTTTCCTTTCCGCTTACTTGCCAGCCGCCACAACCACAGTGATGTGGCTGGTGCGCTTGAGGATGCGGGTACCGCGGCCTTTCGCCCGCGCCATGAAACGCTTCAGGGTCGGACCTTCATCAACCATGATGGTCTTGACCTTCAGCTCGTCGACGTCAGCGCCCTGGTTGTTTTCGGCATTTGCAATAGCCGACTCCACCACCTTCTTGATCAGGTGGGCAGCCTTCTTGTCCGAAAACTTCAACAGGTTGACCGCACGCTCGGCCGGAAGGCCACGGACCTGGTCAGCGACCAGACGTGCCTTCTGCGGGGAGATGCGCGCGGTGCGCAGGATTGCTTTCGCTTCCATTGTCATCTCTCCTTACTTGCCCGACTTCTTGTCGCCACCGTGACCCTTGAAGGTCCGGGTGACGGCAAATTCGCCGAGCTTGTGACCGACCATGTTCTCGTTGACGAGAACCGGAATGTGGTTCTTGCCGTTATGCACGGCAATGGTGATGCCAACCATTTCTGGCAGGATCATCGAACGGCGCGACCAGGTTTTGATCGGCTTCTTGCTGCCCGCAGCGGCCTCCACCTTCTTGACGAGGTGGTGATCGACGAACGGGCCCTTCTTGAGTGAACGTGCCATGGTCGATTAGCCCCTACGATCGCGGACGATGAACTGCTGAGTGCGCTTGTTATGGCGCGTCTTGTAACCCTTGGTCGGAACACCCCACGGGGTGACCGGATGCGGATTACCCTGGCCGGCCTTGGCCTCACCACCGCCGTGCGGATGGTCAACCGGGTTCATGGCCGCACCGCGGACGGTCGGCTTGACACCGCGCCAGCGCTTGGCGCCAGCCTTGCCGAGCTTCTCGAGGTTGTGCTCGTCGTTGCCGACTTCACCGATGGTGGCACGGCACTCGACCGGCACCTTGCGCATTTCACCCGAGCGCAGGCGCAGGGTGGCGTAGATGCCTTCACGAGCAACCAGCTGCACGGCTGCACCAGCAGCACGGGCAATCTGGGCGCCCTTGCCCGGCTTCAGCTCGATCCCGTGGACGGTGGTACCGACCGGGATGTTGCGCAGCGGGAGGGTGTTGCCGGTCTTGATCGGCGCGTGAGCACCGGAGATGACCTGGTCACCCGCCTTCAGGCCCTTCGGGGCGATGATGTAGCGGCGCTCGCCGTCGACGTAGCACAGCAGGGCGATATGGGCAGTGCGGTTCGGATCGTATTCGATACGTTCCACGCGTGCCGGAATGCCTTCCTTGTTGCGCTTGAAGTCGATCAGACGGTAGTGCTGCTTGTGACCACCACCCACGTGACGGGTAGTGATGCGGCCGTGGTGGTTACGACCACCGGACTTGCTCTGCGGCTCCAGCAACGCAGCATGCGGCGCGCCTTTGTGCAGATCAGGAGTGACCACGCGCACGGCCGAACGGCGGCCTGCGGAGGTGGGCTTGAATTTCATCAATGGCATGGGATGTACCTCAGGCCTTGGCCGTTACATCGATGGACTGGCCATCGGCGAGACGCACATACGCCTTGCGCCAATCGCCGCGGCGGCCGTTGCGGTTACGGAAGGACTTGTTCTTGCCCTTGACGTTCAGCACGTTGACCGACTCGACCTTGACGTCGAACAGCTGCTCAACCGCGGCCTTTACATCGGCCTTGGTGGCTTCGTTCGAGACTTCGAAGACGTATTGATTGGAGATTTCCTGCAGGCGCGCGGTCTTTTCAGAGACTCGCGGAGCGCGCAGCACGCTGAAGATTTTTTCGTTGCTGCTCATGCCAGCCACTCCTCGACCTTCTTGACCGCATCAGCGGTGATGACGACCGTGTCGGCACCCACCAGCGCAACCGGGTCCAGGCCCTGCACGTCACGCACCTGCACGTAAGGCAGATTGCGGGCCGACAGGTACAGGTGCTCGGAAGCCTCTTCGGTGACGATCAGCGGACGCTTGCCCACTTCCAGGCCAGCCAGCTTGCCGACCAGAGCCTTGGTGTTGGTCGCTTCGACATCAAACGATTCAACGATGGTCAGACGGCCCTGACGGTTCAGCTCGGACAGGATGGCGCACATGGCGGCGCGATACTGCTTGCGGTTGACCTTCTGATCGAAGCTGCGCGGCTTGGCCGCGAAGGTGACGCCACCACCGACGAAGATCGGAGCGGTCAGGGCACCGTGACGAGCGCCACCACCCTTCTGCTTCTTCGACTTCTTGGTGGTACCAGCCACTTCAGAACGTGTCTTCTGGGCCTTGGTGCCGGCGCGAGCGGCGTTGCGATAGGCAACGACGACCTGGTGAACCAGATCTTCGCTGAAATCGCGGCCGAACACGGCTTCGGAGACCGAGACCTTGTTGTTGCTACCCGTGATAACGAGTTCCATCGTCATCTCTCCTTATGCCTTGCTAGCCGGACGCACGATCACGTCACCACCAGCTGCGCCAGGCACGGCACCGCGGATGGCAATCAGACCACGCTCGACGTCGACCTTGACCACTTCCAGGTTCTGCGTGCTCTGCTGCACAGCACCCATGTGGCCGGACATCTTCTTGCCCGGGAAAACGCGACCCGGGGTCTGGCGCTGACCCAGCGAACCCGGCGCGCGATGCGACAGCGAGTTACCGTGGGTTGCATCGCCCATGCGGAAGTTGTGGCGCTTGATGGTGCCCTGGAAGCCCTTACCCTTGGTGACACCCTGGACGTCAACCTTCTGGCCGACTTCAAAGATGTCCGCCTTGACTTCGCCACCGACGGCGAAATCGCCGACCTGTGCGTCTTCAACGCGGAACTCCCACAGGCCACGACCGGCTTCGACCTTCGCCTTGGCGAAGTGGCCGGCTTCCGGCTTGTTGACCAGTGCAGCGCGACGGGCGCCGACGGTCACCTGCACGGCGCTGTAGCCGTCGGTTTCGACGGTCTTGATCTGCGCGATGCGGTTCGGGGTGGCTTCAATCAGGGTCACCGGGATGGACTGGCCATCTTCAGTGAAAACGCGGCTCATGCCGGCCTTGCGGCCCACGAAGCCCAACGAATATTTCTTCGTCATGGTCGTAGTCCTCAGGTCAACTTGATCTGAACGTCAACGCCGGCAGCCAGTTCGAGCTTCATCAGCGCGTCCACGGTCTTGTCGTTGGGGTCGACGATATCGAGCACGCGCTTGTGCGTGCGGGTCTCGTACTGGTCACGCGCGTCCTTGTCGACGTGCGGGGAGACGAGAATGGTGTAACGCTCGATCTTGGTTGGCAGCGGGATCGGGCCACGCACTTGCGCGCCGGTCCGCTTGGCCGTTTCAACGATCTCGCTGGCCGAACGGTCGATCAAACGATGATCGAACGCCTTCAACCGAATCCGGATCTTTTGGTCCGCCATGACGGTGTTCCTATAGGTCTAAAGAGCGACAGGCCTGGCCTCTGTGTGTGCCAGACCCCATGAAAACGACGGTCGGCGCGCGAGCACCTCCCGTCAACGAGAATCCCTTCAAAACAGCAAGGCGGCCCGGTTCCCCGGCCCGCCCCAGACATGCTCAAACGCGCAGAAACCACCCCGATACCCTGGAGTGACCCACGCGACCTGTCCTTGTCTGGCGAATACGAGGTGCGTCCTGCTCCTCCTTTCGCTGGTTGCGGAAGACACGATGAACGTGACCTCCGCGAGTGGTCGTGCATTCTGTCAGTATTTTCCAGCCCATGCAAGTCGGCGCCCAGCGGGGTCACCAACGCTTCAGCTTCGGGCAGGCCCGGCGGGCCTGCCACAGGGGAGCCACCCTACTCCGGCGCGCCTGCCCCCACCGCTTCGGCCCGCAGCAGGCTGTTGAACAGCAGCTTGAACGACGCGTGGGTCTGCGACCGGAAGGTAATGTCCGTGCCGAAAAACGCCAGGCGGCCTGCGCCGACATCAGCCTCGGCCGCCAGCACCCCACCCTGCAGGTGCTCCTGGCCCCAGGCCCAGCCGCTGCGCAGCGGCGTCGCCGAGTCGAAATGCAGTAGCGGGCGGATGTCAGCCCGGCCCGCCGGCAGATCGAATACCGGCGCATTATCCCAGCGGCCATCGGAGAAATACACATCCAACTGCCCGGGAAGCCCCCAATTCACCGAACTTCCCTTGTCCACCGCCACCTGCAACACACTGCCCGGAATGTAGTACTCGCGCTGGCTCAACGGCTCGGAACGCCCTTCCGCCCCTGCCTTGCGCAGATGGCTGGACACCGGCAGCCCCAGCGCGAGCGCCAGACCACTGGACGAGCCAGTGGCCACCACATGCCCTCCCTTGTGCAGGAAGTCACGCAGCACCTGCGTGGCAGCCTCGTCCTCCAGTTCGCCAAGCAACCCATGGAACTCCGCCGGAATTCCGGCTGCGGCCGGCGATGCCGGCGTGCGGCCGGCCTTGCCCTCGATGGCCAATGCCTCCGGCAACGGCAACGCACCACTGGGCAACAGCAGCACGTCAAAACGCTCATGCAGATTGCCGGCGAGTATCTGCTGCGGATACACCACTTCGTAATCGAAGCCGAAGTTCTCCAGCACCAATCGCGTCCACCCGGACACCATCGAACCGCCATAGCGGTCCCACAAGCCGATGCGCGGCGCACGAATCGACGCGCCGTCAGCACTGGCGCCCTTCCCCGCCACAGCTGCAACCACGCCGGTTTCATGCAACGCCGCGATCAACGCCGTGCGATTGTCCGGCGCGATGAAGTAAGCACCGTCCTGCGACGGCAGACGCTGCACAGCCACACCCGCCTTCAACAGGCGATTGACCACGATCACCGCATTATTGATCCGCGCATCCAGCACCCAGCCCGTGTCCGATGCCGGCACCGCGGCATCGGCAGGCACCTGCAGCACGCCAACCGCCAAGGACTCGAACGGCCCCTGGAAATCCTCCCGCACACGATCGAACGCCACACCCATCTGCAAGGCCAGCGTCCAGCCCGCCGAGTCGTAAGGCGCGATCGGCGGCCCACCCGGATATTCGAAATCATGCGGATGATCCTGCGGCTCGAACATGTCGCGCACATGCGGACGGAACGCCTGGTCCGCGCGCACCACGAACGAGCCCGCCGGGTACGCCTTGCCGCTCACCTTGAAATCCGCACGGGCGCGCTGCACTTCGACACCCGCCAGCTGCAGCGCATTGATGAAGGCCACCGCGGTCGGCAGGTCCGCCTGATTGGCAGGAATGACATAGCCGCGCGCATCCCGCTGGTCCGGGCGCTGCAACAGGGCCGCTACCTGCGCCTGCGTCAGTTCGCTGGACTTACCCTTGGATGCGGCCTTGGCCTGTTCCGCAGCGCCACTCAGCGCCGCCGGGCTCGCCGTCCAACTATCGCGACTGCCGCGCTCAATGGAGTTGCGCCCCATGCGATAGATGTTCCACAGCAACTGCTCGCGGTTGCGCGAGGCGTAATCCAACAGCGCCCAGTTCGCGGTGAGGCTGTAGTCGATGGACTGGCGGAAATGCCAAGTCTGCGCCGCCACCGGCGCCGGCAGGTTGCTGTCCGGCAGCTGCCGCTCCGGCAGGAACGGGATCTGCATCGGCGTCGGGTTGCCGGTGATCTCGGTCAGCACGCCCAGCATGTTGTGGAAGTACGGCATGGTGCGCAGGCCGCCATTCCACCACGTCGAATACACGCTACCGCCCTTGGACACCGCACCGGGCTTGTTCTCCTGCAGGTAGCGCAGGTTCATCGCCGCGCCCAGCGCCTCCAGCCCGACCGGGATCATCGCGTCGATGTTGTAGTTGTACGGATCGCGATACGGCGGAATCACAATGACCGTGCCCTTGGGCGAGGTCTGGTGATGGTTGTAGACAATCTGCGGGTACCAGCGGGTGTACATCGCCAGGTTGAGATTGCGCGTCTCCTGCAGCGCCGCCATGTAGAAATCGCGGTTGTTGTCGTGCCCTGCGTACTTTTGGTAAAGACGCGGCGGCTTGTCGAGCACGCGCTTGGCCGGCACCGGCTCGCGCATGTACCAATCCGAATACAACTCCTGGCCGTCCGGGTTGGCATGTACCAGCAGCACGATGGTGTCGTCGAGGATGCGCCGGGTTTCAGCATCATCGCGGCTGGCCAATTGCCACACCGTCTCGATCAGCTGGTGCGCGCCGACGGTTTCATTGGCATGCAGGCCGCCGTCAATCCACACCACTGCCTTGCCCTTCGCAGCCAACGCACGCGCCGCCGCATCATCATCACGCGCCCGCGCAAGGCGCTCGGAAACCTGGCGGTATTCCTCAAGCCGTGCCAGGTTGGCCGGCGAGGACGCCACCAGCATCAGCTGCGCGCGCCCTTCCGACGTCCTGCCCAGTTCCACCAGTTGGAAACGGTCGGACGTGGCTGCAACCTGCCGGAAATACGCCTCGGTCTGCGTGTAGTTGGCGAGCATGTAGTCATCGCCGATATCAAAGCCAAAGTGCGACTTCGGCGACGGCACCGCCGCCTGCAACGGCCCCACTCCGACAGCGATCAGCAATGCCACGCAGGCGCACTGCCGCAATCTCTTGAACTCAATCATTACCCGCTCCCTTGCTTGCCCGGCGCCCTCACGCCACGACCGAGTGTATCCACGCATCGTTCGTCCAGCGCACGACACCCCATCAAGCATGACGGGCCACGGCGTGTGTTCCGCCACTGGAAACATTGAACGGACAGATCCAGCAAGGCTGGCCGAAACAACCGATCAAACACGGCGAGCAAATGCGCCTGGCAAGTTCCGGCAAACAAAAAAAGGGTGACCCAAGGGCCACCCTTTTCTCAACACCTTGCTTCCGGAGGAAGCGCGGCGTAATTACGCGATGATCTTGGAAACGACACCGGCGCCGACGGTACGACCGCCTTCACGGATGGCGAAGCGCAGACCTTCGTCCATTGCCACCGGGTTGATCAGGGTGACAGCCATCTTCACGTTGTCGCCCGGCATCACCATCTCAACGCCTTCCGGCAGCTCAACCGCACCCGTGATGTCGGTGGTACGGAAGTAGAACTGCGGACGGTAGCCCTTGAAGAACGGGGTGTGACGGCCGCCCTCGTCCTTCGACAGCACGTACACTTCGGCGTCGAACTGGGTGTGCGGCTTGATCGAACCCGGCTTGGCCAGCACCTGGCCACGCTCGACGTCGTCACGCTTGGTGCCGCGCAGCAGCAGACCGGCGTTGTCACCTGCCTGACCCTGGTCCAGCAGCTTGCGGAACATTTCCACGCCGGTGACGGTGGTCTTCTGGACCGGACGGATACCGACGATTTCGATTTCTTCGCCGACCTTGATCACGCCGCGCTCGATACGGCCGGTCACCACGGTGCCGCGGCCCGAGATCGAGAACACGTCTTCCACCGGCATCAGGAACGGCTTGTCCACGTCGCGCTCCGGCGTCGGGATCCAGCTGTCCAGGGCGTCGACCAGCTTCAGGATGGCCGGCACGCCGATTTCGCTCTGGTCGCCTTCCAGCGCCATGCGAGCCGAGCCCGAGATGATCGGGGTGTCGTCGCCCGGGAAGTCGTACTTGCTCAGCAGCTCGCGGACTTCCATTTCAACCAGTTCCAGCAGCTCGGCGTCGTCCACCATGTCGGCCTTGTTCAGGAACACGACGATGTACGGCACGCCGACCTGACGCGACAGCAGGATGTGCTCACGGGTCTGCGGCATCGGGCCGTCAGCGGCCGAGCACACCAGGATCGCGCCGTCCATCTGCGCAGCGCCGGTGATCATGTTCTTGACGTAGTCAGCATGGCCCGGGCAATCCACGTGGGCGTAGTGACGGGTGTCGGATTCGTACTCAACGTGTGCGGTCGAGATCGTGATACCACGCGCCTTTTCTTCCGGCGCGGCGTCGATCGAGGAGTAATCCTTGAACTCGCCACCGAAGCGCTCGGCACCGATCTTGGTCAGTGCGGCGGTCAGCGTGGTCTTGCCATGGTCAACGTGGCCGATGGTGCCGACGTTGACGTGCGGCTTGGTGCGTTCGAACTTACCCTTGGACATTTTGATTCCTTGATTAGCTGAAATTTGATTGGAGGACCTGAGTCAGATGACTCAGGCCTTCTTGATGACGGTGTCGGCGATGTTGTTCGGCGCCGGCTCGTAGTGGTCGAACTCCATCGTGAAGGTTGCGCGACCCTGGGTCTGCGAACGCAGCGCGGTGGCGTAACCAAACATTTCGCCCAGCGGGATCATCGCATTGATGATGCTGGCCGAGCCGTCACCCGTGGTGCCCGAACCCTGCAGAACGCCACGACGGCGGCTGACGTCGCCCATCACGTCACCCTGGTAGTCTTCCGGGGTCACGATCTCGACCTTCATGATCGGCTCCAGCAGCACCGGCTTGGCCTTGGCGAAGCCCTGCTTGAAGGCCATCGACGAGGCGAGCTTGAACGCCATTTCCGACGAGTCAACGTCATGGTAGGAGCCGAACACCAGCTTCACCTTGACGTCCACCACCGGGAAGCCAGCCAGCGGACCGCTGGTGATGGTTTCGCGCAGGCCCTTTTCCACGGAAGGAATGAATTCCTTCGGGATCACGCCGCCGGTGATTTCGTTGAGGAACAGGAAGTCGTCCTTGATCATCGGACCGATCTTCGGATCAGCGCGGTCTTCAGCGGTGATCGGCGACAGCTCGATCACAACGTGACCGTACTGCCCCTTACCACCGGACTGCTTGGCGTGCTTGTAGTCCGACTTGACGTCAGCGGCCTGGATGGTTTCGCGGTAGGCCACCTGCGGCTTGCCGACGTTGGCTTCAACGCTGAACTCGCGCTTGAGGCGGTCAACGATGATGTCCAGGTGCAGCTCGCCCATGCCCGAAATGATGGTCTGGCCGGATTCTTCGTCGGTCTTGACGCGGAACGACGGATCTTCCTGTGCCAGGCGACCCAGTGCCAGACCCATTTTTTCCTGGTCCGACTTGGTCTTGGGCTCGACAGCCATCGAGATCACCGGCTCCGGGAAGGTCATGCGCTCGAGCACGATCGGTGCATCGACAGCGCACAGCGTGTCACCCGTGGTGGTGTCCTTCAGGCCCACCGCAGCGGCGATGTCACCGGCCAGCACTTCCTTGATTTCTTCACGGTTGTTGGAGTGCATCTGCAGGATGCGGCCGATGCGCTCCTTCTTGCCCTTCACCGAGTTCAGCACGGTGTCGCCACCGTTCAGCACGCCGGAATAGACGCGGAAGAAGGTCAGCGCGCCGACGAACGGGTCGGTGATGATCTTGAACGCCAGTGCCGAGAACGGAGCCTTGTCATCGGACTTGCGGCTCATTTCGACGGCGTCGTCATCAACGTCCGTACCCTTCACGTCAGGCACGTCCACCGGCGACGGCAGCAGCTGCACCACGCCGTCCAGCATGGCCTGCACGCCCTTGTTCTTGAACGCCGAGCCGCAGTACATCGGCACGATTTCCACGGCCAGGGTACGGGTACGCAGCGCTTCGATGATTTCGCCCTCGGCCAGCTCTTCGCCGCCCAGGTACTTTTCCATCAGCTCTTCGCTGGCTTCAGCCGCGGTTTCGATCATGAAGGTGCGCGCTTCTTCAGCAGCATCCTGCATGTCGGCCGGGATTTCGCCGTACTCGAACTTCATGCCCTGCGAAGCCTCATCCCAATGGATGGCCTTCATCTTGATCAGGTCGACCACGCCCTTGAAGCCTTCCTCAGCACCGATCGGCAACTGCATCGGCACGGCGACGGCGCCGAGCTTGGCCTTGAGCTGGTCACGGACCTTCAGGAAGTTGGCGCCGGTGCGATCCATCTTGTTGACGAACGCGATGCGCGGCACGTGGTACTTGTTGGCCTGGCGCCACACGGTCTCCGACTGCGGCTGCACGCCGCCCACGGCGCACAGCACGAACACCGCGCCGTCGAGCACGCGCAGCGAACGCTCCACTTCGATGGTGAAGTCAACGTGCCCGGGGGTGTCGATGATGTTGAAGCGATGCTCCGGCAGGGACTTGTCCATGCCCTTCCAGAACGCGGTGGTCGCAGCGGACTGGATCGTGATGCCACGTTCCTGTTCCTGCTCCATCCAGTCCATGGTGGCGGAGCCATCGTGCGTCTCGCCCAGCTTATGGTTCTTGCCGGTGTAGAACAGGATGCGCTCGGACGTAGTGGTCTTGCCTGCATCGATGTGAGCCATGATGCCGAAGTTGCGGTAACGCTCGATGGGAGTGTTGCGGGCCACGGGGAGCCTCTCAATTTCTTGGAATTCGGATGGCCGAACGCCGCCTTGCGGCGGCCTTCGGGTTTAAGCAGCGCTCAAAGCGCTACAAGCAGCACCAAATGGGTGCCAGGGGCCCAGTTTGCAAGGCCCCCATAACTCACCAGCGGTAGTGAGCGAAGGCCTTGTTCGCTTCCGCCATACGGTGGGTTTCTTCGCGCTTCTTGATGGCGCCGCCACGGTTTTCCGAGGCGTCCAGCAGTTCAGCAGCCAGCTTGCGCGGCATGGTGTTCTCACCACGCTTGCGGGCCGAGTCGATCAGCCAACGCATTGCCAGCGCCATCTTGCGCGAAGCACGCACTTCGACCGGCACCTGGTAGGTGGCACCACCGACGCGGCGCGACTTCACTTCGACACCCGGAGCAACGTTGTCCAGTGCCTTCTGCACCAGCTCGATTGCGTTCGGGTTCTTTTCGCTGATCACGTCCATGGCGCCATAGACGATCTTTTCAGCAACGGACTTCTTGCCGCTCAGCATCACCATGTTGATGAAACGGGCGATGGTTTCGCTTCCGTGCTTGGGATCGGGCAGGACCGAACGCTGCGGAGTATTACCTTTACGTGACATGTCTTACTCCTTAGGCCTTCGGACGCTTGGCGCCGTACTTGGAACGCGCCTGACGGCGCTTGGCAACGCCAGCGGCGTCGAGCGAGCCACGGACGGTGTGGTAACGCACACCCGGCAGATCCTTCACACGGCCGCCGCGGATCAGGACCACGGAGTGCTCCTGCAGGTTGTGGCCTTCACCACCGATGTAGCTGATGACCTCTTCCTGGTTCGTCAGGCGCACCTTGGCGACCTTACGCAGGGCCGAGTTCGGCTTCTTCGGGGTGGTGGTGTAAACGCGCGTGCAGACGCCACGGCGCTGCGGGCACTTGTCGAGCGCCGGCGAGGCACTCTTGTAGGTGGTCGCTTGCCGCGGCTTGCGTACCAGCTGGTTGATCGTCGCCATCAGTAGGTTCTTCTGATTGGGGCCGTAAAAACGGCCAAGGATGCGGAAAATGTAAAGCAGGCCAAATTTTTGGCCTGCTGAGACAGACGATTGTAGCAACCCGCAGAAAGTGCAGTCAAACGCACTCCCTTCAGGCCAGCCCTGATCCCGGGCTGTTACAGGGGGGCCTCCATGTACCCCGTTCAGGTTGAACTGCCGGCCCCGGAGGGCCGGCGATTCTCGCTATTACTCTTCGCCGCCGGCAGCCTGTTCAGCTTCCGGTGCCGAAACTTCAGCTTCCACCACCGCTGCAGAACCGGACAGGGTCTGCAGTTCCGAGTCGGTCAGACCCGAAGCACCACGGCGGCGCTGGGCATGGTACGCCAAGCCGGTGCCGGCCGGAATCAGACGGCCGACGATCACGTTTTCCTTCAGGCCGCGCAGGTTGTCCGAGGTGCCGCGCACGGCAGCTTCGGTCAGCACGCGGGTGGTTTCCTGGAAGGACGCCGCCGAGATGAACGATTCGGTCGCCAGCGATGCCTTGGTGATACCCAGCAGCACCGGATCGAACTGGGCCGGCAGCTCGTTGCGCGCAACCAACTTGGCGTTCTCCTCGATGACGCGCTGGCGCTCGGCCTGCTCACCGTTGAGGAACTTGCTGCTGCCCTGGTCGGTGATTTCCACCTTGCGGAGCATCTGGCGCGAGATCACTTCAATGTGCTTGTCGTTGATCTTCACGCCCTGCAGGCGGTACACGTCCTGGATTTCCTTGACCAGGTAACGTGCCAGCTCTTCCACGCCCTTCAGGCGCAGGATGTCCTGCGGGCTCGGCTCGCCGTCCACCACGGTTTCACCGCGGGTCACGTGCTCACCTTCGAACACGATGATCTGGCGGTACTTCGGAATCAGCTCTTCGTGCTCGGAACCATCGGTGTCCTTGATGATCAGGCGCTGCTTGCCCTTGGTGTCCTTGCCGAAGCTGACGATGCCCGAACGCTCGGCCAGGATCGCCGGATCCTTCGGCTTGCGCGCTTCGAACAAGTCGGCAACGCGCGGCAGACCGCCGGTGATGTCGCGGGTCTTCGACGCTTCCTGCGGAATCTTGGCGACAACGTCACCCACGCCCACCGGGGCGCCGTCCTGCAGGTTGACGATCGAGCGCGGCGGCAGCAGGTACTGTGCCGGCAGGTCGGTGCCCGGGATGGTCAGGTCATTGCCCTTGCCATCGACGATGCGGACCAGCGGACGCAGATCCTTGGCCTGCGAGCCACGACGCTTCGGATCGGTGATTTCACGCGATGCCAGGCCGGTCAGTTCGTCGGTCTTCTCGATGACGGTGACGCCGTCGATGAAGTCGATGAAGCGCACGAAGCCTGCCACTTCCGAAACGATCGGGTGGTTATGCGGATCCCAGTTGGCCACGGTCTGGCCAGCCTTGATCTCGGCAGCGTCCTTGACGGTGATGGTGGCACCGTACGGCAGCTTGTAGCGCTCACGCTCGCGGCCGTGCGGATCGAGCACGGAGATTTCACCCGAGCGCGACACCGCCACCAGCGAACCGTTGGCGTGCTCGACGTGCTTGAGGTTGGAGAACTTCACCGAGCCGGTGGTCTTGACGGTGATGTTGTCCACCGCAGCCGCACGCGACGCCGCACCACCGATGTGGAACGTACGCATGGTCAGCTGGGTACCCGGCTCACCGATCGACTGTGCAGCGATGACGCCCACTGCTTCACCGATGTTGACGATGTGGCCACGCGCCAGGTCACGACCGTAGCACTGGCTGCACACGCCGAAGGACGAGGCACAGGTGATGGTCGAGCGGACCTTGATGGACTGCACGCCCGCTTCTTCCAGCTTGTTCACCCACTGCTCGTCGAGCAGCGTGTTGCGGGTGACGATCGGATCTTCGTCGTTGCCCGGCAGGAACACGTCCTCGGCCACGACGCGGCCCAGCACGCGGTCCTTCAGCGGTTCCACAACGTCGCCGCCTTCCACGATCGGAATCATGGTCAGGCCTTCGTTGGTGCCGCAGTCGACCTCGGTGATCACCACGTCCTGCGCCACGTCAACCAGACGACGGGTCAGGTAACCCGAGTTCGCCGTCTTCAACGCGGTATCGGCCAGACCCTTACGGGCACCGTGGGTGGAGTTGAAGTACTCCTGCACGTTCAGGCCTTCACGGAAGTTCGCCTTGATGGGCGTCTCGATGATCGAGCCGTCCGGACGCGCCATCAGGCCGCGCATACCGGCCAGCTGACGGATCTGCGCCTGGCTACCACGGGCACCGGAGTCGGCCATGATGTACAGCGAGTTCATCGACTTCTGGTCGACGATCTTGCCGTCGGAACCTTCGACCTTCTCGGTACCAATGGTTTCCATCATCGCCTTGGCAATGCGCTCATTGGTGCGCGACCAGATGTCGACCACCTTGTTGTAGCGCTCGCCCGCGGTGACCAGACCGGACTGGTACTGCTCCTGGATTTCCAGCACTTCGGCTTCAGCTTCGCCCAGGATGCCCTTCTTCTCCGACGGGATCAGCATGTCGTCGATACCGATCGACACGCCGGCGCGGGTTGCATAGGCATAGCCGGTGTACATCAGCTTGTCGGCGAACACCACGGTGTCCTTCAGGCCAAGCAGGCGGTAGCTCTGGTTGATCAGGCGCGAGATGTTCTTCTTGGTCATCTCGGTGTTGCACAGCTCGAACGGCAGGCCTTCGGGCATGATCTCGCTCAGCAGCGCACGGCCAACGGTCGTGTCCTGGATCGAGGTCCTGCTGACCTTGTTGCCTTCTTCGTCGCGCTCAACGTGCGTGATACGCACCTTGACCTGTGCGTGCAGCTCGACCAGACGGTTGTCGTAGGCCCGCTTCACTTCGTTGGTGTTGGCGAAGATCATGCCCTCGCCCTTCTTGTTCACCAGCGAGCGGCTCATGTAGTACAGGCCCAGCACCACGTCCTGCGACGGCACGATGATCGGCTCGCCGTTGGCCGGCGACAGGATGTTGTTGGTGGACATCATCAGCGCACGCGCTTCCAGCTGGGCTTCCAGCGAGAGCGGCACGTGGACGGCCATCTGGTCACCGTCGAAGTCGGCGTTGAACGCAGTACACACCAGCGGATGCAGCTGGATGGCCTTGCCTTCGATCAACAGCGGCTCGAACGCCTGGATGCCCAGACGGTGCAGGGTCGGCGCACGGTTCAGCAGCACCGGATGCTCACGGATGACTTCTTCCAGGACGTCCCAGACTTCGCCTTCTTCGCGCTCGACCAGCTTCTTGGCCGCCTTGATGGTGGTGGCCAGGCCGCGACGCTGCAGCTTGGCGAACACGAACGGCTTGAACAGCTCCAGCGCCATCTTCTTCGGCAGGCCGCACTGGTGCAGCTTCAGGTACGGACCGACGGTGATCACCGAACGGCCCGAGTAGTCGACGCGCTTGCCCAGCAGGTTCTGACGGAAGCGACCCTGCTTGCCCTTGATCATGTCGGCCAGCGACTTGAGCGGACGCTTGTTGGTGCCGGTGATGGCACGGCCGCGACGGCCGTTGTCCAACAGGGCGTCAACCGATTCCTGCAGCATGCGCTTTTCGTTGCGCACGATGATGTCCGGAGCGTTGAGCTCCAGCAGGCGGCGCAGACGGTTGTTGCGGTTGATGACGCGGCGGTACAGGTCGTTCAGGTCGGAGGTCGCGAAGCGGCCACCGTCCAGCGGCACCAGCGGGCGCAGATCCGGCGGCAGCACCGGCAGCACGGTCATCACCATCCACTCCGGGCGGTTGCCCGACTCGAGGAAGGCTTCGACCAGCTTGATGCGCTTGGTCAGACGCTTGAGCTTGGTTTCCGAACCCGTGGAGGCGATTTCCTCCTTGAGCTTCACCATTTCGGCCTGCAGGTCGATGGTGCGCAGCAGTTCGTAGACGGCTTCGGCGCCCATGGCGGCGTCGAAGTCATCGCCGTGTTCCTGGCGGGCCTGCAGGTACTGTTCTTCGGTCAACAGCTGGCGGCGCTCCAGGGCGGTCAGGCCCGGCTCGGTCACCACGTAGGCTTCGAAGTACAGCACGCGCTCGATGTCGCGCAGGGTCATGTCCAGCATCAGGCCGATGCGCGACGGCAGCGACTTGAGGAACCAGATGTGCGCGACCGGCGATGCCAGGTCGATGTGCGCCATGCGCTCACGACGCACCTTGGCCAGGGTCACTTCGGTGCCGCACTTTTCGCAGACCACACCGCGGTGCTTCATGCGCTTGTACTTTCCGCACAGGCACTCGTAGTCCTTGACCGGCCCGAAGATGGCGGCGCAGAACAGGCCGTCACGCTCCGGCTTGAAGGTACGGTAGTTGATGGTTTCCGGCTTCTTCACTTCGCCGAAGGACCACGAACGGATCAGGTCCGGCGAGGCCAGCGCGATCTTGATCGCGTCGAAGTCCAGCGTCTGGCGCTGCTGGTTGAAGAGGTTGAGCAGGTCTTTCATGTTCTTCTCCGGGATTCGGAATTCGAGATTGGGGATTTGTCAGAGCGGGGATGCAGAACCCGGGACTGGCGCGCTGCCAATCCCGAATCCCGAATCGCTATTCCCAATCTCAGTTGTCTTCCAGTTCCATGTTGATGGCCAGCGAGCGGATTTCCTTCACCAACACGTTGAAGGATTCCGGCATGCCCGCGACCATCTCGTGCTCACCGTCGACGATGTTCTTGTACATCTGGTTGCGGCCCTGCACGTCATCGGACTTCACCGTCAGCATTTCCTGCAGGGTGTAGGCCGCGCCGTAGGCTTCCAGCGCCCAGACTTCCATTTCACCGAAGCGCTGACCACCGAACTGCGCCTTGCCGCCCAGCGGCTGCTGGGTAACCAGCGAGTACGGGCCGGTCGAACGGGCGTGCATCTTGTCGTCGACCAGGTGGTTCAGCTTCAGGTAGTGCATGTAGCCCACGGTGGTCTGGCGATCAAACGCCTCGCCGGTGCGGCCGTCATACAGCTGCATCTGCGTCTTGCTGGCGTTGAAGCCCAGCACCTCGGTTTCCGGGGCGCCGCTCGGGTAAGCCAGGTCCAGCATCACGCGGATTTCTTCTTCCAGCGCGCCGTCGAACACCGGGGTTGCCATCGGCACGCCGTCGGTCAGGTTCTTGGCCAGGTTGATCAGCTCTTCATCGCTGAAGCGGCTCAGATCCACGCGCTCACCGGACAGCTTGGAGTCGTGGTTGTAGATCTTGCCCAGGAACTCACGCAGCTCGCTCACCGCACGCTGCTGTTCCAGCATGCCCTGGATGCGCTTGCCCAGGCCCTTTGCGGCCCAGCCAAGGTGCACTTCCAGAATCTGGCCGATGTTCATACGCGACGGCACGCCCAGCGGGTTCAAGCAGATGTCCACCGTGGTGCCATCGGCCATGTACGGCATGTCTTCGACCGGCACCACATTGGAGACCACACCCTTGTTGCCGTGGCGGCCTGCCATCTTGTCACCCGGCTGGATGCGACGCTTCACGGCCAGGAACACCTTGACCATCTTCAGCACGCCCGGTGCCAGATCGTCACCCTGGGTGATCTTGCCGCGCTTGTCGGCGAAGCGACGCTCGAATTCCTTCTCGTGCGCCTGGATCTGCATCTGGGCACGCTCGATGGCTTCGGCTGCGTCGTCGTCCTTCATGCGCAGGGTGAACCAGTCCGCCTTCTTCAGGCCGTCCAGGTAAGCGTCGGAAACGCTGTCGCCCTTCTTCAGGTTCGGGCCGCCGTTGACCACCTTGCCCACGATCTGCGAACGCAGACGTGCATAGATGGCCGCTTCCAGGATGCGGAACTGGTCGTCGAAATCCTTCTTGACGCGCTTGATTTCGGACTCTTCGATCTGACGCGCACGCTTGTCCTTCTCGATGCCGTCGCGGGTGAAGACCTGCACGTCGATGACGGTGCCGTCCATGCCCGGCGGCACGCGCAGCGAGCTGTCCTTAACATCGGAGGCCTTCTCGCCGAAGATGGCGCGCAGCAGCTTCTCTTCCGGGGTCAGCTGGCTTTCGCCCTTCGGCGTGACCTTGCCAACCATGATGTCGCCGGCGCGCACTTCGGCACCGATGTACACCACGCCGGATTCGTCCAGGCGGTTCAGGGCCTGCTCGGACACGTTCGGGATGTCGGCGGAAATTTCCTCCGGCCCCAGCTTGGTATCACGTGCGACGCAGGTCAGCTCTTCGATGTGGATCGTGGTGTAACGATCTTCTTCCACCACGCGCTCGGACAGCAGGATGGAGTCTTCGAAGTTGTAGCCGTTCCACGGCATGAACGCGATCAGCATGTTCTGGCCCAGTGCCAGCTCACCGATGTCGGTGGACGGGCCGTCGGCCAGCACGTCGCCACGCGCGATCACATCACCCACGTTCACCAGCGGACGCTGGTTGATACAGGTGTTCTGGTTCGAACGGGTGTACTTGATCAGGTTGTAGATATCCACGCCGGCATCCGCGGCGTCGGTGATCTCGTTCTCGTTGACCTTGACCACGATGCGGCCAGCGTCGATCTGCACGATGTCACCGCCACGACGGGCGTTCACGGTCACACCCGAGTCACGCGCAACCGCGCGCTCGATGCCGGTACCCACCAGCGGCTTCTGCGCACGCAGGGTCGGCACGGCCTGACGCTGCATGTTGGCGCCCATCAGTGCACGGTTGGCGTCATCGTGCTCCAGGAACGGAACCAGCGCCGCAGCGACCGACACGGTCTGCATCGGCGAGACGTCCATGAAGTGGACTTCCGCCGGCGGCTTGAGCAGCGACTCACCCTGGAAACGGCACGGCACGAACTGCTCGGTGAGCATGTTCTTTGCATCGGTCAGGGCGTTGGCCTGGGCGATGACGTACTCGTTTTCTTCGATGGCCGACAGGAACTCGACCTCGTCGGAGACCTTGCCGTCGTGCACCTTGCGGTACGGGGTTTCCAGGAAGCCGTACTTGTTGGTGCGTGCGAACACGGCCAGCGAGTTGATCAGGCCGATGTTCGGGCCTTCCGGCGTTTCGATGGTGCAGACGCGGCCGTAATGGGTCGGGTGCACGTCGCGCACTTCGAAGCCGGCACGCTCGCGGGTCAGACCGCCCGGGCCCAGGGCCGAGACACGACGCTTGTGCGTGACTTCCGACAGCGGGTTGTTCTGGTCCATGAACTGCGACAGCTGCGAGGAACCGAAGAATTCCTTGATGGCAGCGGCAACCGGCTTGGCGTTGATCAGCTCCTGCGGGGTCAAGCCTTCCGACTCGGCCATCGACAGGCGCTCCTTGACCGCGCGCTCGACGCGGACCAGGCCCACGCGGAACACGTTCTCGGCCATTTCACCGACCGAACGCACGCGGCGGTTGCCCAGGTGATCGATGTCATCGACCACGCCACGGCCGTTGCGGATCTCGGTCAGCACCTTGATCACGTCCAGGATGTCCGAACCTTCGCCATGCGCGGCGACCAGACGCTTGGACTCTTCGTCGTTGCGCTCGCCGAAGTACTTGTTGTCGTACAGCACGGCTTCGCCGGTGACTTCCTTGCGGCCGACACGGCGGTTGAACTTCATGCGGCCGACCGTGGACAGGTCGTAGCGCTCGAAGGTGAAGAACAGGTTGTGGAACAGGTTCTGTGCGGCGTCCTTGGTCGGCGGCTCGCCCGGACGCATCATGCGGTAGATTTCGACCAGCGCTTCAAGCTGCGTCTTGGTCGGATCGATGCGCAGGGTGTTGGACAGGTACGGGCCACGGTCCAGGTCGTTCACCCACAGCGTGCCCACCGCATCCACACCCGCCTTGCGGAAGTTCTGCAGCTGCTCGTCGCTGATTTCGTCGTTGGCCTGGGCCAGCAGTTCACCCGTGTTCGCATCAACCACGTCGTGCGACAGGATGCGGCCAACCAGGTAGTCGTCCGGCACGGCCAGGGCGGCAATGCCCGAGGCCTGCAGCTGCTTGATGTGGCGCGCGGTGATGCGCTTGCCGGCTTCCACGATGACCTTGTCACCGTCAGCCAGGTCAAAGCCCAGCGTTTCGCCACGCAGACGCTCCGGCACCAGCTCCAGCTGCACGCCTTCGTCCGGGTTGATGTGGAAGGTGTTGACCTCGAAGAACTCGGCCAGCATCTCTTCGTTGTTGTAGCCCAGTGCGCGCAGCAGGATCGACACCGGCAGCTTGCGGCGGCGGTCGATACGGGTGAACAGCGCATCCTTCGGGTCGAACTCGAAGTCCAGCCAGGAGCCGCGGTAAGGAATGATGCGGGCGCTGTACAGCAGCTTGCCCGAGCTGTGGGTCTTGCCACGGTCGTGGTCGAAGAACACGCCCGGCGAACGGTGCAGCTGCGACACGATGACGCGCTCGGTACCGTTGACGATGAAGGTGCCGTTGTCGGTCATCAGCGGGATTTCGCCCAGATAGACCTCCTGCTCCTTCACGTACTTGATCGCCTTGGTGGACGACTCGCGGTCGTAGATGACCAGGCGGACGGTCACGCGCAGCGGCGCACCGTAGCTCATGCCACGCTGGCGGCACTCGCGCTCGTCAAATACCGGCTCGCCCAGCTTGTAACCGACATACTCCAGCGCCGCATTGCCGCTGTAGCTGGAAATCGGGAACACCGACTTCAGCGCAGCGTGCAGGCCATGCTCCGAACGCTTGGCCGGGTCAACGTTTTCCTGCAGGAACTCACGGTAGGAGTCGACCTGGATGGCGAGCAGGAACGGCACTTCGAGGATCGAGCGCTGCTTGCCGAAATCTTTGCGGATGCGCTTCTTTTCGGTGTACGAATAAGACGTCATGAGATCTTCCACCTTGTTGTTCAGGTTGTGCGCCCACAACCTGGAAGGGAACTTGAAATTGTCAGTTGGAAGTCGCTGGTATTGCCGGCACCAGCACGCCTTCTCCCGCTACTTCCAACTGCCAACTCGTTAAAACACGAAGTTGGGCTTTACCGATCAGCGCCATCAACGACGGCAGCCATCCGGGCAGAACCTTCCGCAAACCAGTTGCGGACTGAAACGACCAAGGGCCGGGGGTTTACACCCCCAGCCCTGGCTGCATCGCCGTGAATCGATGGCGACGCAAGGAACTGATTACTTCAGCTCGACGGTGGCGCCGGCGGCTTCCAGTTCCTTCTTGAACTTGTCGGCGTCTTCCTTCGAAGCGCCTTCCTTCACGACGCCACCGGCTTCGGCCAGATCCTTCGCTTCCTTCAGGCCCAGGCCGGTGATGGCACGGACGGCCTTAATCACTTCAACCTTCTTGGCGCCAGCATCCTTCAGGATGACGTTGAATTCGGTCTGCTCTTCAACAGCAGCAACCGGGCCAGCGGCAGCAACAGCAACCGGAGCAGCGGCCGAAACGCCGAACTTCTCTTCGATGGCCTTGACCAGCTCCATCACTTCCATCAGGGACTTCTCGGCGATAGCGTCGACGATCTGTTCGTTGGTAAGGGACATTTTGATTACCTTTTGAAAATATTCTGGGATGAGGTTCTTTACAGAACCACTAAGACGTCGAACTTAGGCGGTTTCAGCGGCCGGCTCGGCAGCTTCAGCAGCTGCACCACCTTCCTGCTTTTCACCGACAGCCTTGACGGCGCGGGCGAACATGGTCACCGGCTCGGTCAGGACGCGGGCCAGCATGGCCAGGGCCTGATCACGGGTCGGCAGCGATGCCAGCACTTCGACGTGGCTGGCCGGGAAGATTTCCCCACCGATTGCCACGACCTTTGCCTTCAGCTTGTCGTTGCCCTTGGCGGCTTCCTTGATCAGGCGACCGGCTGCGCCGGGCTCCTCAAGCGAAAACGCATACAGCAGCGGACCAACCATCTGGTCCTTTGCAACTGCGAAATCGGTGCCTTCAACGGCGCGCGCGGCCAGCGTGTTCTTGACAACCTTCAAGAAAACGCCGGTTTCGCGGGCCTGCTTACGCATCGCGGTCATCTGAGCGACCGTGGTGCCAGCGTATTCGGCTGCGATCAAGGAGTGAGCCTTGGCGGCGACGTCTGCCAGTTCGGCGACTACTTCTTGCTTCTGGGACAGATTGAGAGCCATTGCACTCCTCCGTTTAAGCGGGGATTGGTGATTCGGGATCCGGGATTGGCAATGAGCGGCAATGCTACTGTTGCTGGCCTCCCTGGCCGAACCTCAACACCCTGCTTCAAACAAATTCCGCTTACGGCTCCTAGCCGTGTGCGGTCCTGGGCGGCATCCGTCCTGGACGCCGGGAACATCGGGTGATGTTCCGGTGGTGGCCGTTCTAGACCTGGAGTGGGCCAACCTGGGTTACCCCAGACGTGCGTTAAACCAGAAAACTCCAGAAGGGCATCACCATCTACGCAGGTTGATCCGGTGAAGAATCGATTAAGCGATCCCGCTATGCCGGCGGCGACTCCTTGCCAGATCGAGCCTCCGTGCCCGTCGCCGGTATGCGCTGACCGCGCCTGCGGTCTTTGACGGCTCCACGCAGGCAAGCCCGCGCGACGCCTTCAAAATGACGGCCTCGGCACCAAGGGTACCGAGGCCGCTTGAAACAATTACTTCAGGGTCAGCGAGGACTGATCAACCGTCACGCCCGGGCCCATCGTCGAGCTGACCGAAACCTTCTGCAGGTAGGTGCCCTTCGAGGTGGCCGGCTTGGCCTTGATCAGGTCCAGCAGCAGCGCCTGCAGGTTCGACTGCAGCGCGCCGTTTTCGAAGCTGGCCTTGCCGATGGTGCAGTGGATGATGCCGGCCTTGTCGGTGCGGTAACGCACCTGACCCGACTTGGCATTCTTCACGGCTTCAGCCGGGTTGGCCGAAACGGTGCCGACCTTCGGGTTCGGCATCAGGCCACGCGGGCCCAGCACGGTGCCCAGCTTACCGACAACGCGCATCGCGTCCGGGGTAGCAATGACGACGTCATAGTTCAGATCGCCGGCCTGCATCTTCTCGGCCAGGTCGTCCATGCCGACGGCCTCGGCGCCAGCGGCCAGAGCCTCGTCAGCCTTGGCACCGGCCGGTGCGAACACGGCGACGCGGACCGACTTGCCGGTACCAGCCGGCAGCACGGTGGAGCCACGGACCTGCTGGTCGGACTTCTTCGCATCCACGCCCAGGCGCACGGCCACGTCGATCGACTCGACGAACTTGGCCTTGCTGACGGTCTTCAGGATATTGATAGCCTCATCGAAGGCATACGCCTTGCCCGGGACAACGGCGGCCTTTGCGGCCTTCTCACGCTTGGTCTGTGCCATCAGATTAACCCTCTACCACCAGGCCCATGGAACGGGCAGAGCCCGCGATCGTACGCACGGCGGCGTCCAGGTCAGCAGCCGTCAGATCCGGCTCCTTCGCCTTGCAGATTTCTTCAAGCTGCTTGCGGGTGACCTTGCCCACCTTGTCGGTGTTCGGGCGCTTGGAACCGGAGGTGATGCCTGCGGCCTTCTTGAGCAGCACGGTGGCCGGGGTGCTCTTGGTGATGAAGGTGAACGTACGGTCCGAATAGGCCGTGATGATCACCGGCACCGGCAGGCCCGGCTCCAGCTTCTGCGTGGCAGCATTGAACGCCTTGCAGAATTCCATGATGTTCAGACCGCGCTGACCCAGCGCAGGACCGACCGGCGGCGAGGGGTTGGCCTGACCGGCCTTCACCTGCAGCTTGATGTAACCGACAACTTTCTTTGCCATTTGAGTGCTCTCCGGGTGCTAGCGCCTTGCGACAACAGGCTCCCCATCGGACCGGGAATCACGCGTCCCGGCATCGCGCTTTGAAATCCTTGAATCGCACCAAAGGCCACCTCTCGGCAGCCTTTGATCAAACCCCCAAGACAGGGAGCCGGCAATTCTAGCAGTTTTTTCAGCGCCTGCCTGAACAGGCAGGGCGCGGGCGGAATCAGACCGCCTTTTCGACCTGGCCGAACTCCAGCTCGACCGGGGTGGCGCGACCGAAGATCAACACCGAGACGCGCACGCGGCTCTTCTCGTAGTTGACTTCTTCCACAACGCCATTGAAATCGTTGAACGGACCCTCGGTGACGCGAACCATTTGACCCGGCTCGAACAGCACCTTCGGACGCGGCTTCTCGACACCTTCCTGAACGCGGTCCAGGATCGCAGCAGCTTCCTCGTCGCGAATCGGCAACGGACGATCGGCAGTGCCACCGATGAAACCCATGACCTTCGGGGTTTCCTTCACAAGGTGCCAGCTTTCGTTATCGATACGCGGAATGCCGGCTTCTTCGTGAGTTTCGATCTGAACCAGAACATAGCCCGGGAAGAACTTGCGCTCGGAACGGCGCTTCTGGCCGGCGCGCATCTCTACCACTTCTTCCGTGGGAACCAGCACGTCGCCGAAAAGCTCCTGCATTTCGTCACGCGCGATGCGATCACGCAATGCCTGCGCCACCGACTTCTCAAAACCTGAATAGGCGTGAACGACGTACCAACGCTTCACTGTTAACTCCTCAACGACCCAGGAACCACTGGGTCAGCTTCTGGATCACGAAATCGAAACCACCCAAGAGCAGGCTCAACACGATCACCACCACGACCACCACCCACGTCATACGGATGGCTTCCTGGCGGGTCGGCCAAACGACCTTGCGCAGTTCAAAACGGGATTCTGAAAGAAACTCGAGCGTCTGACGGCCCTTCGTGCTCAGCATGAACACGCCGCCTGCAGCAACCAGGCCCACGACGACAGCCAAAGCACGCAGCTGGCCGGACCATGTACCCAACTGGGTCGAGCGGATCGGATCGGCGAACCAGAACCACACGAACAAACCCGCCAGCACCAGTAATGCAGCACTGATGTACTTGACGATATCGCCACCGGAAGCGGCGGACTTGGAGTGGTCGATCTTGCTGTTCATCCGGCTCTTGCTGCTGGTGCGACCAAGGTCACTGGATAGGGAGTTGCAAGTGGCACGCCAGGAGGGACTCGAACCCCCAACCTGCGGTTTTGGAGACCGCTGCTCTGCCAATTGAGCTACTGGCGTACTGAAAAAACCTGCCTTCCCTTAGACGGCGAAGGCGGACCGAGGTTCCCGGCCCGCCATTCGCAAGACCAGCGGCACTATGCAACCGCCGGCATTACAAAATTACGCGATGATCTTGGAAACGACACCGGCGCCGACGGTACGACCGCCTTCACGGATGGCGAAGCGCAGACCTTCGTCCATTGCCACCGGGTTGATCAGGGTGACAGCCATCTTCACGTTGTCGCCCGGCATCACCATCTCAACGCCTTCCGGCAGCTCAACCGCACCCGTGATGTCGGTGGTACGGAAGTAGAACTGCGGACGGTAGCCCTTGAAGAACGGGGTGTGACGGCCGCCCTCGTCCTTCGACAGCACGTACACTTCGGCGTCGAACTGGGTGTGCGGCTTGATCGAACCCGGCTTGGCCAGCACCTGGCCACGCTCGACGTCGTCACGCTTGGTGCCGCGCAGCAGCAGACCGGCGTTGTCACCTGCCTGACCCTGGTCCAGCAGCTTGCGGAACATTTCCACGCCGGTGACGGTGGTCTTCTGGACCGGACGGATACCGACGATTTCGATTTCTTCGCCGACCTTGATCACGCCGCGCTCGATACGGCCGGTCACCACGGTGCCGCGGCCCGAGATCGAGAACACGTCTTCCACCGGCATCAGGAACGGCTTGTCCACGTCGCGCTCCGGCGTCGGGATCCAGCTGTCCAGGGCGTCGACCAGCTTCAGGATGGCCGGCACGCCGATTTCGCTCTGGTCGCCTTCCAGCGCCATGCGAGCCGAGCCCGAGATGATCGGGGTGTCGTCGCCCGGGAAGTCGTACTTGCTCAGCAGCTCGCGGACTTCCATTTCAACCAGTTCCAGCAGCTCGGCGTCGTCCACCATGTCGGCCTTGTTCAGGAACACGACGATGTACGGCACGCCGACCTGACGCGACAGCAGGATGTGCTCACGGGTCTGCGGCATCGGGCCGTCAGCGGCCGAGCACACCAGGATCGCGCCGTCCATCTGCGCAGCGCCGGTGATCATGTTCTTGACGTAGTCAGCATGGCCCGGGCAATCCACGTGGGCGTAGTGACGGGTGTCGGATTCGTACTCAACGTGTGCGGTCGAGATCGTGATACCACGCGCCTTTTCTTCCGGCGCGGCGTCGATCGAGGAGTAATCCTTGAACTCGCCACCGAAGCGCTCGGCACCGATCTTGGTCAGTGCGGCGGTCAGCGTGGTCTTGCCATGGTCGACGTGGCCGATGGTGCCGACGTTGACGTGCGGCTTGGTACGTTCGAACTTACCCTTGGACATGGCTGCTTCTTCTCGGTAACAGGTTGGTTATGGCGCTATCGGCAAGATGGTGCTCACGAAAGGAATCGAACCTTCGACCTCCTCCTTACCAAGGAGGTGCTCTACCGACTGAGCTACGTGAGCGAGTTTTCTATTATGACATGTTTTCAGAATCGTTCAATGGAGCGGGAGACGGGAATCGAACCCGCACCATCAGCTTGGAAGGCTGAGGTTCTACCGTTGAACTACTCCCGCACCGGGAACACACATCACAACATTGAAACTGGTGGAGGGAGGTGGATTCGAACCACCGAAGGCGTAAGCCAGCAGATTTACAGTCTGCCCCCGTTGGCCGCTTGGGTATCCCTCCGCTCCACCCCTTTTTGAGGACCTTGGCCTAAACGGTCAGGGGTGGGAGAGCGCGCTATTCTGGTGATGAACGCCGATGCTGTCAACAGAAATCTTCACATCTGATGAAATATTTCCGTCCACGCTCGGCGCAGCCATCACTCCTTCGGCATCGCCAGCTTTTCGCTGTCGAAAATGGCAACGTGCGGCACGCCGTCGGCACCGATCCAGCCGCGATACATGCCCTCGGCATTGAAGGGAGTCGCTGCGCTGCCGTCTGCTGAAAGCACGATGGCGCCGCCATCACCGCCCAACGCCGGCACGCGCTTGCCAATGACTTCCTCACCGGCCTGCGCTGCGGTTTCTCCCAGGTATTGCATGCGTGCGCAGATCTCATGCGCCACTGCCAGGCGGATGTAGAACTCCCCCCAGCCCGTGCCGGACACCGCGCAGCGCGCATTGGCATAGGTGCCGGCGCCGATGATCGGCGAGTCGCCGACGCGGCCGTAGCGCTTGTTGGTCATGCCGCCGGTCGAGGTACCCGCGGCCAGCTTGCCCTCGGCATCCAGCGCCACCGCGCCGACGGTGCCGAAGTGCTTTGCGGTTTCCAGATCGGCGTGCGCCTGGCCATTGGCCTCCTCCTTCAATGCACGCTGCAGCTGCTGCCAGCGCTTGTCCGTGCGGAAGTAGGAAGGATCGACCAGCGGAATCTTCTGCTCGCTCGCGAACATCTCCGCGCCCTCTCCCACCATCATCACGTGCGGGGAATGCTCCATCACCGCGCGCGCCAGCAGGATGGGGTTCTTCACCGTATGCACGCCTGCCACTGCGCCCGCGCGCAAGGTGGCACCGTCCATCAACGAGGCGTCCAGTTCATTCTTGCCATCGTGGGTGAACACCGCACCGCGGCCGGCGTTGAAAGTGGGATCGTCCTCCAGCACGGTGATGGCGGCGGTTACCGCATCCATCGCCGGCTTTCCGGCCATCAGCGCCTGGTGCCCTTTGCGCAGCGCCTCGGCCAGTGCCGTGCGCGCGGCGCGCTCTTCCTCCGGGCTGAAGTCCTTGCGCTCCACGCCTGCACCGCCGTGGATGACCAGCAAGGGGGAGGATGCGGCCATCGCAACCCCTGAAGACAACGACGCCAGGCCCAGCAGTACCGCAGAAGTCAGCTTCATGTTTCTTCACTCCGGAAAGGAAGCCGATTCTAGGCATCCCATCGACAGGCTGAACAGACAGGCACGAAAAAGGGGCCGAAGCCCCTTCCGGTCACGCTCCGCCTGCAGGCCGCTCAGTGCGGCCGCAACTGCAGCTCGCCATCCACCACACTTGCCACGGCGGTGAAAGCAGCGTTGTCGACCTTGAAACCATCCAGGTGCAGGCGACTGCCCTGCCCCACGCCGGTCACCGGGATCGCCCCGAAGTCCAGTGGTGCACCAGGATTCAAACGCCCGGCCTCATGACGCGGCATCACCAGCCATGCGTAGCCGTCGTTCAAGGAATAGACGCGCCCGCGCCCGTCGGCTTCCACGCACAAGGCGGTGTCTTCATCCACGCCGATGCCGATGATGTCGCTTTGGCCTTCCTCCTGCGCGGCGCGGGCCACGAATACGATCAGACGCCCCAGTCGGTCGCGCCTGGCGAAATGCGTGTCCGTGACCACGTTGGACAGGTAAGGCATGTTCAAAAAGCCCTTGTCCATGGTGACCTCGCTGCCCATCGGGTCATTCATGGCGGTGAGCGAATCAACACTGCCGCCATCCAGCGCCCCATAGGCATGGCGACCGAGAATTGCCAGGCCTGCACTGGTGCCACCAATCGGCTTGCCGGCACGAATGTGCTCGTTCAAGGCCGTGTTGAGCGCCGTGCCTTTCCAGAAACGGATGTAGCGCGCCTGGTCGCCGCCTGCGATGAAGATGGCATCGGCACCGCGCACCACGCGCAGTACGTCCGGGTCATCGGCAGCCTTGCGGTTGTCGAATACCAACGTCTGCACTGCGGTGACGCCACCGATGTCGTGATAGATCTCGTTCTGCAGATCATCGGCACCGGACGCGCGCAGGACCACCACACGCCCGTTGCCGGCACGTTCCACCCACCAACGGAAAGCCTCCGGGGCAAAGTCACCGCCGCCCATCAGCAGCATCGCGGCCTCGGTCTTGCCGGGGCGCGGCGCGTCCAGTTTGCCGATCTCGTAGTAGCGATAACCGGCGCGAGAGAGCGTGTCCGTGTCCTGTGCAACTGCAGCACTGGCCACACCCGCAATTAGTGCCAAAAGAAACCATCGGCCACGCCGGGAATTCTTACGTTTCATCACACTTTCCAGCCCGCTGATGTAATCGCTTGCAGCCCAAATGCCAGACTTTTCGGCAGTGGTCAAGGATGTAAAAAAGGTGTTAGATGCGGCCAACCCATTCAGATTTTCTGACTGGGATAACCGGCACCTACTGAGGCGCTGGATCGGGAATTTCCAGAACACTTTTCATCAGAGAGCTGATTCATGCGTAAACGCGCAGTGGTGTGTTCAATCCAGCTGGCCCTGTTGGCCATGTCTGCCCCCGTTCTGGCCCAGACCGCATCAGGAGGCCAGCCCCAACAACTGGATACCGTGCAGGTCACCGGCTCGCGTATTCCCCGTGCACAGGTTGAAGGGCCGGCGCCGATCACGGTGGTGACGGCGGAGCAGATCACGTCCGCCGGCTTCACCAGCATTCCGGATGTACTCCGCGCCATGACCCAGAACGGCGGCGAAACGCAGAGCCAGCAGTCCTCCAGCGGCGCGGACTTTTCACCCGGCGCCCAGCAGGTGGATCTGCGTGGGCTCGGCCCCAATCACACGCTGGTGCTGGTGAATGGACGCCGCATCGCCGACTTCCCGATGCCATTCAAGGGCCGCAGCAATTTCACGGACATCTCCAACATTCCGTTGGGCATGATTGATCGCATCGAAGTGCTCACCGGCAGTGCTTCAGCCATCTACGGCTCGGATGCGATCTCCGGCGTGGTGAATTTCATACTGAAGAAGAGCGCCGACGGCACCACGGTTGACGCACGCGTTGGCACCACCACCGAAGGCGGTGGCGAATCGTTCGACATCAGCATGGTCAGCGGCTTCGAGAAAGGCCGGCTGAGCGGCGTCTACAGCATCGAGCTGCAATCACAGACACCGTTGTGGGCGTACCAACGCGGCATCCAGGATTCGAGCAAGGATGCACCGAGTGATCGCTATCGCATTGCCCGTCGCAACTACCTGCGCACCAACTGGAGCGATGAGTACCTGGATCCAGGTAAAGCTGCCTGCGACAGGCTGGCGGGGCAGAACGGCAACAGCACCTACTACGCTGCCCGCCCCGGCTGGGGCCCGGAGGACCCGGTTACGAAAGACGCGACGGACGGCTACTACTGCGGCAGCGACGAAGCCATCGGTTACGGCACCATCATCAGCAAGCGCCGCGGAATAAACGGGTTCGCCTCCCTGAGCTATGCCTTCGACAATGGCAGTGAATGGTTTGCCGATGTGCAGATGGGCTACCACGACATAGCCCTGTTCAACGACGTCACCTCATGGAGCCACATGGCCGCCGATGGCAATGAGGACGGCTATTTCTTCAACCAGGCCACTGACCAGGTGGAGTTCTGGCAGCGCCAGTTCTCGCCGGAAGAAATGGGTGGGCTGAACAATGGAATGGTCAAGAGCACCCAGAAAACCCTGGGCGTGACTACCGGCCTCAAGGGAACCTGGGCCGACAGCTGGGGCTACGAGGCTGCACTGAGTTACTCGCAGTACCGTTCAAAGATCAGCTGGCCGCAGATCATCGCCGCCAAAGCCAATGCGCTTTTCCTCGGCCCACAGCTTGGCGTAGACGGCGATGGGTTCCCCATCTACAACGCCGACCCGGATCGCCTGTACCGCCCACTCACGCGCGCGGAATACGACTCCATTGCCGCGCGCTCCGTGTACACCCCGAAATCCGAAACCGGCACGCTGTCGCTTACCGTCAGCAAGGGTGACCTGTTCACCCTTCCCGGCGGCGATGCCGGCTTTGCTGGCACGGTCGAGCTGGGCCGCCAATCGTACGCACTGAACCCGGATCCGCTGGCCAAGGAGTATTACTACTACAGCTGGAAGGACTCCGACGGCGAAGGCAGCCGCAACCGCTGGGCGGGCGCTGCGGAACTGCGCCTGCCACTGCATGAAACACTGAACTTGAGCGTGGCCGGTCGCTACGACCAGTACCGCTATTCCGGCAACAGCATCGGTAAAGCCACATGGAGCAGCGGTATCGAATGGCGCCCCATTGCTTCGCTGCTGCTTCGTGGCTCCTATGGCACGGCCTTCCGCGCGCCGGATCTCCACTATGTGTACTCCGGCCCGGGCAATGACGAGACCACGGGCAACGATTACTACGCCTATGCGCAAAGCACCGATCCGGACGAATCACCGGCCGACTACGAAACCGGATTGATCCGCAGCCGTGAAGGCAATCGCAACCTCGACCCGGAGACCAGTACGTCATGGACCGCCGGTATCGTCTGGTCGCCGATGGATGGCCTGGATATCTCCGCCGACTGGTTCAACATCGACATGCGCGATCAGGTTCAGGATATGAGTACCGATCAGATCCTTCGCGACGAGGCCGCCTGCAGACTCGGCAACCTGGATGCCGCCTCGCCTACCTGCGTGGATGCTCTCGCACGCGTTACCCGCAGCAGCAATGGCTCGCTGTATGGCGTTCACGTCAACCCCATCAATATTGCCAAGGAGTCCACGGAGGGCCTTGATGTCGCCGTGCGCTACCGTCTGATCACCGGCATTGGGCAGTTCACCTTCAGCGGAACGCACACCTGGGTAAGGAAGCATGACTTCCAGCAATATGCGGGCGATGTGGTGAAGGACCAGTTCGAGGTCAACAGCGGCTTCGATATTCCCCGCACAAAAAGCAGCGCCAGCATCAGTTGGGAAAAGGACGCCTGGGCGGCTACCGTCTACGGCCAACGTCTTGGGAAGCTGCCCAATGGCTGGTCCTATGATCAGATCTGGGAAGACGGCGATCCGGGCCCCTACATCCGCGCCACCTATCGCTACAACGCATCGGTCCAGTACCGCTTCGACGAGCACTCACGCCTGACGCTCTCGGTCGCCAACATCTTCAACAAGATGCCGCCCAAGGATCCGACCTACACGTCCTACCCGTACTACGACATTTCCTGGTTCGACAGTGTTGGCCGGCAGATCAACCTGCAATACACCCACAAGTTCGGTGGCAGCGCGTTGTAACCCCTGCCCCGCTCGGCCTTTCACCCACAAAGCCCGCCGCATGGCGGGCTTTGTCCATTGAGAAAACCAGAGCGGCCAGCGCAGGATTTTCACCTCATGAAAATTAGGAATCAGCTGATGTGCGCATCAGCATGCGCCACCTAGCATGCGCCGATGCATCGCCTCCTGCCTCGGCGCCCCGCCGTTGACGCTCCCTCCGTAGCAGCCACCGTGCTGCTCCGCTGCCTTTCAGTGTGCGTGCTGCTTTGCCTGCTTGGCGCCGCAGGTTTCCACCTCGCAGCACAGGTGAGCGAAAGCACTTCGCAGCACCGCCGCGACATGAACGCGGCTGCCTACCGCGCACAGCTCTATTTCGATCAACGCGAAGCCCTGCTGAAATTCCTGGCCGACTCCGTTGTGGCATGGCCGGCACTGCCGGCAGCATCGGTCACGGGCAACGGCAGCGACATGCGCCGCATATCGCTGGGCACCACCCACGATGGCCTGCCGCTGCAGCTGCTGTTGTCGGCAAAGGCCGAAGAGACCCTGGACAGCCTCGGCGCGCAACTACTGCACGTCAACGATCATCCCGTGCCATCGATGCGCTGGCTGCACACTCCGGTTTCGCAGGACACTGCCGTGCTTCCCGCCCTGGACCCCGCGTTGCTGCAGCAACATGCTCTGCCCACGCGCGGCAACACGGGCGTGTTCTGGATGGTGCCAGCAGCACCTGACAACACCGCGCTCTACCTCTATCGCGCCGTGGGCGGCAGTATTGTCACGCGGAATTGGCTGGTGCTGGTACTGGATGCCAATGCCGTGACGCGCGCCATCCAGTCCAACGGGGACGAAGACGCGGCCCTGCTCAACCCCCATGACCTCCAGGCACTTTCCAGCGGCGCCGGCTCCCCGCCATCGCCCCGATGGCTGGGCTCGCATCGCAAGGATGCGTTCTCCACGGTCTGGGAACACGGGTTGCCAAAAGGCCTGGCGCTGGTCAAGGGCGTCGGCCAGGACGGCTGGCGTGTGGTCTACCACCTGCCCCTGATGCAACTGCTGCGCGACATCCGTGGACATCTCGTGGGCGCGCTGCTGGCATGCCTGCTCGCGGCCGGCACATTGTGGGCATTGATGCGGCGGTTGGATCGTCAGTTGATTCAACCGGCACGCCTGCAACACCGCCAATTATTGGAAAGTTTCGAGTTCGGCGCGACCGTCATCGACATAGCGCCGGTCGGCATCTGTGTCCTGCGTTGCCGCGACAACGAAGTGGTGCTGGACAACCAATGCGCGCGTGACTGGCTGGGGTGTGACACCGGCAAGGGCGACTGGGATGGCAGCTGGCGACACCTGCTGGGCTCATCGGATGCACAGGCCGGCAACCCGGTGGACTTCACCACACATGACGGCCGGCAACTGCAGGTACTGCACGCGACCACCCGATACCACGACGAGGACGTGCTGCTGTGCGTCTTCAATGACATCAGCCAGCATCAGCAGGTGCGTTCAGCACTGGAAGCCGCACGCAGTGCCGCGGACATGGCCAGCCGAGCAAAGAGTACCTTCGTCGCCACGCTGAGCCATGAAATCCGGACACCACTGTATGGAATGCTGGGCACGCTGGAACTGCTCGCCCGCACACCATTGGATCCCAAACAGGCGCAGTACCTGCGGCTGATACAACAATCCTCCTCGGTGCTGCAGCAACTGATACGCGACACCCTGGATGTCACCCGGATAGAAGCGGGGCAACTGGTACTGGCTTCGGCCGCATTCTCGCCACTGGACCTGGCCGAGAACACGTTGCGCGCCTACGCAGACTCGGCCCTGCGCAAACAGTTGCAGATACTGGTCTGCACCGATCCGCAGCTGCCTGCGCGGGTACTGGGGGATGCCGACCGCATCCGCCAGGTGCTGGGAAACCTTCTCAGCAATGCCATCAAATTCACTGACAGCGGACGCATTTTCCTGCGCGTACGCCTGCTGGATTGCCAAGACGGTGTTGCGTCGATCAGCTGGCAAGTCACTGATACCGGCGCAGGCATCGCAGCTTCGGAGCAGGCCCGGCTGTTCAAGCCCTTTGGCCAGCTCCAAAGCCGGGCACGCGGCGATGGCAGCGGCCTGGGCCTGTCGATCAGCGACCACCTGGTGCGACTGATGAAGGGTGAGCTGCGGCTGGTCAGCGAGCCCGGCCTGGGCAGCAGCTTCAACGTGATACTGCCCTTGCCGCTCGCCCCCGGCGACGCGGCGGGTACGCAGGATGCAGCACCGCAATTGCAGGCCAACCCTCCCGTCTACGTTCGTGCGTCCATTCCGGAACTGGTGGAAAGCGCCTGTCAGTGGCTGCAGCGCTGGGGCGCCACCGCGTTTGCCTACACCGACAGCATGGAACCGACCGCACCCGATGCGATCCTCATTGACAGCGACCCGCGTGATCGAGCGGCCTCCGACTGGCCCGGCCCGCGTGTCATCACCTCACCCGAAGCAAGCGAGGTGCCGAACCGGGATCCCGCTCGGCCGGAGCAGCTCACGGTCACATTGTTCAGCATCCGCGCCATCGCCCAGGCCGTCGCCGATCTGCAGCGGGGTACCCATGCCGCCACCATTGCACCTGCACTGCCACAGGTACTGACCGAGCTTGGGTTAAGGGTGCTGGTCGCCGAGGACAACCCCATTAATCTGCTGCTCCTGAAAGAGCAACTCAGAACGCTGGGATGCAGTGTGGTAGCTGCCCGTAATGGACGTGAGGCGTTGACCTACTGCGCAACCCACCAATTCGATGCTGTGCTGACGGACCTCAACATGCCCGAAATGGACGGCCTGACCTTGACCCGACAACTCCGCAGCCAGGGCTTCACCGGGCCGATCATTGGCGCCAGTGCTGATGCCTCCGAAGAAGACCGCGCACGCTGCATGCGCGAGGGCATGAATGACTATCTACTCAAACCGATCAGCATCCCTGCATTGCGCAGGGCACTGAGCAACGTGCGCGACGGGGCGTCCGCATGAGCCGGGTGCCTCGCCGGCCCCAACCTCAAACACCGTCGGCTCCGCATCACCCCCCGTCACTCCAGCGGCAGGCTGCATGGCAATGGCAGGTTGCCGGCGCATACAGCAGGCCATCTGCCGCCGCCGCACCAAATACGCCCTGCATCATGCCAACGCCCCCGTCTTCACGAGAGGCCTGCCAATGAACCTGACCTTCAGTGGCGAGCATGGCGACCATATCGTGGTTCCGGAGGCGGTACGCGAGGTATTCCTGCCTTCCATGCGCAATGATCAGCGCCGGCTGGCAGCGGCGTTGGAACTCCAGCGGCTTGACCTGATGCGGCAGTTGCTTCACCGCATGCGTGGTGCCTTGGTGATTGCGTCGGCAACGCACCTGGCTTTCGCTGCGTCACTGATCGAGGACGCCATTGCCAAGGGCGCCGAACCGGAGGAATGCGCGGAGTTTGTCCTCCGCTTCCTGCAGGCGCTGGATTCTGCCTTGTCCCGCCTCGAACTCACCCAGTGGCGGCGCAGCGACGCTCCCTTGCCACCGCCTCCTGCCTGAAGGCCACCCCGCATGAAGATCATCATTGCCGATGACCACCCCATCGTCCTGGCCGGTGTTCGCGATGTGGTCGCAGATGACCCCAGCATCGAGATCATCGGCCAGGCCATGTCGCCTGCAAGCCTGGTGGAGATGATGTCCGCGCTCACCCCGGACCTGGTGATATGTGACTACAACATGCCCGACGACGGCCCGCTCGGTGACGGCATCAAACTCATCTCCTACCTGCGGCGCCACTTTCCCCACTGCAAGGTGCTGGTCCTGACAATGATCTCCACGCCCTCCATGGTCGCCGCGATGTACCGTGCCGGCGCAAACGGCGTGGTGAAAAAAAGCGGCGACCTTATGGAGCTTCGCCTTGCCTTGTCCACGCTGCGATCGCGGCGCCTGTATCGCTCATTGCCAACGACGGCGGACACAAGCCCCGCCGCATTGTCTCCGCGCGAATTCGAGGTCATACGTCTGTTCATCAGCGGAAAGAATGTGAGCGATATCGCCAGGCAGCTCAATCGCAGCAGCAAGACGGTCAGCACCCAGAAAATCAACGCCATGCGCAAGCTAGGCACGCACAGCGACCAGGACCTCATCACACTCTGTCTGGAATCCGATCTGTTCCGCTAGGACGCATCGCCGCGTGGGTTCTCCACAGCGCATGTGGAGACTGCATCGGGAAACATGTGGATAAGCCTCCGCAGCCCTTGTCGCGTAAGCGCTTACGGAGGGCGATCAATTTTTCACCACCCTTCGGATGCGCCTTTGCCAGCGGGAAAATCCCAACAATCGCGTTCTCCACAACCCGTGTGGAGCGGAGTGCGGGAAAGATGTGGATAAGCCTCCGCAGGCCAGCCATACCAAGGCTCTGCAACGCCTGGTCATTTTTTGACCAGCATCGGATCAGCCTGCATCCGGCACGGATCTTTGCTTTCAGCCACTTCTCCACAACGGATGTGGAGCGGGATGCGGAAAACATGTGGATAAAGACGAAAACGCAAGTCGGAACAACACATTGCAAAAATTGGTCAATTTTTCACCAACCGCGCCACACGCTCCTATCTTCTTTGCAGCGCAATCGTTGATTCGAGACAGCACAAGCTGTGCGATTCAAGGCCTCTTCGCGCCGCAGGCGCATTCCACGGGATACCCCGGAACGGGACGCTGCAACCTGGTCCTTGCCGGCATCGTGCATCGGAACGTTGGGCTGGACGAGAAGCTGCGAGCCCCAAGTGCACCCTGCCTATCGGCGCAACTGATTTACTCCACATCGCCGATCACCGATACCAGCGACTCACATTCGGCTCCAATGGCGCCACAGTGCCGGTATGAATATCCGCATGGTTTTCCGGACACCACAGTCGTCCAGATGCAACAAAGCCCCGCAATGCGGGGCCTTGTTGTGCAGCAACGACGCCGGAGCGATCAGACGTTGAAGCGGAAATGCAGCACGTCGCCTTCCTTGACGATGTACTCCTTGCCTTCCAGACGCAGGCGGCCCGCTTCCTTGGCGCCCTGCTCGCCCTTGAGGTTGATGAAATCCTCGTAGCTGATGGTTTCGGCGCGGATGAAGCCACGCTCGAAATCGGTGTGGATCACGCCCGCCGCCTGCGGTGCGGTGGAACCGGCGCGCAGCTGCCATGCGCGGACTTCCTTCACACCGGCGGTGAAGTAGGTCTGCAGGCCGAGCAGCTTGTAGCCGGCACGGATCACACGGTTCAGGCCGGGCTCTTCCAGACCGAGATCCTTCAGGAACTCATCGCGGTCGGCATCGTCCAGCTGCGCCATTTCTTCTTCGATGGCCGCACACACCGGCACCACTTCGGCGCCTTCGGCCTCGGCGCGTGCGCGCACCACGTCGAGCAGCGGGTTGTTCTCGAAGCCGTCTTCGGCAACGTTGGCGATGTACATCAGCGGCTTCAGCGTGATCAGGAACATGTCCCGGATCAGCGCCTTTTCCTCGGCATCAAGGCCGGCCGAACGCGCCGAACGGCCCTGGTCCAGCACCGCCGACAACTTCTCCAGCACCGGCTTGCGCGCCAGCGCTTCCTTGTCGTTGGCCTTGGCCGCGCGGGTGGCGCGGTCCAGTGCCTTCAACACCGACTCCAGGTCAGCCAGCGCCAGCTCGGTATCGATGGTTTCGATATCGGCAATCGGATCAACCTTGTTGGCCACGTGGATGACGTTGCCGTCCTCGAAACAGCGCACGACGTGGGCGATGGCGTCGGTCTCGCGGATGTGGGCCAGGAACTTGTTGCCCAGGCCTTCACCCTTGGATGCACCGGCAACCAGACCGGCGATGTCGACAAATTCCATCGTGGTCGGGATCACCCGCTCCGGCTTGACGATGGCCGCCAGCGCGTCAAGGCGCGGGTCCGGCACCGGCACCACGCCCGTGTTCGGCTCGATCGTGCAGAACGGGAAGTTGGCCGCGGCGATACCCGCCTTGGTCAACGCATTGAACAGGGTCGACTTGCCGACATTGGGCAGACCGACGATGCCGCATTTGATACCCATGGTTCAGCCCTCGGGAATTGAGAATCGGGAATAGGGAATGGGAGGGCATCTCGTGCCTTCCGATTCCCCATTCCCCATTCCCTACTTACCGCTGGTATGCAGCCGCTTCATGGCTTCGTTGAAATCACCTGCCACTGCCAGCGGCATCACGTCGATGGCTGCATCAATGGCTTGATCCATCAACACCGCATCCTGGGGCGAGGGACGATTCAACACCCAGCCCACCACGCGGTCCTTGTGACCGGGATGGCCAATACCCAGACGCAGACGATGGAATTTTCCGTGACCCAGCAGACGGATGGTGTCGCGCAGGCCGTTCTGGCCGCCGTGGCCGCCATCGAACTTGAGCCGTGCCACGCCAGGCGGCATGTCCAGTTCGTCGTGTGCAAGCAGCGTCTGCTCCGGCTCGATCTTCCAGAACCGCTGCGCGGCGGTCACCGATTTGCCGGAAAGATTCATGAAGGTGGCCGGCTTGAGCAGCCACACCGGCTGTCCGCCGATATCGACCTTGGCAACTTCACCGAACAGCTTGCTTTCAAGCGTCCAGCGCGCACCCTGCCGCTCTGCCAGGGCCTCAACGAAATGAAACCCGGCATTGTGCCGGGTCCGGGCATGTTCGGGTCCGGGATTGCCCAGACCGACGATCAATCGCAAGCCAGTCATCTGTCAGATGCATCCGTCATGCCCGCCCCGGAGGGCGGGCACAACATGCCGATTACTCGGCGGCTGCTTCGTCTTCTTCAGCAGCGCCGATCTTGGCGATGACCACGGCATCGTCGTGGCTCTTGCCCAGCTTCAGCGCCGGAATTTCAACACCAGCCGGCAGCTTCAGGCCCGACAGGTAGATGATGTCGCCAGCCTTCAGCTCGCCCAGGTCGACTTCGATCGACTGCGGCAGATCCTTCGGCAAGCAGGCGATGGCCACTTCCTTCAGTTCGTGGGTGACCAGCACGTCGGCAGCCTTGCCAGCCGGCGAGGTGTCTTCGTTGATGAAGGTCAGCGGCACCGAAGCGTGCAGCACTTCGTTTTCGTTCACGCGCTGGAAGTCCAGGTGCATGACCAGCTGCTTGTACGGGTGACGCTGCATGTCACGCAGCAGCACCTTGTGGATGGTGCCGTCGAGGTTCAGGTCGATGATCGAGGAGTAGAACCAGTCGTTGAACTGGGCCAGCCAGATCTCGTTGTGGTTGAACTGGACCTTCACCGGCTCCTTATCACCGCCGTAAACGATACCCGGGACGACGCCTTCATGACGCAGGCGGCGGCTCGCACCCTGACCTTGCACGTCACGACGGGCGACTTTGATTTCGTGGGACTTTGCCATTGTTGACTACTCTAGGTTGTTGCACCGCCTCGCGGCGCTGCGTAAAGACTCTTCCGCGACCAGAAGAGCCCGTTGTGATCCCCGGCAAGCCGGGGACCGGATGCATCAATCCACGTACATCGAGCTGACCGACTCACCGAAGGCGATGCGGCGCATCGTCTCGGCCAGCATTTCGGCCACGCTGATCTGGCGGATCTTGGGACAGACGCGCGCCACTTCGGAAAGCGGAATCGTGTCGGTCACCACCAGCTCGTCGAGCTGGGAGTTGTTCAAGTTGTCCACCGCCGGGCCCGAGAGCACGGCGTGGGTGCAGTACGCAGCAACTTTGAGTGCACCGCGCGCCTTGAGGGCAGCAGCGGCAGCACACAGGGTGCCGGCGGTGTCGACGATGTCATCGACCATCACGCAGGTCTTGCCTTCAACGTCGCCGATGATGTTCATCACCGTAGCGACGTTGGCACGCGGGCGGCGCTTGTCGATGATGGCCAGGTCGGCATCATCCAGGCGCTTTGCCACGGCGCGGGCGCGTACCACGCCGCCAACGTCCGGGCTGACCACGATCAGGTTGTCGGTGCCGTAGGCGCGCCAGATGTCGGCCAGCAGCAGCGGCGAGGCGTACACATTGTCCACGGGGATGTCGAAGAACCCCTGGATCTGGTCGGCGTGCAGATCGACCGTGAGGATCTGGTCGGTATTCACTGCCGAGAACATCTTGGCGGCAACCTTTGCCGTGATCGGCACGCGCGAGGAACGCATGCGGCGGTCCTGGCGGGCATAACCGAAGTACGGCACCACCGCGGTGACGGAAGCGGCGCTCGCGCGCTTGAGCGCGTCGATGATCACCAGCAGTTCCATCAGGTTTTCAGCACTCGGGGCGCCCGTGGACTGGACCACGAACACATCCTGCTTGCGCACGTTTTCCTGGATCTCGACCTGCACTTCACCGTCGGAGAACTTGGAAACCAGCGCCTTGCCCGGCCTCACCCCCAGCTCCTTGCAGATGCTCTGCGCAAGGTGTTTGTTGGCGTTGCCGGAAAAGACCAGCAGGTTCGGGGAATCTTGCATGACAGCTCTCTCGGGCGGGGGCGAGTAGCGGAAGGATCGGGATTACGACAGTGGTGGCACGTATTGCGGTTCGCGCATGTCCATTGCGCTTACAACCTCCAGGAAAGGAGTGGCAGGGGCGGTAGGATTCGAACCTACGAATGCCAGGATCAAAACCTGGTGCCTTGGGCCTCTTGGCGACGCCCCTGCATCAAACAATTCCCGTCGTATCCAGTGCATCAAGCAGTGGCGAGCGATCAACGCCCGCGGCCACCCATGCCCGCAGTTCCTTCGGCAATTTCGCCAGGGCCTGCTCTGCAGCAGCGCGCGTGGTGAATTCGACGAAACAACCGCTTCCCGACCCCGTGAGCCGTGCCCGGCCGATACCTGACAGGGCCTGGAACACGGCCTCGATGGCTGGTTCCCGACGCCGCAGTACCGGCTCGAACGCATTTCCGAGGACGGTCCCGGAAGCGAAGTCCGCTATTTTCACGGGCGCGGCATCCCGCGTCAAATGCGGGGAGCGAAAAAGTTCAGCCGTGGGCACATGAACACCCGGATCCACCAGCACATACCACGCTTGTGGCAGGTCAATGGCCTGCAGCTTTTCGCCCACGCCTTCGGCCCAGGCACTGCGCCCGCGCGCAAAAACCGGCACATCGGCACCCAGTTGCAGGCCGATGGCGGCCAGCGCGTCCTCGCCCAGGCCGGTGCCCCACAGCGCGTTCAGCGCCACCAGCACGGTGGCGGCATCGGACGAGCCGCCACCGAAACCGCCGCCTGCCGGAATCTTTTTCTCGACCCGGATATCGGCACCTTGAGAACAATTGGCGGCAATTTGCAAGGCAATCGCAGCGCGAACAACAAGGTCGTCCGCCTCGGCGACGCCCGGCACCGACGGCCCATCGCGACGTATCAGGCCGTCTTCACGCACACGCAGGCCGATGCGGTCGCCCCAGTCCAGCAGGCGAAAGACGGTCTGCAGCTCGTGATAGCCATCCGGCCGCCGGCCGGTGATATGCAGGAACAGGTTCAGCTTTGCCGGCGCAGGCCAGTACGACCAGCCCGCCATTTCAACCACCGTCATTGCTGCCCGCGCCCCATTCATCAACAATCAACCGCACCTTGGCATCGCCATTGACTGCCTCGATGCGACGCGGCAATGACGGGCGACCGGCTTCGGCCGGGTACCAATCCAGGTAATCAACCTGCCAACCCTGCTGACGCAGTACGCGCGGGCGGCCTTCGGCATCAAAACCCTGGTGATCAGGCACGCCTGCCACCTGTGCGGGCAGCCCGCGCACCCAGTCGGGCAATTGCACGACAGGGATTTCCCAGCCGGTAGCCTGCAACAACACTTGGCCAGCATCGTCGCCGCCGCGCGGGCCACCCTCCAACCCTTCCAGACGCGCCTGCTGGCCCGCGCCGCCGGTCAGTTGCCAACTCTGCCGGGTGACCGGCGCCGAGAGACTGATCCGGTAGCTCTGATCCTGCTGTTGCCAGTCAATGCGACCATTGCCGCCCTTGTTGCCCTTGCTGATGGCGACCCGGCCCTGGAACGCCCACTCCGGCTGCGCACGCAATGCCGCCTGGCGCGCCTGCTCGGCGGCCTGCGCTTGTGCGGAAACCTGCTCCACTTCTGCCGCCACCGGCGCCTTCTGCCGGGTGGAAACCGAGGTACACGCGCCCAGCGCACCTGCCACCAACACCACCAGCGGCACCCGCCACATCACTATCTTCATGCGCCAAATTTCTCGATCGCACGCTGCAGCGCGCGGTTGTCCGGGTCCAGCTTGCGGGCCTCCTCGAAGAAACGCCGCGCTTCTTCCTTCTGGCCCAGTACCCACAGCACTTCACCGACATGCGCGGCGATTTCTGGGTCCTTGTTCAAGCCCCAGGCGCGACGCAGATGTACCAGTGCTTCTTCGTTGCGACCCAGCCGATAGAGCACCCAGCCATAGCTGTCGACGATGGCCGCGTTGTCCGGCTCGGCCACGCGCGCGCGGTCGATCAGTTCCAGCGCTTCCTGATAACGCTGGGTGCGATCGGCCAGCGTGTAACCCAGTGCGTTGAGCGCGGCCACGTTTTCCGGCTCGGCCACGAGGATCTTGCGCAGGTCAGCCTCGGCGCGCGGCACGTCATCGTTGCGCTCCCAGGCCAGTGCGCGGGCATACAACAAGGCCCCATCGTCCGGGTAGGCCGCCAGCCCGCGGGTCAGCACCGCCATTTCCGCCTCGGTATTGTCATCGCGCTGCTGCAGCTCGGCCTCCAGCAGGTAGGCATCACGGCGCAGGTCGTCGTCCACCGCGGCATCGGCCTGGATGGCGTGCACTTCGGTGCTGGCCTGTGCCTTTTCGCCCATCAGGTGCAGCGCATTGACCGCACGCAGCTGCGCCTCCCCGCGTTGCGGGCCGCCCGGCACACCGTGGTACCAGTCCACGGCTTCCTGATAGCGCTTGAGGTACTCGGCAATCTTGCCCAGCAGCAGGCGCTGGTCCGGATCCGGCTTGCTGGCCTTGGCCGAGATGTCCTGGTACAGCGCCAGCAGGGCGGTGTCGTCCTTCTGCTTGGCCAGCAGCGAGGCACGCATGCCCCAGGTCTGCAGATTCTGCTCACCGACGGCCAGCACGCGCTCGGCCGCCTTCGACTCCCCGAACACGTCGTAGGTGATGGCCAGCGCATTGCGCAGTTCTTCGTCCTGCGCCGCCTTGGGCTCAACGTTCTTCAGCAACGCCAGCGCCTCGTCCTTCTTGCCGGCCTGGTTGAGCTGGCTGGCATGCAGCAGGGCCACGCGCGGTTCGTCCGGGAAGCGCCTGACCACTTCACCGACCATGCGCCGCGCCAGCTCCGGGCGCTCCATGCGCAGCGCCAGCCGGCCGAATTCCTGCCAGGCTTCCAGGTCTTCGGGAATGGCATTGGCGTCGACCAGCTCACCCAGCACCTGCGCCGGCACCGCCGGATCACGCCCGCCGGTGGCCAGCGCCAGCAGCGCGTAGCGCCAGGCGCGGGGCTCGGAGGAACGCAGCACCGCCAGCAACTCCTGGCGGGCCAGACGGGTGTCGCCCTTGCGCATGCCCAGCGAGGCGCGGGTTGCGCGGACCGCCACGGCATTTGGATCCCGCTGTGCCCACAGCGCAAGCGCCCGGCTGGCGCCGGCATCGTCGCCGGCCAGCATGGCAATGCGGGTGGCGCGCTCGGCCAGCCCCACATCGCCCTCGGCCTCCTGCGCGGCCTGCAGATACCAGCGCGCCGAATCGGCCAACTTGCCGGCCTGCAGCGAGAATTCCCCGGCCAGTACCGGGGTCATGGGGCCTGCCGCTTCAGCCGCCGAGGGCGCCGGGGCGGCCCGAACAGGGGCGGCCAGCACCGGGAAAACCGGCAGGGAACACAACAGAACGGTGCATATGCGATGGAATACGGGCATCTGGCGCGACCGGGCCGTAAAATGGCGGCCTTCAACAGCCAGCAGCTTATCGCAAGCAACTGAACAGATGACCCTGTGGGTGCTCGGACTGAATCACCAGACTGCGCCAGTAGAACTGCGCGAACGTGCTGCCTTTGGCGGTGACGCTCTGCCGCGCGCGATGGATTCGTTGCGACAGGCGCCACAACTGGCCGAAGCGGTCCTGCTGTCCACCTGCAACCGCACCGAGCTGTATGCCGTGGCCGAGGACAGCCAGGCCCTGGCCCACTGGCTGGAACACCACGCCGGCAGCCTGCAGGGCTATCTGTACCAGCACAGCGAGGGCGAAGCCGTGCGCCACCTGTTCCGCGTGGCCACCGGGCTGGACTCTATGGTGCTGGGCGAGCCGCAGATCCTGGGCCAGGTGAAGGATGCCTGGGCGCGCGCGCATGACAGCGGCGTCATCGGCCAGCAGTTGGACCGCCTGTTCCAGCAGACCTTCTCGGTGGCCAAGCGCGCGCGCACCGATACCCGCGTGGGCGCCAACCCGGTCTCGGTGGCCTCCACCGCGGTGCGGCTGGCGCAGGACTCGTTCGCCCGCATGGATGAATCCACCGTGTTGCTGGTCGGCGCCGGTGAAACCATCGAGCTGGCGGCCAAGCACCTGAGCGAAGCGCGGGTGAAGCGCTTGCTGATTGCCAACCGCACCCTGGCCCATGCGCAGGACCTGGCCAGCCGGCACGGTGGCGTGGCCCTGCCCCTGAGCGAGCTGGAACGGCACCTGGGCGAAGCCGACGTGGTGTTCTCGGCGACGGCGGCGCGCGAGCCGGTGATCCTGGAAAGCCACGTCGCCACTGCCCTGCGTTCGCGCAAGCACAAGCCGATGCTGCTGTTCGACCTGGCCGTGCCGCGTGACATTGAAGCCGGCGTGGGCAAGCTGGCCGACGCCTACCTGTACAGCGTTGACGACATGGAGCGGGCCGTGGAAGAAAACCGCCGCAGCCGCCGCGAAGCCGCCGCCGAGGCCGAGGCCATCATCGACCTGCAGGTCGGCCGTTACCTGGAAAACCTGCGCGCTGCACAACTGCAGGCGCCGATCCGCCAGCTGCGGGCCTTTGGTGAAGCCTCGCGCGCGGAGTTGCTGGCCAAGGCGCGGCAACAGCTGGCCCACGGCAAGGACGCGGACGAGGTGCTTGAGCAATTGGCGCACGGCCTGACCAACCGCCTGCTGCACCCGCCGACGGCCGCCCTGCGCCAGGCCGCGCTCGAAGGCGATACTGACCTGACCCGCGCCGCCGAGCGCCTGTTCCCGGCAACCCCCGGGTATCAACACCCTGTAGTGAGGACCGATGACGCCGACCCTGCGCCGTAAGTTGCTGGCCCTGGCCGAGCGCCGCGAAGAACTGGAACGCCTGCTTTCCGACCCGGCCGTCGTCGCCGACAACGAACGCTTCCGCAATTTCTCCCGCGAGTTCTCGCAACTGGAGCCGCTGGCCAACGCGCTGGCGGCCGAAGCGCATGCCAAGGCGGACCTGGTCTCGGCTGAAGCAATGCGCGCCGACCCGGAACTGCGTGAACTGGCCGAAGAGGAAATCGCCGCCGCCCAGATCCGTCTGCAGGCCCTGGACGAAGAACTGGCGCTGCTGCTGGTGCCGCGCGACCCGCGCGACGAAGGCAACCTGTTCCTGGAAGTCCGCGCCGGCACCGGCGGCGACGAAGCGGCAATCTTCGCTGGCGATCTGTTCCGCATGTACGCACGTTATGCCGAGCGCCAGGGTTGGAAGGTCGAGATCGAATCGGACAACCCCGGCGAACACGGCGGTTACAAGGAAGTGGTGGCGCGCGTGGTCGGCCGCGGCGCGTATTCGCGGCTAAAATTCGAGTCCGGCACCCACCGCGTGCAGCGCGTGCCCGCCACCGAATCGCAGGGCCGCATCCATACCTCGGCAGCGACCGTGGCGATCATTCCCGAAGCCGATGATGTGGAAGACATCGCCATCAACCCGGCTGATTTGAAGGTGGATACCTTCCGCTCCTCCGGTGCCGGCGGTCAGCATGTCAACAAGACCGAGTCAGCGATCCGCATTACCCACGTCCCCAGCGGCGTGGTGGTCGAATGCCAGACCGAGCGCAGCCAGCACGCCAACCGCGACAAGGCGATGAAGCGACTGAAGGCACAGCTGCTGGATGCCGAACGCAGCAAGCAGGCGGCAGCGCAGGCAGAATCGCGGCGCTTGCAGGTGGGCAGTGGTGATCGCAGCCAACGCATCCGCACCTACAACTTCCCGCAGGGGCGCATCACCGATCACCGCGTGGAAGGGCTGACCCTGTACGACCTGCCCAACATCATCGAAGGCGAACTGGATGCGCTGGTGAGTCGTTTGCAGCATGAGCACCAGGTGGATGAGTTGGCGAGGTTGGCCGAAGGCAGCTGAGCCTACACCCGCTCCCTTGCGCACAAGGGATGCTTTAGCCGCTGCTTTGGCTTTGGCTTTGGCTTTGGCTTTGGCTTTGGCTTTTGACTTACCGGGTTCCCTTCCGCAGCGACGGAGCCGACGGACAAGACCCCGCAGGGGCGACGTGCATGGATGCACGTCGTTTTTCGACGAGACACGGATGTCTCGTCGAAAAATCCCGGCGGCGCAGTGGCCCCATGTCGCGCAGCGGCGTGGGCGCGAAGGCAGGGTGTGCTTTCTTTGGGCCACGTTTCTTTGCACAAGCAAAGAAAGGTGTGCTCGCACCCCGAAGGGGGCGAAAGCTCTTGTCTTCTGCGTTCGCTGTTGGCTTTTGAAGCAAAGATCAGATCAAAGGCTTTCACTCCCCTGCGGGGCGCGAGTTACTTTTCTTTGCTTGTGCAAAGAAAAGCTAACCAAAAGAAAGCACACCCTGCCTCCGCGCCTTCCGCGCTGTGCGCTCCAGGTCCACTCCGCTAACGGGATTTTTCGACGAGACATCCGTGTCTCGTCGAAAAATCCCGCACATCCATGTGCGGCGCCCCATTCGGGGTCTTGTCCGTCAGCTCCGTCGCTACAGAAGGGAACCCGGTAAGTCAAAAGCCAAAGCGACAGCACAGCAACGGCAACGGCAACGGCAACAACCAAAATCAAAATCGAAACCAGAGCAGCAGCCCCCGCTGCTCGAAAGGGAGCCAGCATCAGCTGCAGCGCGTTGTCTGCAGTCCTTTACCCCTACCCTGCAAATGAGCAGGCACAAGCAAAAGCCGCACCGGCAAGGCAAAATCACCTCGATTGCACCCACCGCAGCCTGATTCAATGCCCAACGCCCCCAGCGAACGCGAACAACTTCGCAATGCCGTCATTCGACAACCCGCCGACTTCATCGCCTGGGTGATGTTGGCCGATGCCGAACTCGGTGCCGGCGACATCGCCGCCGGGGAAGCGGCTGCACTACGCGCCCTGCGCCTGCGCCCGGACCATCCCGAAGCCCTGGCCCGGCTGGGCCGTGCACGCTGGATGCAGAACCAGCATCAACAGGCCGCCGAGCTGCTGCAACGCGCCTGCCAACTGGCACCGCAGCATCCGGGCATGGCGTTATGGCTGGGCCATGTGCTGGAAGATGCCAACCAACCCGAAGCCGCTGCCGACGCTTACCGTCGCGCGCACCAGCTGGCACCGGACGAGCCCTACATGGCCGCGCAACGGCTCAACTGGCAACGCCGCCTGTGCGACTGGCGCGAGCTGGATGCACTGTCACGACAGGTTCGCGCGGCCGTCGCCCAGGGCAACCCTGCGGTGGAACCGTTCGCCTTCCTCAGCGAAGACGCCAGTGCGGCCGAGCAACTGGCCTGTGCGCGGCAGCGCGCGCAGGTGCTGGCCCAGTCGATCCCACGCCTGCCCGGCACTGCCGTGCGGCAGCGGGGCACATTGCGTGTGGGCTTTCTTTCCAATGGATTCGGCGCCCATCCCACCGGCCTGCTGACCGTGGCGTTGTTTGAACAACTGCGCGCGCATCCGCAGTTGCAGCTGCACCTGTTCGCCTTGAACCGCGATGACGGCAGCAGCATCCGCCAGCGCCTGCACGCGGCCGCGCACATGCTGCACGATGTCTCGGCGCAGCCGCATGCCGCCATCGCCGGCCGCATTCGTGAAGCTGGCATCGACATGCTGTTCGACCTGCGCGGCTGGGGCGGCGGCGGCACGCCGGAAGTGCTGGCGATGCGGCCGGCGCCGGTGCAGATCAACTGGCTGGCCTACCCCGGTACGTCCGGTGCACCGTGGCTGGATTACGTGCTGGCCGACGGCTTCGTGCTGCCGCCACCACTGGAGCCAGCGTTCAGCGAAAAGGTGCTGCGCCTGCCGCGTGCCTTCCAGCCCTCGGACAACACACGCGTTGTTGAGCAGGCACCCTCGCGGCGTGACTGTGGTTTGCCCGAACACGGCGTGGTGTTCTGCTGCTTCAACAACAGCTACAAGCTCAACCCGCGCAGCGTCGGGCGTTTGCTGGATGTGCTCCGGGGCGTTCCCGGCAGCGTGCTATGGCTGCTGTCCGGGCCCGGCAAGGCCGATGAGCGGCTGCGTGAGGTGGCCGCTCGGAACGGTGTTGATCCTTCGCGGCTGGTGTTCATGCGCAAGCTGCCGCACCCGCAGTACCTGGCGCGCTATCGCCATGCCGACCTGTTCCTGGACACGCATCCGTACAACGCACACACCACCGCCTCCGATGCACTGTGGGCGGGCTGCCCGGTGCTGACCGCCCCCGGCGACACCTTCGCCGCGCGCGTGGCTGGCAGCCTCAATCATCATCTGGGGCAGGACGAAATGAACGTGGCCGATGATCACGCCTTTGTTGCAACAGCCATCGCCCTGGGCAACGACCCGGCCGCGCTGAAGGCCTTGCGTCAGCGGCTGGCCGATGCCCGCAGCCGCGCCGGGCTGTTCGACATGGCAGGCTTTGCAGCGGACTTGGCTGCACTGCTGCAGCAACTGGCCGGTGAACACGGCTGGCAAGGCACTGACGCCGGCTGACACCACACTGCGCTAGGCTCGGCGCTTCCACACCGGGAGTAACCATGGCCAAGCTCAAACGCAAGGAATACGAACAGCTGCTCGAACCCATGCAGCTGGAACTGGCCAACATGGCGCGCTGGGCCCAGCATTGCGGGCAGCGCGTACTGGTCCTGTTCGAGGGGCGCGACACCGCCGGCAAGGGCGGCGTCATCCAGGATGTGGCAAAGCACCTCAACCCGCGCCAATGCCGCGTGGTCGCGCTGCCCAAGCCCACCGAGCGCGAAAGCACGCAGTGGTATTTCCAACGGCATATTGCCCACCTGCCGGCCGCTGGCGAAATCGTGCTGATGGACCGCAGCTGGTACAACCGCGCCGGCGTGGAAAAAGTGATGGGCTATTGCACCGATGCGCAGTACCAGGCCTTCCTGGCGCAGGCGCCGGTGTTCGAGAAGCTGCTGGTGGACGACGGCATCCTGTTGTTCAAGTACTGGCTGTGCGTGGACCAGGAGCAACAGGAAAAACGTTTCGCCGAGCGCCGCGAGGATCCACTCAAAGGCTGGAAACTGTCGCCGGTGGACCTGAAATCACGCCAGGCCTACCAGGCCTACGGCGATGCCCGCGAGGCGATGCTGCAGGCCACCCACACCGATCATGCGCCATGGACACTGGTGGATTTCAACGACCAGAAACGCGGCCGATTGACCTTGATCCGCAACCTGCTCGACCGGCTGCCCGACACCCACGTCGAAGAACCACTGGTGGAACTGCCACCGCTGAAAGGCAAGCCGAAGAAAGAGAAGTACGGCGTGGTGAAGCCGTTGCCGTCGCTGTCCGAGGATGCGGCGGACGTTTGAACACCGAAGCTCTTGAGCCATGGAGCGCCCTCACCCCAACCCCTCTCCCGTAAACGGGAGAGGGGCTTCAGTTCTTTTTCGTATCAAACATCCCGCATTTCCGCGTTCTGCAATCTTTGCAATCCACTTACGCGGCCTTGCCGCCGGCAGCGGCAATCGCCTGCTCGATGTCATGTGCGTTGACCGGCCCCAGGAACTGCTTGGCAACCTTGCCGTCCGGCGCGATCAGGTAGGTCATCGGCAGGCCGCGCGGGGTGGCGAAGTCCCGGGGCGGGTTGTAGGTGTCGATGATGGCGATGGGATAGGCCACCGGATGCTCCTTCAGGAAGGCCTGCATCTCATCCAGCTCGATGTCCTCGTAGGCCAGCCCCACCACTTCCACGTTGCCGCGCATGGCATGCAGGGCCGACAACTCCGGCATTTCCTGCAGGCACGGTGCACACCAGGTGGCCCAGAAGTTGACCACCACCCACTGCCCTCGATGGCTGGCCAGGTCATAGGCCTTGCCGTCCACGGTCTGTACCTGCAGCTGCGGTACTTCAGCGGTCTGCTGCACGACGCCGGGTTGTACTTCTGGTGCTGGTGCCGGAGCCGCCGCTTCCGGCGGGGCCGTCGGCTGTTGTGCCGGGGCCGCAGCCTGTTGGTCGGGCTTGCAGCCAGTCAGCACCAGGGCCAGCAGTGCTACAGGGAGGAGCTTGGGGTTCATCGGGAATCTCCGGTGCTTGCGTAGATATCGTCCACGCGGCGCTTGAGCAGTTCGCGCAATGGCATGCGCAGTTCATCCAGGGCACGGCAGACCGCCCGGCCCAGCGCGTCATCGCGGAAAGGCAGGTATTCCTCGGCCACGGGAATGCGCAACTGCGCGCTTTCGTACAGTTCGTGCAGGCTGATGCGGTCCAGGTCACGCGCAAGCAGCCACTGGCCCTGTTCGTCACGGCGCAACAGGTTGATGCTTTCCATCTGTTCCAGCAGTTGCTGCAGCAGGGAGTCGGTAAGCATGGGTTCCAGCGCCAGTATCTGCTCTTCGTCCAGGCCCCAGCCCTGCTCCCTGGCCTCGCGGAAGCGGCCGAGCAGGCGCAACAGACCGTACAACTCCCCGCCCTGCGGCAGCCGCAATGCCACCGGCTGGTAGCGGAATGCCGCACTGGACGAGGCCAGCGAGGCGCCCATCAGCACTGACACCCAGCCCAGGTAGATCCACAGCAACAGGATCGGCACGAAGGCCACCGTGCCGTAGAGCTTCTGATAGGACTGGAAGCTGCCCAGGTACAGGCCCATGCCCCACTTCACCGATTCGAGCATCAGCACCGCCAGCATCGCGCCGGGAATGGCATGGCGCCATTTCACGGTGTGGTGCGGCACCACGCGGTAGATCAGCATCACGCAGGCAAATTCGATCAACACCGGCGCCAGGCGCAGGCCCATGTCCGCCAGCCAGCGGCCTTCGGAGGTACCGAACAACGGCAGCGACAGCACCTTGGCCGAGACCGCCAGCGACGCGGCGGCCAGCAGCGCGCCCAGCGTCAGCACCGTCCAGTAGACCAGGAAGCGGGTGAGCTTGGGCCGCCCCGAGGCGACCCGCCAGATGCGGTTGAAGGTCTGCTCGACGCTGTTGAGGGTGATCAGCAGCGACACCACCAGGGCGATGAAGCCTGCGGCGGTCAGCTGCCCGGCACTGGCCGAGAACTGCCGCAGGTAGCCCTCGGCTGCACGCGCGGCCGACGGCACGAAGTTGGAGAACACGTAGTCACTCAGCGCCTCGCTCCAGCGGTCGAACATGGGGAACGCCGAGAGCACGCCAAACACCACGATGGCCAACGGCACCAAGGCAAACACCGTGGTATAGGCCAGTGATCCGGCCGCCTGGAACAGGCGGTCATCCAGAAAACGGCTCCACAGGAAGCGCGCGAAGCTGATGTTCCGCGCCCGGTCGCGCACGCGTTCCATCCATAGATTGAGTGAGTCCAGTGGTTCCATGCGGCAAGGGTACCCGATGCAAAGCGCCGCCCGCATCGCCGATACTGCCGGCTCCTGCGTGATGATTGGATGGTGTGATGGCGGAAATCCTGGTGCTGTATTACAGCCGTGGCGGCTCGGTGGCGCGGCTGGCCCGGCAGATCGCCCGTGGCATTGGCGAGGTGCCCGGCATGAGCGCGCGCCTGCGCACGGTGCCGCCGGTGGCTGCCGTCACCCAGACCAGCGCGCCGCCGGTTCCCGACGATGGCGCCCCGTATGTGGAGATCAGCGACCTGGCCGAATGCGACGGCATCCTGCTCGGCAGCCCCACCCGCTTCGGCAACATGGCCGCGCCGGTCAAACACTTCCTGGATGACCTGGGCGCCGAATGGGTGAACGGCACGCTGGCCGGCAAACCGGCCGCCGTGTTCACCTCCACCGCTTCGATGCACGGCGGCCAGGAATCGACCCTGCTGTCGATGCAGATTCCGCTGCTGCACCACGGCTGTTTGATAGTCGGCATCCCGTTCACCGAGCCGGCGCTCAGCCACACCACCACCGGCGGCACGCCTTACGGCGCCAGCCATGTGGCCGGCGCCCAGGACGACCCGCACCCCAGCGACGACGAAGCCCACCTGGCCCGCGTGCTGGGCCGCCGCGTGGCTGACATCGCCAGGCGACTGGCGCAATGAGTTCGCGCGGGCGCGATCTGCTGCTCGGCCTGGCCCTGCTGTTGCTGGCGGCACTGTTTGCCTGGTGGTTCCGCGCCGACCGTCACCTGGCGGCGGTGCTGCTGGTGTTTGTCGCCCCGCCGCTGTTGCTGCTGGCCGGCGTGCTGGCACAGCGCGCGGTCGCCCGCTTCTGGGCCGGGGTGCTGGCGCTGTTCTGGTTCAGCCACGGCGTGATGAGTGTCTGGGCGCACCGCGACATGGCGCTGTATGCCTGGGCCGAGATCGTGCTGTCGCTGCTGATCGTGGCACTGGTCAGCGTGCCGGGAATGCGCGCCCGGTTTGCACGCAAAAAGGCAGGGCAAGGCTGAAGCCGGGCCCGGGGAAGCCGGGTACAGCCGAGCCATGCTCGGCTGGAGCTTTCCCGATGATGCCCAGCCGAACATGGCCCGGCACCACCCGGCCTTCCGGCTTTATCATGCGCAGCATCGCGGCACGGCGCCGCACGCAGTCACCGCAAGGATTTACCGCAATGATGGAAGAACTCCTGGTCGTCACCACCGGCGGCACGATCGACAAGATCTACTTCGACGACAAATCCGATTACCAGATCGGCGACCCGCAGATCGGCATGATCCTGCGCGAGCTCGGCGTCACCTTCCGTTTCAACGTGATCCCGATCCTGCGCAAGGATTCGCTGCACATCACCGACGACGACCGTGAGCTGATCCGCGCCACCATCGCTGCCCAGCCCACCCGCCATGTGCTGGTGACCCACGGCACCGATTCGATGGTCGCCACCGGCAAGGTGCTGCAGACCATCGCCGACAAGACCATCGTGATGACCGGCGCCCTCAGCCCCGCGCGTTTCCGCGGCTCGGATGCGGAGTTCAACATCGGCTGCGCGATCGGTGCGGTGCAATCGCTGCCGCCGGGTGTCTTCATTGCCATGAACGGCCGCATCTGGGACCCGACCAAGGTGCGCAAGAACGTGGACGCAAACCGCTTCGAGGCCGTCTGAGTGGCCAAGGGCACACGGGCCAATGCCGCGCTGGACAAGGCTGGAATCGCCCACGGGCTGCATGCCTATGACTATTCCGCCGATGTCGACAGCAAGGGCCTGGCCGCCGCGCAGGCGTTGGGCATCGCGCCAGCGCGGATGTTCAAGACGCTGATGGCATGGGTGGACAAGCAGCCGGTGATCGCGGTGATCCCCAGCGACCAGCGCCTGTCACTGAAGAAGCTCGCCGCCAGCTGCGGCGGCAAGCATGCGCAGATGATGGACGTCGCCGAGGCCGAGCGACGCAGCGGCTACAAGGTGGGCGGCATCAGTCCGTTCGCGCAGCAGCGCCCGGCCAGCGTGTTGTTTGCCGATGACGTGCAGCAGCACGAAACGGTGTACATCAACGCCGGCCAGCGCGGCCTGCTGCTGGATATCGCCCCGGCCGATGCACTGCGCTTCCTGCAGGCGCGCTGCGCCGACATCCTCGAACGCTGACACACACCGCCATCCCGCCCGTTTCAACAGAAAAGGCCCCGGCTGATGCCGGGGCCTTTGTGCATCTCGGCGATGGGCCGTATCAAGCAGCGCCACTGCCGTCTGACAACATCAGAACGTAACCGACCAGCCGTTGATGCGGCCGGTATCACCACTGGCCCGGTCACTGACGCGCAACTTCCAGGTGCCGTTGAGTGCCTCGCTGGACAGGTTCACGGTGAAGGTCTGCTTGATGTTGTCCGCGCTGCCCCCCGCGTAATTGCTCAGCACGTACACGCTGCCATCCGGCGCGACCAGATCCACCTTCAGGTCACCCTTCCAGGTGTGGCTGATATCCACCGCCACCGGCGTGGCCGCTGCTGCATTGCCACTGCGGCCGGAGACGGCAATGGCGCTTTCGACCGTGGCGTTGTCCACGATGTTCACCGCCGTGGCATTGCTGTAGGTCTGCGGGCCACCCGTGCCGCCGCCACTGCCCCAGCTGGCCTGCAGGCTCACCCCGGAAAACGCCGAGTAGGCCGACAGCATCACGTGGTACGTCCCCGCCACCGGCGTGGCGAAGCTGCAGCTCTCCGCGTTGCCGCTCTTGTAAGGGCGGCAATCGTAGGTGGAGAGGGTCGGCTGGCTGCCGGCACGCACATACAGATCAACGTCACCGCTCCCACCGGAACTGGCGATGACCAGGTTGGTCGCGCCGGCAGGCACCTGCACGGTGAAGAACTGCGTGCTGCCGGTCGCACCGGACAGCCCGGTCACCGGCACGCCATTGCTCAGCTCTCCACCCGGGCCCGGCGGCGTGCCGCCGTTGACCGCATCAACGACAGCCTTGGCATTGAGGATGCCCGGGCCGATGGTCTGCGAAGGCGTGGACGGAAACGCAGTCACATTGCCCTTGATCAACGCCTCGACCTGCGCAGGTGTCTTCGGTGTCGTGGCCTGCGCCTGGATCAGCGCCACGACAGCGGCCACATGCGGCGTCGCCATCGAGGTGCCGTTGTAGGCCGCGTAGCTCTCCGCACCCGGCGTGGTGGTGCCGGTATTGAGCGTGGACAGGATGTTGGAGCCTGGCGCGGCAATGTCGATCAACGCACCGTAGTTGGAAAAGCTCGAACGTGCGCCGGTACTGGTGGTGGAAGCCACCGCGATCACGTTGCTGCAGTTGGCCGGCGAAGCATTGGACACGTTGACGTTGTCATTGCCCGCAGCGATGACCAGCGTGGTGCCACGGCTGACCGCCCCGTTGATCGCACTCTGCGTGGTCGCGCCGCAGGCACCGGCACCGCCCAGGCTGAGGTTGATCACTTCCGCCGGATTGGCATTGGCAGGCACCCCCGACACCGTACCGCCGGACGCCCAGACAATGGCATCGGCGATATCCGAGTCGTAACCACCGCAGGTGCCCAGCACACGCACCGGCACGATCTTGGCGCCATAGGCCACGCCCGCCACGCCCTTGGCATTGTTGGTCACCGCGGCGATGGTGCCGGCCACATGTGTGCCATGCCAGCTCGAGTTCTGCGCGGCATGCGTGCCACCACATTGGTTGGCCCGCACCCAGTCACCCGGGTCGCTCGGGTCATTGTCACGGCCGTTGCCATCGTTGGAGACCGTCGTGTCGGCGATGAAGTCGTAACCCGGCAGCAGGTTGGCATTGAGATCAGAGTGGTTGGTGATGCCGGTATCCAGCACCGCCACCACCGAGCCGGCCCCGTTGGTCACATCCCAGGCCTGGTTGGCCTTGATGCCGTACGTCCCTGAATACCCCCATTGCTCGCTGTAGCGGGTGTCGTTGGGGGTCAGGCGGATGGTGTTGAGGCGGTCCACCTCCACGTATTCGACATTGGGATCGGCGGCGAGCTTGCGCATCAGCGTTTCAGCCTCGACACGATCCAGCGGGACATCCACACCGACCACGTCCGAGCCCACGGCAAGGCGCCGCAGGTGCTGCATGCCAACGGCCTTGCCCGCGCGCGCGGGCAACACCCGCGATGCCGTGGACAGGCTTTGTTTCAGCGCGTTCCCACCGGCCAACTGCCGGCTGTCCTGACGGTACTTGATGATGAAGCGCTGGTGCGTGGGCGCGGTTTCCAGACCGGCCAGATGCACCTGGCCCGCAAATGCGGGCGTACACAGGAGCAATGAAGACAGCGAAGCAGTGCCAACTACAAGCACGAACCTACGGCCAAGCCTATGGTGCGATTTGCGTGACATTGATGAGCCCTTCTGCAAGAGAATTGCCGCATTGCGCGGCATTGGGTTCCACCCGGACTACTTCAAAGCTTCCATCGGTACGACGCGTATTGCCCGGGCAGAACCACCCGGACCAGTCCCCTGTCACCGATCCGCCGCTGGAGATTAAATGCCAGGTGAACCCCTGCCAAGAGGGTTACAGCAGAAACTGTCACTCATGCCAAATTCCCATAAGTGACTGTTCCAAAAGGAATATGTGACAACAATCACGGATTGTTACATATGAAAAAACCCACCCGGGCGGTCGCCCGGATGGGTTTGGAGGCCTTTACAGCGGCGCCGGACTCAGCCGTCCAGGCGCACCAGCCAACCGTGACGGTCCGGCTGGCGACCGTACTGGATGTCGGTCAGTTCCTTGCGCAGTGACATGGTCACCTCACCGGCCGGCGCACTCAGGTCGCCCACCGAGAAGCCTTCACCCTTGAGCTGGCCGATCGGGGTGATGACCGCAGCGGTGCCACAGGCGAACACTTCGGTGATCTCGCCCGACGCCACGCCCTGCTTCCACTCCTCAATGGTGACCTTGCGCTCTTCCACATTCATGCCGCGGTCGCGGGCCAGTTGCAGGATCGATTCGCGGGTGATGCCTTCCAGGATGCTGCCCGACAGTTCCGGGGTGACCAGGGTATTGGTCTTGCCGTACACCAGGAACACGTTCATGCCGCCCAGTTCTTCCAGGTACTTGCCCTCGACCGGGTCCAGGAACAACACCTGCGAGCAACCCTGTGCCTGCGCCTGCTGCTGCGGCAGCAGCGAAGCGGCGTAGTTGCCACCGCACTTGGCCGCGCCGGTGCCACCCTTGGCCGCACGCGCGTAGTCGGTGGACAGCCAGATGGCGACCGGCGCAACGCCCTTGGCGAAGTACGGGCCGGCCGGGCTGGCGATCACGTAGTAACTGGCCTTCTGCGCACCGCGCACGCCCAAGAACGCCTCGTCGCCGATCATGAACGGGCGGAAGTACAGGCTGGCCTCGTCGGCATCGGACACCCAGTCCTTGTCCAGCGCAACCAGCTGCTTGAGCGACTCGACAAAGATGTCAGCCGGCAGTTCCGGCAGCACCAGGCGGCGCGCCGAGCGCTGCAGACGTGCAGCATTGGCTTCCGGGCGGAAGGTCCACACCGAGCCATCGGCGTGGCGGTAGGCCTTGATGCCCTCGAAGATTTCCTGGCCGTAATGCAGCACCGCGGCGGCCGGGTCCAGTGCGATGGGGCCATACGGCGTTACCGCCGCATCGTGCCAGCCGGTGTCCTTGTCCCAGCGTACGGCCACCATGTGGTCGGTGAAGTGCAGGCCGAAGCCCGGCTTCTCCAGGATCTTGGCACGCTCCTGCGCGCTGCGCGGGTTGGCCGAACGGGTGACAGCAAAGCTCAGAGAAGACTGGGACACCGGATGATTCCTTCCAGATTGCGGGATGGGACACAACGCCGGCGCGGGGGGCACCGGCTCCAACGCGTCCGGCCGGCGGCAGCTGCGGTACGGGAAATGCCGGTACCGCAGGCCCGCTGGCCAGCCGTTACAGCATGCCAGTTTCCAGACGGGCCGCCTCGGACATCATGTGACGCCCCCACGGCGGGTCGAACACCAGCTCGACGTCGGCCTGCGCCACCGTCGGGATCATTTCCAGCTTGCTGCGCACATCGTCGACCAGAATCTCGCCCATGCCGCAGCCGGGCGCGGTCAGGGTCATCTTGACGTCAACCTCGCGCTGGCCATCGTCCAGGTGCTTGATGTCCACTTCGTAGATCAACCCCAGGTCAACGATGTTGAACGGGATTTCCGGGTCGAAGCAGGTCCGCAGCTGCTGCCAGACCAGTTTTTCAACATCCTCGTCGGCGGCGCCGTCGGGCAGCTCCAGCCCCGGCGGCGGCTCCTTGCCAATGGCATCGCCGTCCTTGCCGGCGATACGGAACAGGTTGCCTTCGACAAACACGGTATAGCTGCCGCCCAGTGCCTGGGTGATATAGCCATAGCTGCCGGCGGGCAGGGTCACGCTATCGCCCTGCGGCACCATGACGGCCGGGCAATCACGCTCGAAATGGACGGGTTCACTGCTGCGCGAATACATGTGGATCGATATGGGGACGCGGGGGCTGCCCGCAAGGTGCGCCATTTTATCCGACTGGGCGCCCACCCCGCTGAAGGGCTATGCTGCGTGACCTGTTTGGGAATACCCATGTCCTTGGTTTCTTCGTCGGCACGCTCCGCCCATCACTGGCTTTGGCCACTGCTTTTGTTGCTGGGAAGCATCACCATCACCGTCGCGTGGCTGCTTGCCGCGCTCGCCACCGGCACCCAGGCCGGCTGGATGGCAGTGCTGGCCGCGCTGGAAGCCGCATGGATGCTGCGTCTTGGCACATTCCGCCCCGGCATGGCACGGGTGGCGCTCGCCATGGCGGCCACGCTGCTGATCGCCGTTGCCGCCAACTGGGCAATCGCCGCTGCATACATCGGCGGGCCGATGGGGCTCACTCCGTGGGAATCAGCGTTTCGCATGGGGCCACATCTGGCCTGGACGCTGTTGTCCCTGGCCAACGGCCTGGCCGAGGGCATCTGGCTGGTGATCGCCCTGCTGGTGGCCTGGCGCGCAGCGCGCTGAAGCAACATCCCGGCCGGGGCAAACCCGCCAGCGCCTCCGGGTTACGCCGGAACCTACCCCGTAAGGCGTTCACAAGCGCCGGAACCCGAGGCTTTGCCGGGCGGTACCCGCCCACCTGTTCCGGAGTGGAGCAACCTGCGCCGTGCCCTGCACCTGCGCCGCGCCAATGGCGCATCAATCATTTAGAGTAATTTTGGTTACACAAAATTTCACTCAAATGAAACCAAATGTCATTTTCGGCACATTTTTCTGTTCCAGAACGGCACATCGAACCACGTTAAATATTCGTAATTTCTTGACTCCCCTGCACCAACACTGCGGAGTCAAATGTGAGTATCCAGCCTCTGAGTCACGCAATTCGTCGTGCCCTGCTGCCCGTCTCCACCGCCGCGCTGGCGCTGGGAGCGGCTGGTAGCGTTCTCGCGCAGGACACCCCACCCAAGGAAGAGGCCACCAACCTGGACCGCATTCAGGTCACTGGTTCGCGCATCAAGCGCGCCGACCTGGAAACCTCCAGCCCCGTCTTCACCATCGACCGCCAGAACATTGAGAGCTCCGGCGCCGCCACGGTCGGTGAGTTCCTGCAGCGCACTCCGGCCATCGCCGGTGCGGCCACCAACCCCCAGGTCAACAACGGCGGCGGCGCAGGCGCGGCCACGGTCGATCTGCGCGGCCTGGGCGTGAACCGCTCGCTGGTGCTGGTCGATGGCAAGCGCTGGATCGGCACCATCTCCAACGCCAACGGTGCGGTGGACGTGAACTCCATCCCGATGGCGCTGATTGAACGCGTGGAAGTGCTCAAGGACGGCGCTTCGGCCATCTACGGCTCCGACGCCATCGGCGGCGTGGTCAACTTCATCCTGCGCAAGGATTTCGAGGGTGTGGAAGCCAGCGCCTTCTACGGCATTTCCTCACGCGGCGATGCCGATACCCAGCGCTTCGATGCCACCTTCGGCATGGTCGGCGACAAGGGCCGGTTGATGCTTGGTGCCAGCTACGACAAGGAAGATTCGGTCAGCGCGGCCGACCGCACCTATTCCAGCCAGCCTTACCAGTTGTATGCCGGCGAGCACGGCATTGGTGGCACCAGCCGCATCCTGACCGGCCGTTACGTGGTGCCGCGCGCGTCGGCCACGGGCGTGGACCTGACAGACCCGGCCTGCCCGGCACCGCCAACCGACCCTGGTGATCCCGACAACGTCGTACTGACCCGCATCGATGGCCGTTCGGGTGCCTCGCAGTCCGACTTCCGTTGCTTCAATCCCGCCACGGACGTCTACAACTTCCAGGCCGACGGCAACCTCAACCTCACCCCGCAGGAACGTACTGCGATATTCATGAGCGGCAACTACCAGCTCACCGACAACATCGAGGCATTCATCCTCGGCTCGTGGCTGCGTACCGAATCCTCGTTCTTCATCGCACCACTGCCATTCGACGGGCGTGCGGCGGTGGACAACGTGCCGATCAGCGCCGACAGCATCTACAACCCGTTCGGCGTGGATATCACCGATGCGCGCCTGCGCCTGCGTGACTTCATCCCCACCCGCACCACCCGCTTCGAAACCGAGACCTACCAGATCACCGGCGGTCTGCGCGGCGTATTCGGCGACAGCACCTGGAGCTGGGATGCGTCCTACGGTTACGGCCGTACACCACAGTCCTCCGCAGTGCGCGGCTATCTGTACAGCCCAGGTCTGACCGACGCACTCGGGCCGTCGATGATCGACCCGGCCACCGGCAACCCCATCTGCGTGCGCACGCCCGGCGATCCGGCCACCGCGATTGCCGGCTGCCTGCCGGTGAACTTCCTCGGGCCGCCGCCGGATGCCACTACCCCAGCCGGTCAGGCCCAACTGGCCGCGCTGGAGCTGATCAACCCCACCATCCACAGCAGCAACGAGAACGACCTGAAGGTCTTCAACGCCAACGTCACCGGCGACTTGTTCAGCCTGCCCGCCGGCGCGGTGTCGCTGGCGGTCGGTGCGGAGCGCCGCATTGAATCGGCCAGTTCCAGCAGCGACTTCCTGACCATCATTCCCCCGGGGGAAACGGTCTGCCTGATCACCCAGGAAGCCTGTACCTTCGGCGACATCAACGGCAAGTTCGACGTCAACGAAATCTACGCCGAAGCGCTGGTGCCACTGTTGGCCGACATGCCTTTCGCCGAGAAACTCAACGTCTCGCTCGGCACGCGCTATTCGGACTACTCCAACTTCGGCGGCACCACCAACTCCAAGATCGGCGTGGAATGGAAGCCCTTCGCCGACCTGCTGGTGCGCGCCACCTATGCGGACGTTTTCCGCGCGCCCACCATCGGTGATCTGTACGCACCTACCGTTCCCAGTGCCAGCACCTATACCGATCCCTGCAATGGCTACACCGGCGGCAATCCCACCGCCTGCGCCGGCGTGCCCACCAACGGCTCGTTCCGCCAGAGCAACAACCAGGTGACCTCGTTCCAGGTCGCCAACGCCAACCTGAAACCGGAAGAAGGCGACGTGCTGACCTACGGTTTCGTGTACAGCCCCAGCTGGCTGGAAGGTTTCAGCATTACTGCCGACTACTGGCGCGTGAAGCTGGATGAATTCATCACCAACCTGCCGGAGAACGTGCTGCTCAACCAATGCTTCAACTTCGGCCGCTTCTGCGACACGTTCGTGCGTGACAGCGCCGGCGATGTGGCACAGATGACCAACATCACCGGCAACTTCGGCTCGCTGAAGACTTCCGGCATGGACCTGGGCTTCCGCTATCTGCTCCCGGAAACCGCGTGGGGCAAGTTCAGCTGGAACCTGGACACCACCTACCTGGCCGAATATGAAGTGCAGTTGCTGTCCGGCGACCCCAGCAGCAACGTTGGCGCCTTCCCGGGCATACCTGGCAGCACCGGCCTGGCCGGCACCTTCGTGGACAACGCTTCGTCGGGCTTTGGCAACATGGCCCGCTGGCGTGCGCTCAATGACATCAGCTGGTCACTCGGCAACCTCAGCGCCAGCCTGACCACACGTTATGTGCACCATGTGTACGAAGCGCCGGACGTGGCCGACGTCAAGGACCCGGGCTACGTCGCCAGGCGTCGCGTGCCGTCCTTCACCCAGACCGATTTCCAGATCGGTTACCGCTTCGAGGACCTGAAGAACAGCTCCATCCAGATCGGTGTGCGCAACCTTACTGACCGCCAGCCGCCATTGATCTATTCTGGCTTCAACGCTTCGACGGACATGCGGACCTACGATGCAATCGGCCGTTACTACTGGATGCGCTGGACTGCCCGCTTCTGAGCCTGCCTCAGCAATACCTGCATCCGCCGCGGCACCTGCCGCGGCGGATGTTCACGGCAACGACCTGCGCCACTACATCCGCATCTACGACGACAGCCTGCCGCCGGAGCTATGCGGCAAGCTGATCGAATCGTTCAACACGCTTGCACGCTTCCAGCAACGCAATGGACGCGGCGTGCGTGCCGGTCTGGAAGACAGCGCCTGGACCGAACTGGACGTCAGCAAGCTCTCCGATGCCGGGTTCCTGGCTTTCTTCCGGCAACGCATCAGCCAGTCGCTGCAGCGCTACAACGCCGATGTCGGCCTGCCCATCGCGGTGCCGGACAGCCCCTTGCTGAGTCCGCTGATCCTCAAGCGCTACCGTGCCGGTGACGAGGAAAAATTCCAGACCCATTTCGACTCGATCAACGAGGTCTGTGACCGCTACCTGGTGTTTCTCTGGTACTTGAACGACGTGGACGAAGGCGGGCAGACCTGGTTCCCCGGCCTGCAGACCGGCGTTGCGCCGCGTGCCGGGCGGCTGCTGATGTTTCCGCCGTACTGGATGTACGCGCATCAGGGGCAATCATCGCCGCGTCAGGACAAGTACATCCTGTCCACCTATCTGCGTTTCCCGCAGCGTCATTCCACCCCGTAACCATGGCGCTGCAGCCACGGCGCGAGCGTGGCCAGGGTGGCATCACTGAAGTGCGCGCGGTAGCGCTTCCAGCGATCGATCGCATTGGCGTTGACCGGCTGCACGACCTGCGCATAGCTCGGCGTGTTGATGCGGCGCGTGCGTGCCGCCGAGGCATGATGCGAGGCCAGCTGCGCAGGTTCCACCTGCAACGACAGAAACGCCATCAGCGTGTCCAGTTCCGCTGCCGGTGACTGCACCAGGTCTTCGTAACGCAGTACATGCACCTGCGCCGGTACAAGCTGCCGCTGCATTTCCCACCAGGCCATCACCGCCGCATAGGTGCTGGCCGCGGACTCCAGGGAGGCGAAGGCGAGCGCGCCACCGTTCATGCCAAAGGCCTGCATGTGGCAACTCAACACACAGTCACAGGGATGCCGCAGCAACAGCAGCCACTGCGCCTGCGGAAACAACCGCGCCACATACGGCAGGCGGGTCATGGTCAGCGGATACTTGTCCACCAGGCGACCACGGGGTTGCAGATGGCGCTGCACCTGCTGCCAGTAGATCGTTCGTGCCTGTGTGATCTGCATGGGCATCAGCTGTGCCAACGAGGTGTCCAGGTCAGCGTCATTCCATCCCGGCTCGCTACGCAGGTATTCAATCGCGATCTCCAGCGCGGGCCGCTCGTCCAGTACCGAAAGTTGCGCATGACCATCGAGCATGCGTTCCAGCAGCGTCGTGCCGGAGCGTGGAAAGCCGACCAGGAACACCGGATCCGGCGGCTGCGCGTCCTGCACCGGCGTACTCCAGGCCGCAGGCGCACGATGCCGCAGCCGCTGCTGCAGCCAACCCAGCACCGGGCCGCCGCCATCGGCAACGCGTTCAAGGAACGCCCGCGATGCCCCCGCGTGTGCGCGCGACAGTGCCGCCATTGCCTCATCCATCAGTCCGGCTGCGTCGTTGCACTTGGCGTACTCGAACTCCAACTGCGCCTGCATCGCCGCAGATGTCGGTGTCCCCAGTACCGGCTGCAAGGTGTTGATCGCCTCGGTGGGCCGCCCCTGCCGCCGTTGCACGCGTGCGACCGCCAGCGCATGCATCCCGCTTGCATCGGATTGGGCAATGCGCAACACCTCGGCCGCGTCATCGATGCGGTTGAGCCGCTCCAGCAGCAGCCCCAGACGAATGCGTGATTCATTGTCCCCGGGCCATGCCTGGAGGAGCTGTTGGTAAAGTGCCAGCGCCCGCTCGTCAGCACCCGCCTGCGCCCATAGCCACGCCAGCGCACGACGTTGATCAACCGACAGATCAGCGGCATTGATGTCGGCAACACAGGCTGCAAGCTCATCAAACCGCTCCAGTTCCAACAAGGCCTGCGCATAGGCAAGGCGCACGTCGGCCGCTTCCGGCTCGCGTGCGAACGCCCGGCCCAGCACCTCATGCGCCTGGACAAAACGCGCCAGTCCAAGCCACGCCAAGCCCAAGCCCAGCAGCACTGCGACGTCATCCCCAAGCAATCCATGTGCGTGCCGGAACGCGTTGTCGGCTCCGTCAGGGTCGCCACATTCCAGGCAGGCATTGCCAAGATTCAACCAGACCTCGGGCGCCTGCGGCTGCAACCGCGCCGCTTGCTGCAACCAGGTGCGGGCCTCTTCCTTTCTGCCCTGTTGCGCCACGGCCAATGCCAGCACCTGCAGTGCGACAACCGACTCAGGCGTAACTTCAATTACACGATGTGCCGAAACTTCCGCCTCGCGGAACCTGCCGTGCCGGAGCAGTTCAAGCGCCTGATCAAGTTGGCTTTCGTTCACCGCAGGCCTCTTCAGTTACGCAGGAAATCATCACTGTGAAATCGCAACAACGGGCTATTGGAATGCAAATCCCGGCACCTCCTCCGCCTTCGCGCACAAGCAGCATAGAGCTGTCCGGAAGCCTGGCAACTCTCTCACAGGCGCGGCCTTTCTCAGCCCTCGACGCAGTGGGGCAAGCGAGGACATTCCGGACCTGCCCGGCCTTGCCCGGGCTTCTTTTTTTCATCACTATTTCACGCGCGCATCCGCAAACATGAGCGCCGCGACGATGTCTGCGCGCAGCAGTTCCGTGCGGCAACAGCGTCACCCCGCAATCATGATGCTCTCCCCTGCCTTTCCGCTGTCCCATCGCACCGTTGGCGCAGGCCAACCACGGAAACAACGTGAGAATCTCGCATCACACGCTTCATGGCGCTCAATCGCTGGACCTGCAGCCGCAGGCGCAGGCGCAGGTCTACGCCGTCGTCGGCAACAGCCGCGGGGCGCGGCTGTCGATTCCAGCCGGCTGGATCAGTATCACCCTGGTGTTGCGTGGCGTACTGGAACTGGGCAGCGGCGAGACACCCTGGCAGCTGGCCTCGCACCATCAGCAATTGTGGCTCGATGGCAGCCTGCGCCTTGCAAGCCGCACACCGTGCTGGTGGTTGTGCGTGGCGGCCCCCGCGCAGCTGTGGCGCGAACTTCCGCACAGTGCGCCCTGCGATGCCAGCCTGATTCCTGTGGAAGCCCCGTGCCCCATCGCACTGGCCCGCGCACTGGTACACATCGCACGGGCACGTTGGTTTGACATGCAAGGGCACACAAGCGCGGTGGTCGACAACATGACCTGGCTGCGCGATGCCATCGTCGAACAGCAGGACGCCCAGCATCAGCAGATGGACCGCTGCAGCGGCCGCACGGCATCGCGCCGGCACCAGACCCTGCTGCGCCTGCTGCGCGTGCAACACATGATCCGCTGCAACATGGATGACCGCATCGACCTCACGCGGCTCGCTGCGGTCGCCAACTATTCCCCCACCCATTTGATCCGGGTATACCGCGAAGTCTTCGGCGAAACGCCCTGCGAGTACGCGGCACGGTTACGTCACCAGCGCGCCTGGGAGCTGGTGCGTTCCACCGACATGTCGGTCTGCGAAATCGCAGACGCCCTCGGCTTTGAAAGCGAGAGCGCCTTCTGCCGTGCGTTCAAGCACGCCTTTGGCTGCACCACCAGCGAGGCGCGACGCGGCGCCCGCGCGATGGTGTCGTTGCACGGCCACGTCGGTTTGACCACCGACGAGGCACGCCACCTCCGCATCGGCGAAGCCGCGCTGGCGCTCTGATCGCTGGCTCAGTGCCCGCCATCCAGTGCCTTCAACTCGCTGACCAACGCGCTTGCCGCTTCGGCACCGTCGCCGTACAGCATGCGGGTGTTGTCGGCGTAGAACAGCGCGTTTTCGATGCCCGCAAAACCCGTGCCCTTGCCGCGCTTGATGACGATGGTGTTCTTTGAATTGACCACGTCCAGGATCGGCATGCCGTAGATCGGGCTGGCCGGATCGGTCTTGGCCACCGGGTTGACCACGTCATTGGCACCAATCACCAGCGACACGTCGGTGACGGCGAACTCGGGGTTGATGTCGTCCATGTCGGCGATCAGGTCATAGGGCACACCGGCCTCGGCCAGCAGCACATTCATATGCCCCGGCATGCGCCCGGCCACCGGGTGGATGGCGAACTTCACCTTCACTCCGCGCTCGATCAGCCGCTGCGCCAGCTCCCAGATCTTGTGCTGTGCCTGCGCCACCGCCATGCCGTAGCCGGGCACGATCACCACGCGCTCGGCAAAGGCCATCATCGCCGCCACGTCGGCCGCTTCGATCGGCTTCTGGCTGCCGGTGATCTCCGCCGCGCCCTGGCCACCGCCGCCGAAGTTGGAAAACAGCACGCCGCTGATCGGCCGGTTCATGGCCTTGGCCATCAAGCGGGTGAGCAGGATGCCGGCCGCACCGACCATCATGCCGGCGATGATCAGCGCCTCATTGCCCAGCACATAGCCTTCAAATGCCACCGCCAGGCCGGTGAATGCGTTGTACAGCGAAATCACCACCGGCATGTCGGCGCCGCCGATGGGCAGCGTCATCAACACGCCCAGCGCCAGCGCCACCACGAAGAAGCTGATGATCGCCACCGGCTGCAGGCTTACCGCCGCCCACACACCCAGCGCGACCATCGCCACGGCGACCAGCAGGTTGAACACCTGCTGCCCGGGGAACGTGACGCGCTTGTCCAGGCGGCCGTCGAGCTTTGCCCAGGCAATGACCGAACCGGACAGCGACACCGCACCAATCGCCGAGCCGATCACCGCCAGGGCCAACACCGTGGCTGACGGCTGTCGCGCCGCAAGGTCGGCGATGGCCTGTGCGCTCCAATGGCTGGTATCGCGGTTGGCCACATCCGAAAAACGCAGCAGTTCCACCGCACCGATGGCCGCGGCCGAGCCGCCGCCCATGCCGTTGTACAGCGCCACCATCTGCGGCATGTCGGTAATGGCCACCTTCTTGGCCGACACCCATGCCAGGCCGGTACCCAGCACCAGCGCCACCAGGATCAGCGCGATGTTGTTCAACCCCGGCAGGAAGAACGTGGCAACGGTGGCGATCAACATGCCCAGCCCGGCCCAATGGATACCGCTGCGCGCGGTCTTGGGCGACGCCATCCTCTGCAGGCCCAGCAGGAACAACGTCGCGGCCACCAGATAACTCGTTTTCACCAGCAACAGCATGCTCATGCACCCGCCTCCGAAACACCGTGTTCTTGTTTGCCAACCTGCTTGTCCAGGCGATGGTGCTCACGCATCTCGATGGCCGTTTTCAGCATGCCAATCATGCCCAGGCCGAACGCGACCATTCCCAGCGAAAGCTGGTTCAGCGCGGTGGAATCGGCCAACGCTGCACCCAGCAATCCCAGTACGATCGGCAGCAAGGCCTGCAGCGCGAGCACGCCCAGCATGAAACGCCCCTTGCGCGGGTGCTCCCACACTTTGCGAGACAGCGTGTTCTGGGTTTTGGTCGGATCCTGCAGCGAGGACAGGCCAACGCCTACACCGGCATACAGCAGGGCGCTATTGAAGGCAGCGAGCATGCTCTCCGGGCCCGTGAAGAATGGCAGCGCGGCATAGCCCAGTGCGGCCAACTGCGCCGGATACTGCAGGTAGCTGAGCCACTGGAAGATCTGCCGCGCCTCCAGCCGATGCGCGGAAGCTGCGGACGTCGTCGCCGTCATTGCCCCTTCCCGTCCGGCTTTTTTGAGCTCTTGAACATTTCCAGCATGCGCTCGGTGACCACATAACCACCGGCAGCATTGCCTGCACCCAGCGCCACGGCGATGAAGCCGATGGCCTTCTCCAGCGTGGTGTCGGCATGCCCCAGCACCACCATCGCACCGATCAGCACGATGCCGTGGATGAAGTTGGAACCGGACATCAACGGGGTATGCAGGATCACCGGCACCCGCGAGATGATCACATGGCCGGCAATGGCTGCCAGCATGAAGATATACAACGCCACGAACCCATCGCTCATTGCTGCTTTCTCCAAGGCTGGAACGGCCTGCCCGGCATCATAACCATGCCGGTCAAAGCGATGCGACCGTTGCGGTGTCAACCAATCCGGCCCGCGCGCGTTAACACCCCCAGTACCGACCGGAACGCTACCCTGTGCTGGTGACCAGCCCTCCCCTGACGTCCACCGCCCCGCCCGCCTCGCTGGATGCCTTCCTGGCGGGCATCGGGCCGCGTGCCTTCCGCTTCGCCGAGGCCGGCCTGCGCCAGCGTGAGGATGCATTGGACGCCGTTCAGGACGCGATGGAGCGCATGCTCGGCTACCGTGAGCGACCGGCCGAGGAATGGACGCCGCTGTTCTGGAGCATCCTGCGCCGGCGCATCATCGACCTGCAGCGCCGGCGGGGTTTCCGTTTGAAGTTCTGGGCACCGCAGGAAGACCACGACCAGGACAGCGCCATCGACTGGGCCGATGAAACCGCCGGCCCGGCCCAGCAGCACGAGCAGCAGCAGGACTATGCGCGGCTGGTGCAGGCGCTGCGGCAGTTGCCCGCCCGCCAACGCGAAGCCTTCGGCCTGCGTGTGCTGCAGGAGCTGGACGTCGCGACCACGGCCAAGGCCATGGGCTGTTCGGAAGGCTCGGTCAAAACCCACCTGTCGCGTGCACGCGACGCTTTGCAGAAACAACTGGAGGCCACGCGGTGAACCGCATGCCCACATCCCCGCACGAAGACTTCGACCAGTCGCTGCGACAGCTGCAGCAACGGGCCGAAGGCGCACTCTCGCCTGCCACGTTGTCGCGGCTGCGGCAGGCGCGTCAGCAGGCCAGCTCGGCCCAGCTGGCCAGTTCCCCCTGGCGTCGTCGTGGCTGGTGGCTGGCCACCGCCTGCTCGGCCGTGCTGGTGGTGACGGTGGCGGTGCGCTTCAACAGCGCCGCGCCCCCGGTCCTGCCTGCCACCACCGCGGCAATCGCCGACGACGATGCCTCCGATGACACCCTGCTGTTCGACGAAAGCCCGGAGCTGTACCTCTGGCTGGGTTCGGACGGCGCCCTGGCGATGGAATGAAGACCATGAAAACCCTGACCACCCGCCTGCTCCTGCCCCTGCTGCTGGTTGGTGCCGGCAGCCCCGCGTTTGCGCAGCAGCCGCTGCCGGAATGGGAGCAGTTGAGCCCGGCCCAGCGCGAAACCCTGATCGCCCCCATGCGCGACCGCTGGAACGCCTCTCCCGAGCGCCGCCAGCGCACCTACGACCACGCCCGTCGCTGGCAGCAGATGACGCCCGAACAGCGCGAGCAGGCCCGCCTTGGCATGCACCGTTTTGAACACATGGCACCGCAGCAGCGCCGCGAGGCGCAGGCACTGTTCGCCAAGATGCGCGGCATGGACAAGGCGCAGCGCCAGCAACTGCATGACCAGTGGCAGAAGATGACCCCGGAACAGCGCCAGCAATGGGTGGAAGCCAATCCACCGCCGGCGCGTTCGCAGCGTTGAGGGTTGGCAGCGTCGTGATGCCCAAGCCTGGATGTGTTCCCGGCAGGCTTGTGGGTTTTTGCGTTGAAGCGGAACGTCAAACGCTCCCCCTCATCCGGTGCTGCGCACCACCTTCTCCCGCAGGCGGGAGAAGGGAATGCAATGTCGCTCAGTGCTGCAGGATTGCTTTGGACCGCGAGCGCTTCAGCACAAGCAGAACCCCCATCCCTTCTCCCGTTTACGGGAGAAGGTGGTGCGAAGCACCGGATGAGGGCGCTTTTGGCTTTTGGCTTTTGGCTCTCCGCCTTTGCCTCACCCCTCAAACCGGCGGAATTTCACCGCCGACCGGCCTCGCGGGCCACACCGTCTTCGCCAGCAGTTCGTCGTTCCAGTCGAATGACAGCGCGCCATCCTTCAGGAACAGTGCGACGAAGTTGTAGACGTTGCGTGCGTACATCTCGCTGGCATGCACCGCGCCCATGCTGGCCAGGTCCAGCGGGCCGGCCACGGTGACGCCGCCGACATCCACGGTTTCGCCCGGACGCGTGGCTTCGCAGTTGCCGCCGGTCTCCGCCGCCAGGTCCACGATCACGCTGCCCGGGCGCATGCCCTCCACCATCGCGGCGCTGATGATCTTCGGCGCGGGCCTGCCCGGCACGGCGGCGGTGCAGACCACCACGTCCACGCCTTTCAGATGCTCCGCCAGACGGCGCTGCTGTTCGGCGCGCTCTTCGTCGGTCAGTTGCCGCGCGTAGCCGCCTTCACCGGCGGCGCTGACGCCCAGGTCAAGGAACTTGCCGCCCAGCGATTCGATCTGCTCACGGGTTTCCGGGCGCACGTCGAAACCTTCCACCTGCGCGCCGAGCCGCTTGGCCGTCGCCACCGCCTGCAGGCCCGCCACACCGGCACCGACAATCAACACCTTGGACGGGCGAATGGTGCCGGCCGCAGTGGTCAGCATCGGGAAGAAACGCGGTGCGAGCTGGGCGGCGATCAGGGTCGCCTTGTAACCGGCCATGCCGGCCTGCGAGCTGAGCACGTCCATCGCCTGCGCGCGGGTGGTGCGCGGCAGGCGTTCCAGCGGGAAGTTCTGCAGCTGCCGCGCTTGCAGCGCGCTGCTGCGCTCGGTGTCGGCCTGTGGATGCAGCATGCCGACCAGCGTTGCACCCGGCTTGAGACGTGCGACCACCGCCGACGGCGGCGACTGCACACACAGCACCAGGTCATCCTGCTCCAGCGCGTCGTCAAGCTGCGCGCCGGCATCCCGGTAGGCCTGGTCGGTGAAACCGGCTGACTGGCCCGCGCCGGGCTGCACATGCACCCGGGCACCTGCGGCCAGCAACTTCTTCACTGTTTCCGGCGTGGCGGCAACCCGCCGCTCGCCGCTTGCGGCTTCTTTCAACACCCGTACATCAACGGCCATTCCGGTACCCGATGCGCAGTGATCAACGGCCGGATCGTAGCAAAGCCGACGCCCTGCGGCAGGCTGCCCGCCGCAGGAAGATCAATGAGCCTGTGCGGCCTGCGGCTCCAGGCGGTCGATCACACCCTGCATGGCGCTGTCGAAGGCGCCATCGTCCACGTGCGGGCGCAGGCGGCCCAGCCGCACCATGACCGCCAGTTCTTCCGGCGAGGCCACGCAGAAACGGATGCCGCGGCGGCTCACGAACAGCAAGCGCGACGAGATCGGGCTCACCCAGGAGAGCTTGCCGGCCTGCATCTTGCCGTCCTTGTCGATGAAGTCCAGCCAGGTGCCGATCTCCATGCGACGGAAACGCTCGGCGTCGGCATCGTCGAAATCCTCGGCCTTGGCGTTGTTGCCGAATTCGATGGCTGGCGCTTCCTGCACCGGCGGGGCAGGCAAAACCACCTGCGGCAGTTCCGGCAGCGCGCGCTCCAGTTCGGGGCGGGCTTCGGCAATGGCCTGCAGCGTGTCGTGCAGCGCGTCGATGGCGCTGCCGCCACCATCGCCGTGCAGGCCCACGCTGGAAAACACCTTGCGCAGTGCCGGCTGGCTGGCCTGCAACCAGGGCTTGCCGACAATGTGCCGGCGCGCCTGGGCCACTTCCTCCAGCATGTCGTCGGCCAGCTTCAGGGCCTCGCCCACGCCCTCGCCTTCGTCGCCTTCGCGCAGCAGGGTCATCGTCAGGTGATGGCTCCACGGCTGGCGCAGGAAATCGTCGATTGCCTTGGGCAACTGCACGCCTTCCACGCGCTTGTCCAGTTCGGCGATGGCACGGCTGCGTGCCATCTCCAGCTTTTCCTGGCCGCGCTGGGTTTCGGCGGCACGGCGTTCGGCAATCTCGATGCGACGCCGGTGCTGGGCGAGAAACTCGCGGAATTCTTCTTCCAGGGTCAGGAAGATCGCCAGGTTCTCGTTGAACTCGGCGGTCAGCCGTTCAATGATTTCTTCCACCTTGCCCATCAGCGCGCGTTCGGCCTGGCTTTCGCCGGCATTGCCTTCGCAGGCCTCGGCCAGCGAGTTGAGCAGCTTGCGCGCGGGGTGGGTCTTCTGCACGAACATGCGCCGGTCGAGCATGGCGACCTTGACGAACGGCACCACCAGCCGGCCGATCAACTCACGCGAGCGGCCCTCCAGGTCACGCTCATCCAGCATCACGTCAAACAGCATGCCCACCAGGTCAATGGCGTCTTCATCCTGCGGGTCCAGGTGCGCCTGCGCCGGGTCCACACCCAGGCGGGTGGCACCGGACAGCACTTCGCTCTTCAACCGCTGTGCCAGCGACTCGCCATCTTCGCCAACGGCCGCCCGCAGCGTGGCGCTGGGCGTGGCCTGCAACAGCGACAGCACCGACATCATCTCGCGCTGATTGAGCGAGCGTTGCTGGCCAGCGGCAGTGTTCAGTGCCGCACCGGCCGCGTTCATGCCTTCGCGGGTCTGGCGGGTCTGCGCCAGCAGTTCATGCAGCGCTTCCAGCACCACGCTCTGGTGGTTGCCATAGCCGCCGTCTTCGTCAAACCCGCCACCCGCGACTGCGGACTCATGCCCGCCCGTGCCGGCCATGCTGCTGCGGCGCTGGCTCCAGCGCTCGGAAAACCGCTGCGCCCACATCGGTGCGTGACCGGCATCCGGGCTGTCATCCTCGTCCTGCTGCTCGGCCGCCGCCGGGCGGGCCGCCCCGGCGCGGCGCGGGGCCGCCACTTCCGGTGCAGCGCCGGCCTGTGCCAGGCGTTCGTCCACCGACTCGTACAACTTGCCGATGCCGGCGGCAAACTCGCGCTCGCACAGCTTGAACAACACCAGCCGTACTTCCGGGGCCAGTTCGCAGGTGTAGAACGCTTCGTGCACAGCCACGCCAATGTGCTCGGGGCCGATGGGGTTGGTGTCCGCGTCCAGCGCAGGCACACCGCTGATCCAGGCCAGGCGGTGATCCAGCCGCGCCAGCACCTGTTTCCAGTCGCGCAGCAGGACGGTGGCAAAATTCCGCACCGCCAGGCGCGATTCAAGAATGTGTTCGGGTACCAGGCTCAGGCCACCGTCACTCTGCCCGGCCAATACGCCATCGGCCGACAGCGGAGTACCCGCTTCCAGCGCCGACCAGGCCTGCTGCAGGTGGCTGCCGAAGCGTTGGGCAATCTCATCGCGACGCCGGCGCAGCTCACGCATGCCGTCAAGAAAGACCAGTTGCGAAGGCCCGGCGGTTTCGGCGCGGTCAAACAACACATCGTCAAAGCCCGCCAGCACCTTGCCGAACGCCTGCGAAAGCAGTGGCAATGCCGCCTCACGCGCCGTGGCCAGCAGGTTCTGGTTACGGCCGGGCTGACCGGCTGGTTGCGGATTGGACATCATGCGCAAAGGCTCCGCACCCTGTGAGGCGCTGGACTACTGGAAAACGGATGGTTGATTGCAGACGCGGCCCCTGAACCCGCGTGCGCATGGTAGGCGGAGAAGCTGAACAGGGTCAGTGATGCAGTGCGCACTTCGTACCTCATGGCCGGCTACCCGGCATAAGCCCACATGCTAAGCGTGCTGGGGATTATTGGCGAATTTCCTGGCGCCAGGTCGTGCTGACGGAGTGCACAGAATTTTGCGCTTTTTGCCCTCCCGGGCTGTCACGGCGCCGACGTCTATAATCCATGGCCGTGTTCTGCCCCCGGTGAGTCATGCCCGACAACTGCTTCCTGCAGGCGCTGGACCAGCGCCTTTCGGTTCCGTCCAAACAACTGGGCGAGCCCGCCCCGGACGCCGACACGCTGCTGCGCATGCTGCAGTCCGCCGTGCGTGTCCCCGACCACGGCAAGCTGGTGCCGTTCCGCTTCCTGCAGCTGCGCGGCGACGCACGCCACGCATTGGGTGAATTCCTGGCCCTGCGCAGCCGCCAACGCGATCCGCAGGCCGCCGACGCCGTGGTCGAAAAGGACCGCCAACGGTTCTCCCATGCGCCATTGATCGTCACCGTCATTGCCCGCCTGCAGCCGGAGCACAAGGTGCCGGTGCAGGAACAGCTGCTGACCGCCGGCAGCGTGTGCTTTGCCCTGCTGCAGGCCGCGCAGGGCTTCGGTTTCGGCGCGCAGTGGCTGACCGCATGGATGGCCTATGACGCCGAGGTCGCTCGCCACCTGGGCCTGGTCGAGAACGAGCACATCGTCGGCTTCATTCATATCGGCACCCCCCGGCTGCAGGTGCCCGACCGCGAGCGCCCGGACCCGGCCGCGCTGCTGCAGGACTGGCAGCCGTGAGCACGGCGCCCGTCCAGCAACCGCTCTATCTGATTGACGCCAGCCTGTATGTGTTCCGCGCCTGGCATTCGATGCCCAACGAGTTCCAGGACAACCAGGGCTGGCCGGTCAACGCCGTGCACGGCTTTGCCCGCTTCCTGCTGGACCTGCTGGAACGCGAGCGCCCCCGGCACATCGCCGTGGCTTTCGATGAGGCGCTGGACAGCTGCTTCCGGCATGCGCTGTACCCGGCCTACAAGGCCAACCGCGACCCGGCACCGGACGAACTGCGCCGCCAGTTCGCCCATTGCAAGGCGCTGTGCGCCGCGTTGGGGCTGGACGTGCTGGCCGACCGCGAATACGAGGCCGATGACCTGATTGGCAGCGCGCTGCAGGCCGGCCGGCCACACGCCCTGCGCGGGGTGATTGTCTCGGCCGACAAGGATCTGTCGCAGCTGCTGCTTGAACACGATGAGCAGTGGGACTACGCCCGCAACCAACGCTGGGGCGCGGCCGGGGTGAAGGCACGCCACGGCGTGCACGCGCACCAGATCGCCGACTACCTGGCCCTGTGCGGCGACGCGGTGGACAACATCCCCGGCGTCTCCGGCATCGGCACCAAGTCGGCGGCGGTGCTGCTGGCCCATTTCGGCAGCCTGGACACGCTGCTCGAACGCATCGACGAAGTGCCATTCCTGCGCCTGCGCGGTGCCGCCACCATGGCCGTGCGCCTGCGTGAGCAGCGCGAACAGGCCCTGCTGTTCCGGCAACTCACCACCATCGCCCTGGATGCACCGCTGGCCAATGCCCAGCCCGCTTTCGTGCGCGGCCAGGCCGATGCCGACATGCTCGGCGGCCTGTGCGAAGCACTGCGCTTTGGCCCGCTGACCCGGCGCAGGCTGCACGCTGCGGCCGGGCTGGAATCCCCCTCTTCCCCTGCCAACGAGTTCGCATGAGCCAGAACACCGCAGAACCCCGCGTCGTCTACGAAGGCAAGTACCAGCGCATGGTCGTGCGCGGCACCTGGGAATACAGCGAGCGCACCCACGCCGGCGGCCTGGCCGCGATCATCATTGCCGTCACCCCGGACGATGACGTGCTGTTCGTCGAACAGTTCCGCGTACCACTGCAGGCGCGCACCATCGAAATGCCGGCCGGGCTGGTGGGCGACGTCACTGCCGGTGAGTCCATCGAGGACTCGGCCGTGCGCGAGCTGGAAGAAGAAACCGGCTGGACCGCCGACCACGCCGAAGTGCTGATGATCGGGCCCACCTCTTCCGGCGCCAGCAGCGAGAAGATTGCCTTCGTCCGTGCCACCGGCCTGCGCAAGGTCGGCAACGGCGGTGGCGATGCCAGCGAGGACATCACCGTGCACAGCATTCCGCGCAACCGCGCTGCTGCCTGGCTGGTGGAAAAAATGGGCGAAGGCTATGAACTGGACGCCAAGCTCTGGGCCGGTTTGTGGATGATCGAACATCACCTGGATGGGAGGCCGCGTGGCTGATTCAGGCCTGCAATCGTTGCCGGCCCTGCTCGGCGCCGACGACCCGGCGGTGTTCACCGTCCACAATCCGCACGGGCCGTCGCCGTTCGTGCTGTTGGCCGACCATGCCGGCCAGTGCGTACAGGCTGCCCTGCAGGCACTTGGCCTGCCGCAGCACGAACTGGACCGCCATATCGGCTGGGACATCGGCATTGCCGGCACCACCCGCGCGCTGGCCGGGCGCCTGGATGCCTGGGCGATCGAGCAGACCTATTCACGCCTGCTGATCGACTGCAACCGCCCGCTTGCCTCGCCTACCTTGATCCCTGAAACCAGCGATGGCACCGCCATTCCCGGCAATCTCGGCCTGAGCGAGGCGCAGCGCGAGCAACGTATCGCCGCAATCCACGCGCCCTACCACGCGCATATCAACAACGAGCTGGATCGCCGCCGCGATGCGAGCATCCCCACGCTGCTGGTGATGATGCACAGCTTCACTCCGGCGATGAACGGCTTCCAGCGCCCGTGGCATGCCGGCGTGCTGTACCACCAGGACACACGCTTTGCGCATGCGTTGTTGAAGGCACTGCGCGAAGAGGGCGACCTGGTGGTTGGCGACAACGAGCCGTATTCGGTCAGCAGTACCAGCGACTACGCGGTGCCGATGCACGGCGAAGCGCGCGGGCTGGTGCATGTGGAACTGGAAATCCGCCAGGACCTCATCGCCGATGCCGCCGGGCAGCAAGCTTGGGCGGAACGGCTGGAACGCATCTTCCGCGCCCTGCAGCCGGAACTGCTGTCCGGGTAATACCGCCGAAACGCGACAACGTCCCTCGCCGCTCCTGGCGCTGCCTCAGTGCGGCGCCGGCACGACAGACCACGGGAACGGCCGGTACGCAGCCACCTGCAGCGGCACGCTGATCGAATCAAACGCGGCCAGCAGTTCACGGCAACGGCTGCGGCCCACCTGTTCTGCCAAGCGCAAGGGCAATGCACGGCACTGCGCCAGCGCCTCACCGACGGGTATCGACATCAACGCGGCCACCCGGCTGGCCGCTTCCTTCAGGCGTTCGGCCGGGCATTCGGCCAGCACAAGGTCGAACGAAGCGAAGATGCCCGGGCCCACGCCCATTGCCTGTGCGGCTTGCTGCTCGGTTGCCGGCGCCTCACCCAGCGCTTCGTCGATACCGGGAACCTGCAGGAACGCGTCGTATTCGACGTAGTAGTCCAGCGCTGCGGCATAGTCCGCCAGGGTGGACAGCGACCGCTGACGCTTCTGCACGTCCAGCACATCGGCAAACGTGGCCGGTTCCAGAAAGGCCGCAAGCCCGCATGCGCGCGCCGCCGTGGGCAGTTCGCCGGCATCGTCGAAGGCCTCGTCTTCGCTGCCCGGCAACCAGAAACGTGCAAGCAGCGCGCCATCGCCGCTCGCGTGCACCCAGCCGAAGCGCTCCCAGACTTCATCGTCGTCGTTGCAGGCGGCAAAGGTGTCCAGGGTCTGGCGGAGGTCCAGCAGCTCGATCATGCGTCGTTGGGCAGGCAGTGCGGTGAAGCGCAGTCTACCCGCGCCCGACGCAGGCCCAATGCAATCCCCATTCCCAGCAACGCGAATGCGGCCGCTCCGTATTGCGCGTTGACCAACCCCTGCAGCGCCTGTGCACTGTCGGCTGCCGCGTTTGCGCGTGTGGCATTGGCCAGCATCACCAGGACCGCCAGGCCCAATGCACCGCCGATCTGCTGCGCGGTGGCCGCCATGCCGGACGCCACGCCCTGCTGCACGGCAGGCACGCCCTGCCCGGCGACGATCCACATGGCCGTCCAGGTCATGCCCTGCCCCAGACTGAGCAGCACGATGCCCGGCAACAGCGGCCAATAACTTGCGCCATGCGGCAAGGCGACCGCCACGGCAGCGATGCCCACCGCGCCGCCGGCCAGGCCCCAGGCCAGCACCTGTCGTGGCGAGCGCGTGGCCAGCATGCGCTCGGCGATGGTGATGCCGAAGGTACACACCAGCGTCGGCGGCAGGAACGCCAGCCCCGCCTGCAGCGGGCTCCAGCCATAACCATCCTGGTAGTACAGCGCCAGGAAGTAGTACTGCACACCGAAGCTGCTCATGAACAACATCGTCAGCCACATCGCCGCGCGCAACCCGGGCACACGCAGCAGCGCGAAATGCATCAGCGGATCCGTGCTGCGCCGCTCGATCACGACGAACATGCCCAGCAACAGCAGCGACACCACCAGGCATCCCAGCGTGATGGGCGCCAACCAGCCCCATTCCGGCCCCTGCACCAGCGTGGTGACCAGCAGGCTGCCGCCGAAGGTGACCGTGAAGCAGCCGGCAAGGTCAAAGGAACGGCCGCGCGCACGCGGGCCGTCCGGCGGCAACCAATGGCCACCGAGTACCGCGCACGCCACAGCAATGGGCACGATCACCAACAACACCGACGCCCAGCCAAAGTGCTGGGTCAACACGCCGCCCAGCAGGGTGCCCAACGCCAGCCCGCCGGCACTGGCCATGCTCCAGATTGCCAGCGCTCGGTTGCGCGCGGCGCCTTCGGCATACAACGTGTTGATCAACGACAACGTGGCCGGGAACAACAAGGCTGCGCCAATGCCCTGCACCGCCCGCGCGGCCACCAGCAACCATGCGCTGTCACTGAAACCACCCACCAGCGATGCCAGTGCGAACAAAGCCATGCCCAATCGATAGAACCGCCGCTTGCCCAGCAGATCGGCAGCCCGCCCGCCCAGCAGCAGGCAGCCACCAAAGGCCACGGTGTAGGCACTGACCACCCACTGCAGCTGTTGCGCGTTGATCTGCAGCGCGCGGCCCATGTCATGCAGGGCGACGAAGATGATGGTGGCGTCCAGGGCAATGATCAGCTGCGCAGTTGCCAGTAGCGCAAGCGCCAGGCGGGGGAATCGAAGAGACGGCATGGGCGGTGTTCGTGGAAGGGGAGCGGCAGTTTCATTGATGCGCGGCCAGACATAAACCGCGCAATGTCGATATCTGTCATGATTTTCCGCATGAATGATTCCAGCTTGGATCTCAATGCCGTGCGCATGCTGGTGCAGGTGGCCGAAGCACGCAGCTTCACCCTTGCCGCTGGCCAACTGGGGCTGAGCCAATCCGGCCTGTCGCGCGCCATCAGTCGGCTGGAAGCCAACCTGGGCGTGAAACTGCTGCAGCGGAACACCCGCAACGTGGGGCTGACTCCGGACGGGCGCCAGTTCATTGACCAGGTGGCGCCACTGCTCAGTGGGCTGGAGGATGCCCGCCGACAGCTGGGCGACCGCCCCTGCACGCCGTCAGGAACCCTCAAGATCACCGCACCGTCGATGTTCGGCCGCAAGGTGCTGGTGCCCCTTGCCGGGCAACTGATGGCGCGTTACCCGCAACTGCAGATTGAAGCAGTGTTGTCCGACCGGCTGGTGGATCTGGTCGAGGATGGCTTCGACGCGGCGCTGCGTACTGGCCCGATTGCCGACATGCGCATGATCGCGCGCCGGCTGCGGCCACTGCGCTGGGTCACCGTAGCCAGCCCGGCGTATCTGGCACGGCATGGCGAACCGGAAACGGTACAGGCGCTGCATGACCACTCGTGCCTTGCAGTACGCAACCTGCGCAGCGGACGTCTGGTGGATTGGCAGTTCCGCGATGGCGACGGCGGCATGCATGAATTCACGCCACCGGCACGGATGGTGTTCGACAGCGGCGATCCGCTGGTGGAAGGCGCACTGGCCGGCATCGGTATCGTGCAGGTGATGGATTTCGCGGTGGCCGATGCGTTGGCTGATGGCCGCCTGCAACGCGTGCTGCAGTCCGCCGAAGGCCGCAACCGCGAACTGTCGTTGATCTATCCACCATCGCGGCAGTGTTCACCCAAACTGCAGGTGCTGGCCGACGCGCTGTTGGCCGGTGAGTGGTGAGGCAGGCTGCTCGACCAAAAAAAGGGCGGCCGTGGCCGCCCTTCTGCATCGCCAAGGCGTCGCTCAGCCCGCGAACGAATCGGTGGCGCGTACCAGCGCATCCACGTTTTCGGCTTCAAACGCCGAGTGACCCGAGGCCGGCGAAATCGTCAGCTGCGCCTTCGGCCAGGCCTTGTGCAGTTCCCAGGCATTGGCCAGCGGGCACACCACGTCGTAGCGGCCGTGCACGATCACGCCGGGGATATGCGCGATCTTGTGCGCGTCGCGCAGCAACTGGTCTTCCACGTCAAAGAAGCCGCCGTTGACGAAGTAGTGGTTCTCGATGCGGGCAAACGCCAACGCAAACTGCGGGTCTTCGTGACTGTTGATGAAGTCGTCATCCACATGCAGGAAGCTGGTGGCGCCTTCCCACACGCTCCACGCCTTGGCCGCGGCCAGACGCGTGGCTTCGTCGTCGCTGGTCAGGCGGCGGTGGAAGGCCGAGATCAGGTCGTGGCGCTCCACCTGCGGAATCGCTGCGATGTAGTGGTCCCACGCATCCGGGAACAGGCGGCTGGCACCTTCCTGGTAGAACCACTCCAGCTCCCAGCGACGCAGCATGAAGATGCCACGCAGTACCAGTTCGGTAACGCGCTGCGGATGGGTTTCGGCATAGGCCAGCGCCAGGGTCGAACCCCAGCTGCCACCGAACACCTGCCACTGCGCAATGCCCAGCTTCTCGCGCAGCTTCTCGATGTCGGCGACCAGATCCCAGGTGGTGTTGTCCACCAGATCGGCGTGCGGCGTGGAGCGGCCGGCACCGCGCTGGTCGAACAGGATGATGCGGTACTTGGCCGGGTCGTGGAAACGACGCATGTTGTCCGAGCAACCACCGCCCGGGCCACCGTGCAGCATCACCACCGGCTTGCCGTCCGGGTTGCCGCACTGCTCGAAATACAGCGTGTGACGATCGTCGACCTTCAGCGTGCCGGTGTCGTAAGGGGTGATTTCAGGATAGAGCGTGCGCATGGTGACCTCGCGGAAAACAGGCGCGCAGTTTAGCGCACGGGTGTTCTCACGATGTTCAGACGGTGCCGCCGAAAGCGCTCACCACGGCAGCGTCCGGCCAGTGAAGCCGTTGGGCTACTGCGGCTGATAGGTGGCCGGGGTAATCCGCTCCAGCAGCAACAGTCCATCGAAGCGCTGCCGTGCTTCGGGCACTGACAGGGTGTCCAGGTAATCCATGCCCCATAGGCGCGTCGCCGCATCACGCTCGCCGGGCAAGGTGCCAGCGTGCAGGTCGACAAACACCGCGCCGTTTGCCGGGGCAGCGGTCAGCGTGGTTTCCAGCAAACCCGGCCGGGCCTGAACATCCACCACGCGCTGGTCCACATAGTCGAGATAGCGCCCCTGCGCGCCGGCGAAATGCAGCACATAGGTTTGCGCCTGCAGCGCCGCCGGCAGCGCGCGGGTGATGTTGTCCACCGGCGGCAGGCCACCGGCATGGCCATCGCGATAGCCGCCCAGCCGGTTGACGTGGGCGAAGTGGCCCCACACCACCACCTTGCGCCCGGGATAGGCCTGTTCCATCAACCACTGCAGGTTGTCAGCCATCACCGGATCGTGTTCATCGAACAGGCGCCGCTGCCAGGCCACTTCGGCCATGCGCTGCACGCTGGCGTTGACCCGCCGCCAGAAACCATCGCTGTTGAATACGTCGCTGCCATGCTCGCCGTCCGCGGCGGGCAGGCGCGTATCCAGCCAGTTTCCATCCTGCAGAAACTGCTGTTGCTCGGCCGTATCGGCCTGGGCCAATTGCCCGTCCAGCAACCGCTGCACCTGGCCCAGATAACGTTCCTGCCGGGCGGTTTGCGTGGCACCGTGCGCGTGCTGCGACAGATGCGCACGCAGCTGCGGCACCAGTTCCCTGCGCGACAGGCTGCCACTCAGCCGTCCATCCAGGCCGGCCAGCTGCAGCGGCCGCGCACTGTCGCGCTGCGCATCCAGGTAATCGAACAGCGGCCACACTTCGGCACTGTTGGCATACATGTAGAAGATGTTGCCGGGCGCCAGGCTGCGCACCGGCTGGCGCAGCTGCCACAGGCGCGCCACGTCGAACAGGCCGCTTTCCAGCACCAGCACGTCAAAGCCCTTGCGCGCATGCAGGTAGCGCACCACGCGAGCTTTGTAGGCGTACACATTGCCTTCGCCGTGGGTGAGTTCATCGAGCATCACGATGCGTTTGTCGCCGATGGCCTCGCCCAATGGCGCCAGATCGGCAAAGTCATCGTGCAGCGGCGTGCTGTCCCGCACAGGATGGATGGGCGCTTGATTGCTGGCTGCCAACGTTGGGAAGCATGCAAGCGAGGTGGCCAGCAATACGGCAGTGAACGCGGTACGGATCATCGGCATCCCCGGTTTTGAAAGGGCGATGCTACGGGAGATTCCGGGGTGCGGAATACGGACAGAAAATGGCTTGAATGACAGGCGAGAGCGGTGGTTTTGGCGTGGTTTTTGCTTTTTGCTTTTGGCTTTTGGCTTTTGGCGTTCGTTTTTAATGCCGTCATACCCGCGACGGCGGGAATCGCTCTGGCTTTTGCATTTGATTTTGGAGCAGGAGCCAGAGCCAGAGCCAGAGCGAGAGCGAGAGCG
>NZ_JBRRDL010000007.1:0-136632 GCF_056759635.1 Stenotrophomonas sp. STEN056
GGGGCCTGCCCTGGCTGGGGCTTTTGGGCTTTGCCGGCTTGTGGGCGCCCGCTAAATTTTTCCACTTTCTGCTCTCCCTGGGGTTGTGGCCCGTGCGGCGCTGGTGGCGCTTGGCCGAGGGGGTATTCATCAAAGACCGGGAATGGTGAACCGCGGAGGCAGAAACTTAGCCCTCCCAGGCCGCCTCAGCCGCCTCGATCGTGTTCTGCATCAAGGTCGCCACCGTCATCGGGCCCACGCCACCGGGCACCGGGGTGATCCAGCTTGCGCGCTGCGCGGCTGCGTCAAAGCCCACGTCGCCAACCAGTCGGCCGTCATCCAGGCGGTTGATGCCGACATCGATCACCACTGCGCCCGGCTTCACCCACTCGCCCGGAATCAACTGCGGGATGCCCACCGCCACCACCAGGATGTCGGCATTGCGCACCGCCTGTTCCAGCATTTCCTTCGGGGTGAACTTGTGGCAGCTGGTCACCGTGCAGCCGGCAATCAGCAGCTCCAGCCCCATCGGCCGGCCGACGTGATTGCTGACACCGACGATGGTGGCGTTGCGGCCGCGCACCGGCTGGTCGGTGTGGCCGAGCAAGGTGGTGATGCCACGCGGGGTGCACGGGCGCAGGCCGAATTCACGCAGCACCAGGTGGCCGACATTCTGCGGATGGAAGCCATCGACATCCTTGCGCGGGTCGATGCGCTGGATCAGCCGGTTGGCATCGGGAATGCCCGGCAGCGGCAGCTGGATCAGGATGCCGTGGATTTTCGGGTCGGCATTGAGTTCGTCGATCAGCTCCAGCAACTGTGCCTCGCTGGTGCCGGCCGGCAGGTCGTAATCGAATGCCTCGATGCCCACCTTTTCGGCCGCACGGCGCTTGTTGCGCACATACACCGCCGACGCCGGATCACCCCCCACCAGCACCACCGCCAGGCCCGGACGCGAGCGGCCGGCCGCCAGCCGGGCATCCACGCGCACCTTCAGGTCGTCGAGGAGTTCTTCAGCGATACGGCGCCCATCAAGGATGCGGGAGGTCGGTGCGGCGGTGTCGGCTGGGACAGTCATTGGGCGTGAGGCGAATGCGGGGGCGGCTATTGTCCCTGATTACGCCCGTTGCCACATCCTGCAAGCAATGGCCCGGCCCTCTGCGCTCATTGCGGCCCCGCCTGCGGACCCGTGCCGGCGACCGCATCGGGGTTCAAAGTGCGCGATTCGCGGCGCGGCGGCGTGAAGGGTGTCGGCGTGGGCTTGGGCGCCGGCGGCGTATTGCCATACAGCATGCCAACCCCTGCCCCGAGCCCACCGCCGGCAATTTCCAGCTCGAACCGCTCGCCATCGCGACGCCGGATTTCGCGTGCCACCAGGTCCGCTTCGTCCTCCTCGACCCCCAGCTGCATCAGCGCGGCACGCCCGAACTCCACCGCCGACTCGAAGGTCTCGCGGATCTGGAAATCCACGCCGGCATGGATCAGCGCCAACGAGTGCTCGCGGTCATACGAACGCACCAGCAGCTTGGCCTGCGGGAATTCATGGGCGACCAGCTCCACGATCCGGTCCGCAGCGGCACGGTCATTCACGCATACCGCAATGGCCCGCGCGGTTTCGGCACCGGATGCACGCAGCACATCCAACCGGGTGCCGTCGCCGTAATAGATCTTGAAGCCGAAATCGGCGGCACTGCGGATCATCGCGATGTCGTTGTCGATGATGGTCACATCCACATCACGCGCCAGCAGCGATTGGCTGGACACCTGCCCGAAGCGGCCAAAGCCGATCACCAGCACGCTGCCCGCCAGCCCATCGGCTGTCTCCACGCCCTCGGTGGAAACCCGCCCATCCTTGACCAGGCGCCGGTAGACCAGCATGCACAGCGGCGTCAGCGCCATCGACAACACGACCACGGCGGTGAGGTTGGCGTTGACCTTGGCATCGATCACCCCGGCTGTGGCCGCCGCCGCAAACAGGACAAACGCAAACTCGCCGCCCTGGGCCATCAACACGCCACGGTCCAGCGCCTGGCGGTGATCGCTGCCCATCACCCGCGCCACACCGTAGATGCACAGCGCCTTGGCCAGCATCATCGCCGGCACCAGCAGCACAATGACCTTCCAGTTGGCTGCGACCACGGACAGGTCCAACGCCATGCCCACGCTGAGGAAAAACAGGCCCAGCAGGATGCCGCGGAACGGCTCGATGTCGGCTTCGATCTGGTGACGGAAGGTGGATTCGGACAACAGCACGCCCGCCAGGAACGCACCCATCGCCATCGACAGCCCGCCCAGTTGCATCAGCAGCGCCGCCCCCAGCACCACCAGCAAGGCGGCCGCGGTCATCACCTCGCGCGCCTTGGATTCGGCCAGGATGCGGAACAGCGGGTTGAGCAGATAACGCCCGACCACCACCAGGCCGACAATCGCGCCGGCACCGATGGCGATGCCCACCCAGCGCGCCCCTGCGTCGGCATCGGCATGCACCGGCGCCATCCATGCAACCAGCGCCAGCAGCGGCACGATCAGCAGGTCTTCGAACAACAGGATGGAGACGATCTTCTGGCCGGAGGGCAACGCGACATCACCGCGCTCGGCCAGCAACTGCATCACCACCGCCGTGGAGGTCAGCACAAACCCCGCCGCGGCAATGAACGCCACCTGCGGGCGATACCCGAACAGCATCGCGATGCCGGTCAACACCACCGCACAGGTGCCTATCTGCGCAGTGCCAAGGCCGAATATCTCGTTACGCAGGCTCCACAGGTGCGAGGGGCGCATCTCCAGGCCGATCACGAACAGGAACATCACCACGCCCAGTTCGGCCACATGCAGGATCGCCTGCGGATCGGCAAACCAGCCAAACCCGAACGGCCCGATGGCCAGGCCAGCGACGAAATACCCCAGCACCGAGCCCAGGCCCAGTCGCCGGAACAAGGGCACCGCCACCACGGCCGCGCCCAGCAGCGCCACCACCTTCACCAGCTCCGTCGAGGATTCCGCTGCCATGCCCAGTCCCTGCCCGTTTCAATCCATGCACGATAAAGCACACCGTGTGCAAGCAGGATTAAGTATTTGCACCCGCCTCGAAATGGATCCGCTCAGGGTTGTTGTGAACAGAACGCGGCGTAGTCGATGTACCCCGGGAAAGCTACGCCGGGTGCGCACACCGGGCACGCCGGGTCGGCCGTGACCCGGGTTTCACGGAAGCGCATCTGCAGGGCATCAAAGCGCAGCAGCCTCCCGGTCAACGGCTCGCCGATGTCCAGCAGCAGCTTCAGCACCTCGGTGGCCTGCATCACCCCGGCCAACCCCGGCAGCACGCCAAACACGCCAGCCTCCGAACAGTTGGGCGCAAACTCCGGCGGCGGCGGCTCGGGGAACAGGCAGCGGTAGCACGGCGCCTGGCCACGATGGCGGCCGGCATCGAACACGCTCACCTGGCCATCAAAGCGTTCGATGGCCGCATACACCAGGGGCTTGGCGTGCTTGATGCAGGCATCATTGAGCAGGTAGCGCAGCGGGAAGTTGTCCGAGCCATCCAGCACCACGTCAACGTCCTGCATCAATGTGTCGATGTTGTCCGACGTCACCCGCTCACAGACGGCCTCCACCTCGATCAGTGGATTCAGCGCCCGCAGCCGCTCACGCGCCGAATCCACCTTGGCCATGCCAACACCTGCCTCGGTGTGGACGATCTGCCGATGCAGGTTGCTGCGCTCCACCACATCGTGATCCACGATGCGCAGGTGCCCCACGCCCGCTGCAGCAAGATAGAAACCCGCAGGGGCGCCCAGACCGCCCGCCCCCAGCAGCAGCACCCGCGAGCGCTGCAACCTGCGCTGACCGGCCTCGCCCACCTGCGGCAGCAGCAGGTGGCGCGAATAGCGGTCATAGAAGTCGCGGTCGGCCGCGTCCATCCGCGGCTGCACCAGCGGCAGGCCGGCAGTCCGCCAGGCCACCGTGCCGCCACTGACCGAGGCCAGCCGTGCATAGCCCAGCGCCTGCAATGCCTGCGCCGCATCCGCCGAGCGTTTGCCGCTCTGGCAGATCAACATGACCTCACGCTCCATCGAAGGCAGGTGCTGCGCCGGCGCGGCCAGCAGATCGCCCTTGGCAACCCCCAGCGCACCTTCGGCCATTCCACCGGCACGTTCATGCGCCTCGCGCACGTCGATCAACAGCACACCATCCAGTTGCAGGGCGCGGGCTTGTTCCGGGGTCAATTCACGAATGCTCATGCGCCGATTATCGGCCAACATCGCCCCGCAGGAGCGGCCCCGGCCGCGAAGCTGGAGGTGCCTCACCCGCTGACGGTGCAGCCGACTGCCGTCACCCTCGCAGCGGTCGGCTCAACGGCTTCGCGGCCGAGGCCGCTCCTACCGATGACCCGATACCCAAATGCCCGGAACGCAGAAGGCGACCTTGCGGTCGCCTTCTGCTGTATCACTTCCTGCCCTTCACATGTTTCATCAGGCGCCGCTTGGCCTTGACCTGACGCTCAGTCAGCACGTTCTTCTTGCCCTCGTACGGGTTGGCACCCTCGCGGAACAGGAAAGTCACCGGCGTACCGACCAGCTTGAAACGCTTGCGGAAGAAATTTTCCAGGTACCGCTTGTACGAATCCGGCAGCTCCTTCAGGCGCGTGCCATGGACGATGAACGTCGGCGGATTGGTACCGCCCGGATGCACATAGCGCAGCTTGGAAACATGCCCACGGATGCTCGGCGGCGGGTTGGCTTCATAAGCCACTTCCAATGCCTTGTTCACTTCACTGGTGCTGAACTCATGCGTGGCCGAGGCATGCGCACGGTGCACCGCGCGGAAAAGCTCGCGCAGGCCCGAACCATGCTTGGCCGAAATGCGGACCACCTCGGCCCACGGCACAAAGCCCAGCTTCAGCGACACCAGGGTTTCGGCCTGCTCGCGCTGGTAGTCGGTGAGACCGTCCCACTTGTTGATCGCAATCACCAACCCGCGACCGGCATCCAGCACCGCACCCAGCACGCTGGCGTCCTGATCGGTCACGCCCTCGCTGGCGTCCAGCATCAGCACCGCCACCTGGGCGTGTTCGATCGCGCGCAGCGTCTTGACCACGCTGAACTTCTCGACCACTTCCTCCACCCGTGCCTTGCGGCGCAGGCCGGCGGTGTCGATCAGGCGATACAGCTGGCCATCGCGCTCCATGTCCACCGAGATCGAGTCGCGGGTGGTGCCGGGCACTTCGGAGGCAATCATGCGCTCCTCGCCCAGCAGGCGATTGACCAGCGTCGACTTGCCCACGTTCGGGCGCCCGCAGAAGGCAATGCGGATGCGGTTCGGGTCGTTGTCGAGCATCTCGGCCGAGCCTTCTTCCGGCAGGCGCTCGACGATCTCGTCGACCAGATCGTCCACGCCCTGACGGTGCGCGGCCGAAATCATCAACATTTCATTGAAACCATAGCGCGCGAACTCGGCGCGAACGGCATGTTCGTCCGTGCCGTCGATCTTGTTGATCAACAGCAGCGTGGGCCGCGCAAGCTTGCGCAACCACGACAGGATCTCGTCATCCAGCGCCGACGTGCCATCTCGCGCGTCGACCACAAATACGATCAGATCCGCCTCACCGGCGGCGGCTCGGGCCTGGCGCGCCGTGGCGCCAGCCAGCCCTTCCTCTTCACCGGCAATACCGCCGGTGTCCACGAGCAGGAAGGGATTGTCCTCGTTCAGGCGGCAGACGCCGTAATTGCGATCACGGGTAACCCCGGGCTGGTCATGGACCAGCGCGTCGCGTGTACGGGTCAGCGCATTGAAAATCGTGGACTTGCCGACGTTCGGCCGTCCAACCAGGGCGACCAAAGGCAGCATCGCGTGAACTCCTTATTGGGCCAACCGGAATGCGGTCAGTTTCCCATCTACGTTCTGCACCAGCGCGATGCCGTCGACGACCACCGGCGCGGCCAGGAGCGCGTCACCGCCACTCTTGGCCCGTGCGGACAGCTCACCATCGCTCAACCGCAGCCAATGCAGATAACCCTTGTAATCCCCCACCACGGCGTAGTCACCCTGGATGGCGGCACCTGTAACCGAACGACGGGCCAGCGCCTGCTGCGACCACATCGCCGAGCCGGACGTCTTGTCCAGCCCGTAAACCGTACCCTTGCCGTCGGTCACGACCACGTTGCCGGAAGAAACCGCAACGCCACCGCCACCACCGTGATCACGCGACCACAACGGACGACCCGTCGGCCCTTCAATGGCCATCGTCTCGTTCTTGAAGCTGCTCACATACAGCGTATTGCCTTCCAGCACCGGGGCGCCGTCAATATCGGCCATGCGCTCCAGCTCGGTGCGACCTTCCGGCGTACCCACCGACTGTTCCCACAGCGGCCGGCCGTCCTGCATGGCCAACGCGGCCAGCGTGCCATCATCGTTGCCGATGAACAGTACACCCGGGCCAGCCACTACCGGCGCGTTGCCACGCACGGTCAGCGACGGCAGCTCCTGGCTGTTGAACCAGCGCTGTTCACCCGTAGCCGCATCCAGCGCCGTGGTACGGCCGTCATTGCTGCGCACGAACACCAGGCCCTGGGCCACGGCGGGGGCGGAAATCACTTCACCCGGCACCTTGGCCTTCCACTTCTCGGTGCCGTTGCTGGCATCCAGGGCAATCACCTGGCCGTCCAGCGTACCGATCACCACCAGGCCATCGCCCACGCCCGGACCACCGGAAAGGCGCAGCTTGGGCTTTTTCTTTTCCTTGGCCGGCTTGTATTCCCACACTTCCTTGCCGGTCTGCAGGTCCAGCGCGTGCACGCCGCCGGTCACCGCAGCCGCATAGACACGCCCATCAGCCACCATCGGCGCCTGGCGCAGGCCGATCCGGCCCTCGCCCTTGCCGACATTGGCCGACCAGATCCTGTCCACCTTGATCGTCGGTTCAAACTTGACCAGCTCGGCCGGTTCCAGCGCCTTCTTGGCCTCTGCGTCCTTGCCTGCGAACCAGCCCTTGACCGTGGAGCAGCCGGTCAGCGTCATCGCCACCAGCGCCAGCCCTGCAACATGCTTGAGCTTCATCAAATCTTCTCCGCTGCAGGATCGGCCACGGTACCGCCGGCATCCATCAATTTGGTTTCGAGCAGACGGCGCTGCGGCGCGGCGATGTCGAGCTTGGCCAGCGCCTGGGTATACAGTTCGCGCGCTTCATCGCGCTTGTTCTGCGCAATCAAGGCGTCACCTCGGATTTCCAGGCTGGCGCTGTCATCGGTCGTGCCGATCAGCTTGGCCGCCTCATCCGGCTTGCCGGTTTCTATGAGCAACCGCGCCACACGCTGGTCGATCAAGGCCCTGAACTCGCCCTCGGCCTTCAGCGCGCGCAGCGTCTTGATCGCATCTTCATTCTTGCCCGCCTCGACCTGCGCCTTGGCCAGCTCCAGCGACGCCAGGTCGGCGTAGATGCCGGCCTTGCCGCTTTCCAGGGCAGCAACTTCCTTGACGGCTTCATCCAGATTCTTGGATTGCAGGCTGCGTGACACCGCTTCATAGCGGACATTGGCTTCCGCCAACTTGCCTACCTGATCCTTCTGCCACCACTGCCAGCCGGCGATGGCACCAACGCCAAGAATTACGCCACTGAGGATTCCGGCGCCATTTTTACGCAGCCACGTGCGGACGCGTTCACTTTGTTCGTGCTCGTCGAGCAGGTCGTCAATCGCCATGCGTACTCTCGCCCACCCTGCCGGGGAGCCTTGTTGTATTGATCAGCACCTGGTTTCAGTGAGAAACCGGCGCCACGAAGCCGTCAGAGGATACCGTAAAGCGGGCCACATTACCGCGCTTGTACGGCGTCAGATCGACGTTACCGGAGGCCTGCTGAACCTCCACATCGGCCGCATTGCCCAGCACCATCCGGCCCACCTGGCCAGCGCCAAAGCTGCGCGACTCACCGGCCCCGATCAGGGCCTTCTCCACGGTTGAACCGTCGGGCGCGAAAATCTCCACCCAGCTGTCGCCCTTGAAACGCAGCGACAATGCCCCGGCAACCGCCGGAGCCACCGCTGCGGGACGTGTCATCGGCGCCATCGACGCGATATAGGGATCATTCTGCTGGGCCGACGCCGGCTTGGCAGGAGCGCTCGCTACCGGCGCGGATGCCGCTCCAGCCAGCGCACCCTCCGCGGGCGGAACCACATCCAGCGAGGCCGTACTTGGCGGCGCCTTGCTGGGACTGCCACTGATCACGTACCACACCGGGACCGCCAACACGGCGGTGATGACCACATACATCGCACGCCGCCCGAGATTCTCGGCCATCCGCCGCATGGGCGGGGTGTGCGTATGGCTGACCAGCGTTGGCGGCACCACCGGCGCAATCTGCGCCTGCTGCAGCAGCGCGTCCAGATCGACCTTGAGCAAACGGGCATAACTGCGCAGCTGGCCGCGCACGAACACCGGAGCGCCAAGGCGATCCCAGCGCTCGGCTTCCAGCGAGCCCACCACCTGGACCGGCATGCGCAACTGGCTGGCAACCTCTTCCAGCGACAAGCCGGCGGCCTCACGGGCCTTGCGAAGCTGCTCACCGCAGCCCACCACACCTTCTAGAGCGTTCACACCCGGATCATTGGTCACAATGCATCAGCCTTGGGGATTCGAGGCCGCGTCTGAAGGAAACTCCTCGCGCAACCGCTGTTGAAACCGACCGGCAGCAGTCCTGTCGCCCAGCCGCTCTTCTACCTGAATGGCAAGTTGTAACACGGAAACCGTCGCCGGCGCAGCCGCAAGACGTCGCTGGTAGAAGGCTCTTGCCTCAAAATACCGGCCATTCAGGACTTCATTGCGGGCCATTGACTCCAGCGCATAGGGGTTGTCCGGCGCCAGTGCCAGCGCCTGCCGCAGGTCGGCCTGGGCCCGCTCGACCTGGCCTGCATCCAAGGCACACCCGCCAGCATTGGCCAGTGTTTCCGCGCGCGAATCGTAATCCGGGTCGGCCAAGGCGCGATCGAACCAGACCAGCGCTTCTGCCTGATGCCCGTTGCCACACAGCCATGCCCCGTAGTTGCTGAGCACATCGCCTTGCTGTGGCGCCAGTTCTGCCGCCTTGCGATAAGCCGCGCCGGCGGCCTGCGAATCGCCGCGCCGCGCCTGCACCACCGCCTCGGCGGTGAAGGCATCCGGCGCAGCGGAGTCGAGCTTCTGCGCGGAGCGGGCAAACTTAATCGCTTCATCCAGTTCGCCGCGCCTGAAACGGTCGCCGGTCACCGCCAGCAACTCTTCGTACTTCACACGTTTGCGCGCCTTGCGGTCATCGCGGACGTCGTACACGGGCGCCGCCCACTGCTCACCCTTGATCTTGCCGATCCTCACGCCCTTGTCGCCGCCGCAGCCGGCAAGCAGCAGCGTGGCGATCAACAGCAGGAGCAGGCGATCACGCAATGGCATCCCCGGCATCCAGCGATTGCAGAGTCTTGTTGAACTCCGCCTGGCGGCGGGTGCGATCCATCACCTGGCCCTTGAGCTGGCCGCAGGCGGCATCGATGTCGTCGCCACGGGTACGGCGCACCATCGTCAGCACCTGCGAATCGAGCAGGATCTTCTGGAACGCGCGGATCTGTTCCTCGTCCGAACGCTCATAGCGCGTGCCCGGGAACGGGTTGAACGGGATCAGATTGACCTTGCCCGAATCCTTGGCCTGCACGGCGTTGTCGAACTGGCGCATCAGCCGCGCCAGCTGACGGGCATGCTCGGGCTGGTCGTTGATGCCCTTCATCAGGGTGTATTCGAAGGTCACCGAATCGCGCTTCTTGTTGCCGCGCAGGTAACGCGCGCAGGAAGCCATCAGTTCGGCGATCGGGTATTTCTTGTTAAGCGGCACCAGCGTCTCGCGCAGCTCGTCATTCGGCGCGTGCAGCGACACGGCCAGCGACACATCGCTCTCGACCGAGAGGCGATCGATCTGCGGCACCAGACCGGAGGTGGACAGGGTCACGCGCTTGTTGGCCAAGCCATAGCCCAGGTCATCGCGCATGATGCTCATCGCACGCACGACGTTGTCGAAATTCATCAGCGGCTCGCCCATGCCCATCATCACCACGTTGGTGAGGCGGCGCATCTGGTGCGGCACGTTGCCCAGGTGGCGTGCGGCAACCCACACCTGGCCGATGATTTCGGCGGTGGTCAGGTTGCGATTGAAGCCCTGGGTGGCGGTCGAACAGAACGTGCAGTTCAACGCGCAGCCGACCTGCGAGGACACGCACAGTGTGCCGCGGGTCTTGTCGGGGATGTACACCGTTTCGATGGCGTTCTTGCCATCCACGCCCATCGCCAGCAGCCACTTGTGGGTGCCGTCGGCGGAGGGCTTGTCGAACACGATGTTCGGGACGACGACCTCGGCATGCTGCTGCAGCTTGGCGCGCAGCGACTTGCCGAGGTCGGTCATCTGGTCGAAATCGGTGACGTAGCGATGGTGGATCCACTTCATCACCTGGTGGGCACGGAACTTCTGTTCGCCGAGTGTTTCGACGAAGAACTTTTCCAGGCCCGCGCGATCAAGGTCGAGCAGGTTCTGCTTGCCAGCGGTGGCTGCCGTTTTCGGCAACGGCTGGATGGCGGGTGACTGTACGACCTCGTTCACGACTTCAACCTCTACTTAGCGCGAAACCACTTCGGTGGCGGCGAAGAAGTAGGCCACTTCGATGGCTGCATTCTCGACCGAATCCGAACCGTGAGCGGCGTTGGCGTCGATGGAATCCGCAAAATCGGCGCGGATGGTGCCCGGAGCAGCGTCCTTCGGGTTGGTGGCGCCCAGCAGGTCGCGGTGCGCCAGCACGGCGTTCTCGCCTTCCAGGGCCTGGATCATCACCGGGCCGGAGATCATGAACTCGACCAGCGCGTTGAAGAACGGACGCTCGCGGTGCACGGCGTAGAAGCCTTCGGCCTCACGGCGCGAGAGCTGCTTGTACTTGGCAGCCACGACCTTCAGACCAGCCTTTTCGAAGCGGGCGTAGATTTCGCCGATCACGTTCTTGGCAACAGCGTCAGGCTTGATGATGGAAAGAGTGCGCTCCAGCGCCATGGGAATTCTCCGGTAGTGGGCCGGCTGGCCCGAGGGTATATGAAAAAAACCCGCGTGCGGACGCGGGCTTAGCCTGAATTGCGGTGGCTGATTCTACCGGGTGCCCTGCCCCTTTGCACAGCGGCAGATGAATGATGTTGCGTCGCAACATGACCAGGGCTGCCAGCCGGGCGTAGGATCCAAACAATCGTTTGATTGATTTATTCAGCCATGGGCAAATCCGCCAGCTTCTCCACCAAGGACCGCATCCTCGGCGCGGCCGAGGAACTGTTCGCCCAGCACGGCTTTGCCGGCACCTCGCTGCGCCAGGTGACCAGTCACGCCGACGTAAACATTGCCGCGGTCAACTACCACTTCGGGTCCAAGGAAAACCTGGTCAATGAAGTGTTCCGCCGCCGCATGGACGAAATGACCGCCGCCCGCCTGAACCAGCTCGAACAGGCCCGCGGCCGCGACCCTGGCGACCTGCGTGCCGTGCTGGCCGCCTTTGTCGAACCGGCCCTGGCCATGGCCCAGGACCGCCAGAGCGGCGGCGCCTTCGTGCGGGTGATCGCCCGCGCCTACGCCGAGAAGAACGACAACCTGCGCAAGTTCCTGTCCGACCACTACGGCCACGTGCTGCGCGAGTTCGGCAAGGCCATCGGCGCCTGCGTGCCGGGCCTGAGCAAGGAAGACCTGTACTGGCGCCTGGACTTCCTGGCCGGTGCGCTCACCTATGCCATGGCCGATTTCGGGCTGATCAAGCGCCCGCACAACACCAGCGAGGCCGCCCACCGCAGCAAGGCCGCGCAGGAACTGATCCATTTCGCCGAAGCCGGCTTCCGTGCCAGTGCACGCACGCCGGACTCCTCCCCCCTCACCTGATCCACCCGTCATCGCAGACCAAAGGTTTATCGATATGTCCAATTCCCTGCTTGTCCGCCGCGCCGCCGTCCTGGGCGCAGGCGTCATGGGTGCGCAGATCGCCGCCCACCTGACCAATGCCGGCATCGACACCGTCCTGTTCGACCTTGCTGCCAAGGAAGGCCCGGCCGACGGCATCGTGCTCAAGGCCATTGCCAACCTCGGCAAGCTGAGCCCGGCCCCGCTAGCCAGCAAGGCGCTGGCCGAAGCCATCACCCCGGCCAACTACGACTCCGGGCTGGAACAGCTGCGCGACTGCGACCTGATCATCGAGGCCATCGCCGAACGGATGGACTGGAAGCAGGACCTGTACAAGAAGATCGCCCCGTTCGTGAACGAACACGCGGTACTGGCCTCCAACACCTCGGGCCTGGGCATCAACAAGCTGGCCGACGTGCTGCCGGAAGAACTGCGCCACCGCTTCAGCGGCGTGCATTTCTTCAACCCGCCGCGCTACATGCACCTGGCCGAGCTGATCCCGGCCAAGATCACCGACAAGTCGGTGCTGGAAGGCCTGGAAACCTTCCTGACCACCAACCTGGGCAAGGGCGTGGTCTATGCCAAGGACACCCCGAACTTCATCGGCAACCGCATCGGCGTGTTCTCGATCCTGTCGACCATCCACCACACCCAGCAGTTCGGCCTGGGCTTTGACGAAGTTGATGGCCTGACCGGCCCGCGGGTCGGGCGCCCGAAGTCGGCGACCTATCGCACCTCCGACGTGGTCGGCCTGGACACCATGGCGCACGTCATCAAGACCATGGGCGACACCCTGCCGGATGACCCGTGGCACAAGTACTTCACCTCGCCGGCATGGCTCGGCGCGCTGATCAGCAAGGGTGCACTGGGCCAGAAGACCGGCGCCGGCATCTTCCGCAAGGTCGGCAAGGACATCATGGTCGTCGACCTTGAGAAGCAGGACTACCGTCCGGCTGACCGCGTTGCCGCGCCGGAAGTGGTCGAGATCCTGAAGATCAAGAACCCGGCCGAGAAGTTCGCCAAGCTGCGCGAAAGCCAGCACCCGCACGCACAGTTCCTGTGGGCGACCTTCCGCGATCTGTTCCATTACAGCGCCTACCACCTGGCCGACATCGCCGAAACCGCGCGTGACGTGGACCTGGCCATCCGCTGGGGCTACGGCTGGTCGCTGGGTCCGTTCGAGACCTGGCAGGCCGCTGGCTGGAAGCGGGTGGCACAGTGGATCGCCGACGATATCGCCGCAGGCAAGAGCATGAGCAATGCCCCGCTGCCCGCATGGGTGCTGGACGGCCGTGACGGCGTGCACGCCGCCGAAGGCAGCTACAGCCCGTCGCAGAATGCACTGGTGCCGCGCTCGTCGCTGCCGGTGTACCAGCGCCAGCGCTTCCCGGATGCACTGCTGGGCGAGAAGTTCGCACCGGGCGAAACCGTGTTCGAGAACGACGGCATCCGCCTGTGGACCGACGGAGACGGCATCGGCGTCATCAGCTTCAAGACCAAGATGAACACCGTTTCCGATCAGGTGCTGGATGGCATCCAGCACGCCATTGGCCTGTCGGAGAAGCAGTTCAAGGGCGTGGTGATCTGGCAGAACAAGGAGCCCTTCTCCGCCGGTGCCGATCTGTCCGGCGCACTGGGCGCGTTGAAGGCCGGCAAGTTCGCCGAGTTCGAGGCGATGGTGGCCAACTTCCAGCGCACCAGCCAGCGCATCAAGTACGCCACCGTTCCGGTTGTCACCGCGGTGCGCGGCCTGGCGCTGGGTGGCGGCTGCGAATTCCAGATGCACGCAGCCAAGTCGGTTGCCGCACTGGAAAGCTACATCGGCCTGGTGGAAGCCGGTGTCGGCCTGCTGCCGGCCGGTGGTGGCCTGAAGGAAATCGCCGTGCGTGCCTCGCAGGCCGCCGGTCCGGACGGCGATGTGTTCGCTGAGCTGAAGAAGACCTTCGAAACCGTCGCCATGGCCAAGGTCTCCAACTCGGCGGTCAACGCCAAGGAGCTGGGCCTGATGCGCGGCACCGACAAGGTCGTGTTCAACAGCTTCGAGCTGCTGCACATCGCCAAGGCCGAAGTCACCGCACTGGCCGAAGGCGGCTACCGTCCGCCGATGCCCGCCCGCCGCATCCGCGTGGCCGGTGACGTCGGTATCGCCACCTTCAAGATGATGCTGGTCAACATGCTGGAAGGCCGTTTCATCAGCCCCTACGACTACGAGATCGCCGAGCGCATCGCCACCGTGCTGTGCGGCGGCAAGGTCGACCGCAACACGCTGGTGGACGAAGAGTGGCTGCTGACCCTGGAGCGCAAGCACTTCGTCGAACTGGCCCAGCAGGAAAAGACCCAGGCCCGTATCGCGCACATGCTGACCACCGGCAAGCCGTTGCGGAACTGAGTTGTTGAACTGCTGAGATTCGTTGTTGGGGATTGGGGATTCGCAAACGCGGCTCCCCGATTCCTTGAAAATTCCTAAATCCACCGGGCAGGAAGCGCTGGGAAACCGGGCGTCGCTTTTGCGAATCCCCAATCCCGAACCCCCAATCCCGGTCTCCGGAGAAGACCATGAAACAAATCCAGGACGCCTACATCGTCGCCGCCACCCGCACCCCGGTTGGCAAGGCGCCCAAGGGCATGTTCCGCAACACTCGCCCGGACGACATGCTCGCCCACGTGCTCAAGAGCGTGGTCGCGCAGGCCCCGGGCGTGGACGTCAACCGCATCGACGACGCCATCATCGGCTGCGCCATGCCTGAAGCCGAGCAAGGCATGAACGTGGCGCGCATCGGCGTGCTGCTGGCTGGCCTGCCCAACACCATCGCCGCACAGACGGTGAACCGCTTCTGTTCGTCCGGCCTGCAGGCCGTGGCCATGGCCGCAGACCAGATCCGCCTGGGCAACAGCGACCTGATGCTGGCCGGCGGCACCGAGTCGATGTCGATGGTGCCGATGATGGGCAACAAGATCGCCATGGCGCCGAGCGTGTTCGACAACGACCACACCGCCATCGCCTACGGCATGGGCATCACCGCCGAGAAGGTCGCCGAGGAATGGAAGGTCTCGCGCGAAGACCAGGACGCCTTCGCCCTGGCCTCGCATCAGAAGGCCATCGCTGCGATCCAGAGCGGCGAGTTCAAGGACGAGATCAGCCCCTACGATATCGTCTCGCACCTGCCTGACCTGGCCGACGGCAAGCGCATCATCACCCGCAACAAGCTCGCCGATACCGACGAAGGCCCGCGCCTTGATTCCTCCGCCGAAGGCCTGGCCAAGCTGCGCCCGGTGTTCCGCAACGGCCAGTTCGGCGGCTCGGTCACTGCCGGCAATTCCTCGCAGATGAGCGATGGCGCCGGTGCGGTGCTGCTGGCCTCCGAGCAGGCGATCAAGGACTACGGCCTGACCCCGCTGGCCCGCTTCGTCAGCTTCTCCGTCGCAGGTGTGCGCCCGGAAGTGATGGGCATCGGCCCGATCGCCGCAATCCCGAAGGCATTGAAGCAGGCCGGCCTGAGCCAGGACCAGTTGGATTGGATCGAGCTCAACGAAGCCTTCGCTGCACAGTCGCTGGCGGTCATCCGCGATTGCGGTCTGGACCCGTCCAAGGTCAACCCGCTCGGCGGCGCCATCGCTCTTGGCCACCCGCTGGGTGCCACTGGCGCGATCCGTACCGCAACCATCCTGCATGGCCTGCGTCGTCGCCAGCAGAAGTACGGCATGGTCACCATGTGCATCGGCACCGGCATGGGTGCAGCAGGCATCTTCGAATCGCTGTAAGCGAGCGCAGACCGCAACAACGCGAAAGGGCAGCCGCAAGGCTGCCCTTTTTCTTTGCGTCACGGCTCACGTCACGCAGGAACGTCACAACAGCGCCGCATCCGCAGGAACAGAGCAAAGCCCAGCGCCACAAACGTATCCGCGTTCGGTGCTGTCCAGAATAACGAAGCGCCGTAGGCTGGGATGAAATCCCAGCAGAACGCCACGCAAGACACTTACCCCAACCCGCGAAACCACCCGCCCCCGCCGCAACGAAACCGCGCAGCCACAAACCCGCAAATCACTTCGCCGAAGAGAATCCCACCAAATCGCACACAAGAAAAAAGCCCCGGTTTCCCGGAGCTTTTTATGAAATGGCGTCCCCACGGGGATTCGAACCCCGGTCGCCACCGTGAAAGGGTGATGTCCTAGGCCTCTAGACGATGGGGACGCGTATTCTTCAAAACTCAAATTGTGATTCGGATGGCCTAATATCCGAATTTGGTGGAGCCAAGCGGGATCGAACCGCTGACCTCCTGCATGCCATGCAGGCGCTCTCCCAGCTGAGCTATGGCCCCACGTGTTACTGCGAGCCCGCCATTATGGCGAGGTTTCATTTGAAATGGAAGCTTTTTCTTCTTCCTGCTCACCTGGGCGGCGGCTTCAAACATAACCCGGGTAAAACCCGCTACGCTTTACAACTTCGATGAATGGCGTCCCCACGGGGATTCGAACCCCGGTCGCCACCGTGAAAGGGTGATGTCCTAGGCCTCTAGACGATGGGGACGCGTAAACTTCATCAAATTTTTTCGACAATCCAGACGGCCTAATGTCCGGATTTGGTGGAGCCAAGCGGGATCGAACCGCTGACCTCCTGCATGCCATGCAGGCGCTCTCCCAGCTGAGCTATGGCCCCGACGTTGCCGAGAACGAAATAATAGCGGGCCTTTTTTAGGCCCGCAAGACATTTGTGAAATTTTTTCTTCACGCGATGCCATGCAACGAAGCCCGCGTTGCTGGCAGCACTGTCCTTCGCTCCGCTGCATAGCCTTACATCGCGGCAATCCATACGCCTGATGGCCGCGACCCGGCACTGCGACAACCATGCCGGACATCCAGCTCGCACAAGGACGTCGCGATGCATATCGCCCTTACCGTCATTGCCGCCTGTTTGCTTGGCGGCCTCTACAGCACAACCGCACTTGCCCAGCAGGTGTTCAAGTGCCGCGATGGCAGCAGCATCACCTACCAGTCACAGCCATGCGACGGCACCACATTGCGAAGCTGGGATGCGACTCCCGACGCCATTGATCCAGCCGTACAGGCACGCATCGAGGCCCTCCGTCGCGAGCTGCGGCCCAATCCGCGAACCCGCGGGCGGCAGCGCGGCAATCGCCCGGCAGGGGCACCTGCCAGCTCCGCATGCGAGCGGGCGAAGAAGGGGCGTGCCGCGGCTTACGAAAAAGCCGGCCTCAAACGGGATTTCACGCTTTCCAGCCATTGGGACAACCGCGTTCACAACGCCTGCTGGTGACAGGCGTACCCACCAACACGTGGCGTGGCCCTTGCCTCCGCGTGATCATCACGGCAACTGGATAGAATCGCGCAACCCCCATGCGCCTTCCTGCCCATGTACAGCCCATCTCCCCGCCTTCTGATCCATCGCCTGCGTACAGCCTGCCTCGCAGGCGCGCTTGTCGCTGGTGCCTGGCCGGCATGGGCAGCTACCGCAGCTGATACACACCAGACGGCGATGGCCGCAGCGGAAGATGCACCGCTCACCCTGCTTGATTCCGCATTGAGCGGACTCGCGCCTCAGCGCCCCGGCGTGACCGACATGTATGTCCTGGGCGTTGCCGGCGACAGCAATGAAGATGTGTTCCGCAATGAGGTGGTCTATCTGCAACAACTCTCGGCACAGCGTTGGGATGCCGCAGGCCGGATGATCAGCCTGGTGAACCATCCGCAGGCGCGCCGTGGCGCCAACGCCATGCCGCAGGCCACCCACCAGAACCTTGCTTTGGCCTTGGATGCACTGGGAAAAACCCTCGACCCCGAAGAAGATGTGCTGTTCATGTACCTCAGCAGCCATGGGCTCGACGACAACAGCTTCTACCTGCACACCGGCAGCAGTGAGGAACGCTATCTCACACCAGCCGAACTCGGGCAGATGCTGGATGATGCAAAGATCGGCAATGCTGTGATCGTGGTTTCTGCCTGCTACTCCGGCGGCTTCGTCCCCGCGCTCCAGGCAGCCAACCGCATGATCATCACCGCCGCGCGCAAGGATCGCCCGTCGTTTGGCTGCGGCAACACCGACAGCGCCACCTGGTTTGGCCGGGCGTTTCTGGTGGAGGCACTGAACACCACCAACGATTTCAATGCCGCCTATTCGCAGACCAAGTTCACGGTACGTCAACGCGAGAAGCAGGAGGGCGAGCGGCCTTCCGAGCCGCAGTTCCAGGCTGGCACCGATATTGCCCAGGTACTGGCGAAATGGCGACAAGGCCTGCCAGAAACGGCGGCGGTGCCCTATCCGTTCGTACATCAACCCACGCGTGCCCCGAATCGGCGCGGCAAGACAGGCAGCCAATTGCAGCCGAACCGAAAGGGCCTGTAGCGCTGTCCCGACAACGCGGCAGGCAACTAGAGCCGCATGCCCTCCGTGGATTCCACACCTGCCACCGATGCAGGTGCCGGCGTAATGGCCTCAGCGCGCTCGGAAGAGGCCACGAGGGTGACGGACGCCGCTGCTATCGCTGTCACACGCCCCTCCGCTGCACCGCGTGATACCTGCTGGCCGGTACTGCGTGGCTGATCGACAACCACGCCCTGCTCCAGCTCAACCACACGACCACGCACCGTGACTCTGTCCCCGGTGCGCACGCGCGACCCCAAGCGCATCGTGTACTCCGTCTGCGCCGGTAGGTTGATCGAGGTGTCGTAGCCCTGGTCCAGCACGAACAGTCCGTCGGAAGTTGCCACGTTGCCGTCACCCTCGTCCTGGATGAACCAGCCGATGGGTGCTGCAGCGCCCGCATCACCTTCACCCAGGGTCTCCCTGAGCTCCTGTGCGATGTCGTCACTGTCACCCATCAGGTTGCGGACGACCACGCCTTCGACCAGGACTTCCGTATCCAGCAACGGGCTTGAATCCCCCGTTCCCTGCACCACGCCGATCAGCTTGCGCGCGGGGTCCTTGGGCTCCGTCGCATCCTGCGCACCCGGCAGCGAAAGACCACAGCCCGTAACCGTCATCAGCAATGCCGTCGATCCCAGCCATTTCAGCCCCCTGTTGCGCATGCCCTTCCCCCTGTTCGTAACGCTGAAATGCGGCTTGATAGACGCGACTCAGGGTTCGCCACGTTGCAGGCGATACGTGGTGCCTTGGGTGTACTGCCTACCGTTCAAGGTGGTGCGTACTTCAACCTGATGCTCGCCTTCGGCCAACCGGGTGGGCAATGCGGCGCGCCACAGATGCGTGGAAGGCACGGCCTCAGGTGAGCGGTCGTACCCGCGCAGGCTGTCCGCCAGGTCGTCGGCGATGTTTTCCACCAGCAAGCGCGGATCAGGTTGTTGGACCTGCTTCATCGGCTGCCACGCACCGCCGTCCACGCGGAACTCGACCGGCAAGCCTTCGTACCCCATGAACACGTTCGCATACACGCTCCATGCCGGATACGCGCCCTGCCGCAGCACCTTGGGGGCGTGCAATGCGATCTGCATGTCTTCTGCGGCGCGCGCAACGCGATACTCGACGCTGTAACGGCCCTGCGGCTGCACGTTGAGCAGGCCGTATCCGTTGGGCGTGCCGTCGGCCATGGTCGTGTCGGGAATGCCCTGCGCATCCTTCACGCCGGACCAGAATGCACCGCAGGCCGCACCGACGTTGTATTCATGCAGTGGACGCGCGCCACTCCAGCCCTGTGCCCTAGACCAGAACACCTGGCTCTGGTTGTGGGTGTGGCCACTGAGGATCAACGGGTGCTGCACCTTTTCCAACACGGCGAACAGGCGTGCGCGGTCTTCGGTACGGAATACGTGGTCGAACAAGGGAATATGGAAACCCAGCACCACCAGGGTGTCGCGGGGAACGGTAGGCAGATAGCGCTCCAGGAAGGCGAACTGATCTTCGCGCAGACCGCCGACGTAGGCCGGCTTCTGCCCGGGCTGGGCAATGATGTCGTCCATGCCAATGAACACCATCGACGGCTCTTCCCAGGCGTAGGTATCCGGCCCCAGATGGTGGTGATAGCTGGCCAGCGAAGTCGCGTCGCTGGTCGCGCCAATATCCATGTCGTGGTTGCCCGGCACATGCAGCCATGGCACGCCGAGCGAGACCACCGCCTGGGTCAAGGCCGGATACAGCGACGGATCGTCGTTGGTGATGTCGCCCAGGGTCATGCCCAGGCGGGCCTGATGCTTGCCGCGCAGCGGCGCGATGATGTCGCGCTCGAAATAGCTCACGTCCAACGTGCTGCCGGTTTGACTGTCAGCCATCACCAGTGCCTGAAAGCTGGTTGGTGCGTCAGGCTGTGGCACCAGCGCAAAGGGGCGGCACTGCGCGGCGATGTCTTCGCCCGCGCTCGGCCGCCAGATATCGGGCAGGCCGTCGCTGCGGGAAGCGGCGCTGTAGCCGGCCGGCTTGATGACGAAGATGTTGGGCTGCGCAGAGGCCGGCAACTGGTAGCGCCCGTCGCTCCCGGTAATGACGATGTGCTCGCCATCTGACACCTTGATGCCCGCCAGCGGCTTCTCGCCCGCATCCTGCACGCCGTTGCCGTTGGCGTCATTGAACACGGCGCCTTCCAGACAGGAGCCCGTGGCCATGAGCGGGGCACAAGCCAGCAACAGGCCGGTCAGCAGGGAGTGGCGCATGGAATCCTCGGCAAGCAGATGAGCAGGCGCGCATTATCGCTCCGCCTTGCGACAAGCGCGTGGCGGCTGGCTTTGCCGGGCGTGGTGGTGTGGGTGAGAAGCGTATTGGCGAGGAGCAGAAGCTTGCCCTCACCCCAACCCCTCTCCCGCTGGCGGGAGAGGGGCTTCAAGTGCTTTGCTGACGGTCTGCTGAAATCCCAGTGGCAGCTGAGTGAGCTGCTTTACATCCAAAGCTGAAAATCAGCCCGTCGTCTTCGTCACGGCCTTCGCATGCCGGCCTTCAAGCACGGCCACCGCGTCGTCAAGCGACAGGCCGCGTGAGCGCAGCAGCACGATCAGGTGGAACAGCAGGTCGGCCGATTCACCGAGCAGGTCTTCGTCGCGCTGCACAACACCGGCCAGCGCGGTTTCCACGCCCTCCTCGCCTACCTTCTGCGCAATATGCCGCGCGCCCTTCTCGAACAACTGGGTGGTGTAACTGTTGAGCGGGCGGTCGTGCTCGCGCTGCTTGATCAATGCGTCCAGCGCGCCCAGGAAGTTACCCGGTGCAGCGCTGAAGCAGCTGATGTCGCCGGTGTGGCAGGTAGGGCCGTGCGGACGTGCGGTGACCAGCAAGGTATCGGCATCGCAGTCCGCCCGGATATCCACCAGCTCCAGGTGATTGCCGGAGGTTTCGCCCTTGGTCCACAAGCGCTTTTTGGTGCGACTGAAGAAGGTGACCTTGCCGCTGTCGCGGGTTTTCTCCAGCGCGTCGCGGTCCATGTAGCCGAGCATCAGCACGCGCAGCGTGGCTGCATCCTGCACGATGACCGGCATCAGCCCGTCCACCTTGGCCCAGTCCAGTGTGGAGGGATCAAGCGCTTTGAATTCAGTAGACATCCCTTACCTCGATCTGTTGTTCGCGCAGGAACTGCTTGAGTTCCGGAATGGCAATGGCGCCAGAGTGGAACACACTGGCAGCCAGTGCCCCGTCAACGTCAGCCTGTTCGAACACATCGGCAAAATGCTGCGGCGCGCCCGCGCCGCCCGAAGCGATCAACGGCACCGTGCACAGCGCCCGGGCGTGGCGCAACTGGGCAATATCGTAGCCCTTGCGGACGCCATCGCTGTCCATGCAGTTCAGCACGATTTCGCCTGCGCCGCGTTGCTGAACCTCACGCACCCAATCCAGGGTGAGCCGTGCTTCGGCGCGGGTCTTGCCTGGATCGCCGGTGTACGAGCGCACCCGCCACTGCCCATCGGGCTCACGAATGGAATCGATGCCCACCACTACGCACTGTTGGCCGAAGGCTTCTGCAAGCTCTGCAATCAAGTCCGGCCGTTCCAGCGCCGGGGTGTTGATCGAGATCTTGTCGGCACCGGCATGAAGTACCGCCCGGGCCGTTTCAACATCACGAATACCACCGGCCACGCAGAACGGAATATCGATCAGCCGTGCAACCCGCTCGATCCACGCCCGATCCACCGAGCGACCTTCCGGGCTCGCTGAAATATCGTAGAACACCAGTTCGTCGGCGCCCTGGTCGCGATAACGCAACGCCAGCTCACTGATGTCGCCCATGTCCACGTGATCGCGGAACTTGACGCCCTTGACCACGCGACCTTCGCGCACGTCCAGGCAGGGAATGATGCGGCGGCTCAACATGCCAGGGCCTCGTCGAGGTTCAGGCGGCCCTCAAGCAGCGCCTTGCCGAGCACCGCTCCGCCACAACCGGCGGCTTTTGATGCGCGGATATCGGCCACGTCACGCACGCCACCGGAGGCCTGCACCGCTACGCCGGGCAGCAAGCGCGACAGGTGCGCGTAAAGATCGATGTTTGGGCCGGACAGCATGCCATCGCGCGAAATGTCGGTGCATAGCAGGTGCTTCATTCCGGCCTGCGCGTAGCGCACCGCCAGTGCATCAAGGGTGACATCGGCGGTTTCCGTCCAGCCGTGCACCGGCAGGCGCCAGACGCCGTCGTCCCCCTGGCGGGTATCAAGCGCGATGGTCAGGTGCTGCGCACCAAATTCCTGCAGCCAACGGCTCACACTTTCGGGATCACGCACTGCCAGCGAGCCGATCACCACGCGGCTGGCACCGGCATCGAGAATGCGCGCCACATCGTCACGGCCACGCACGCCGCCGCCGGTCTGCACCTTCAGCGCGGTGCTTGAAGCGATCTGCGCCAGCAGCGGCGCAAGCGTGTAACCGCCGGCCTTGGCTGCATCCAGATCCACCAGGTGCATCCAACTGGCGCCGATGGCAGCAAATGCCTGCGCGCGCGGCAGCGGGTCGTCGCCGTAGGTGGTCTGCTTGGCGTAATCGCCCTGCAGCAGGCGCACGACGCGGCCTTCGCGGATGTCCAGCGCGGGATAGACAGTGAAACTCATTGCATTGTGATCTCAAGAAAGTTGCGCAGGATGCGCGCACCGGGACCGGCGGAACGTTCGGGATGGAACTGCGCACCGCAGAGGTGGCCACGCTGCACGACTGCGGTGAACAAGCCGCCGTGATGACAGGCTGCCACTGTGTCGGAGGTCACCGGCGCGGCGTAGCTGTGTACGAAATAAGCGCTGGAACCAACCGGAACATCTTCCAGCAATGGCGATTCGCGCAAGGCCAGCAACTTGTTCCAGCCCATGTGCGGCACGCGCACGCCAACGCCCGGATGCAGCCGGCGGATGATCCCCGGCAACAGCCCCAGGCATTCCACATTCCCTTCTTCCGAACGCTCAAACAACAGCTGCATGCCCAGGCAGATGCCCATCAGCGGCACCTCCAGTTTGCGCAGCGGCTCCACCAGGCCTTGTGCGTGCAGCCGCTTCATGCCTTCAGCGGCGGCACCCACACCGGGCAGAATGACGCGCTCCAGCCCGGCCAGATCGGCAGCTTCACGCACCATGCGCACGTCAACATCCAGGCGCTCCAATGCATAGCGTACCGAGCCGAGATTGGCACCACCGGCATCAATCAGCCCGACCGCACTCACAATGCCCCCTTGGTCGAAGGCAACTCGGTGCCTTCGCGGCGAATGGCTTGCCGCAGTGCGCGTGCCAAGGCCTTGAAACAGGCCTCCACCTTGTGGTGATCGTTGTCGCCTTCCACCTTCAAATTGAGATTCAAACCCGCCGCATCACACAACGAACGGAAGAAGTGCGGCACCAGCTCGGTCGGCATGTCGCCCACCCGCTCACGCTTGAATTCACCTTCAAACACAAGGTACGGGCGGCCACTGAAATCCAGCGCGGCACTGGCCAGGGCTTCGTCCATCGGCAAGGTAAAGCCGTAGCGGCCGATACCACGCTTGCTGCCCAGCGCTTCACGCAGTGCCTGGCCCAGCGCGAGGCCGGTGTCTTCGATGGTGTGGTGCTCGTCGATGTGCAGATCACCCGTGGCCTGTATTTCCAGCGCGAAGCCACCGTGGCGACCAATCTGGTCAAGCATGTGGTCGAAGAACGGCAGGCCGGTGTTGATATTGGCACCGGCCACCTTGTCCAGATCGACGAACACGCGGATCTGGGTTTCCTTGGTGTCGCGCTGCACGGTGGCGCGGCGCGGCGCATCGGCCAGCTCGTGGGCGATAGCGTCCCAATCCCACTCGCCACCGAATTGCTCCGTCCGCAGCTGGAAGCCGCGGATCTTCATGTTGTCGGCAAACGCAATGTCGGTGGGACGATCACCGACCATGCCCGAGCGCGCCCAGTCAATGGAGCGGTCCTGCAGGTAGGAGACCATCATGCCGATGCCCGGCTTGCGATTGGGGCTGTTGTCCTGCGGCCAACTCGGGTCCACCAATACGTCGCGGAAGACAATACCCTGGCTGGCGAAAATCTGCAGCATCAAGTCATTGGGGCCGTCAAAACTCGCCTGCGGATAACCCTCGCTGCCCAAGCCATCCTGGTTGGAGACGATGACAAATTCGTAGCCGGCATCGCGCAGCTTGAGCATCGCCGGGATGACGTTCTTCACCAGGCGCAGTTTTTCGTAGGCATCGATCTGGAAGTCCGCCGGCTCCTCGATCAAGGTGCCGTCACGATCGACAAACAGGATGGGGGTCATGCAACAGGCTCCAGCGAAGTAAGAGCGTCGAGGACGCGGTCGTTCTGTTCCGGGGTTCCGAGGGTGATGCGCAAGGCATCCTGCAGCTGCGGCGCTGCGCGTTGGTCACGCACCACCACACCCGCTGCCAGCAGCGCCTGGAATGCAGCCTCTGCATCAACAAAGCGCACCAGCAGGAAGTTCGCATTCGATGCGTAGACGTGGCGCACGCACACGCGACTGGACAAGGCGATGCGCAACCGTTCGCGCTCGCTGCGCACCGTTGCGATGCGGCCGCGCGTCAAAGCCTGCGCCGCATCGCTCAAGCCTTCCAAGGCCAACGCCGAACACGGTGCCGGGATGGGATACGGGGCCTGGCAACGGCGCAGCACGGCGATCAAGTCGGCATCCGCGATGACCGTCCCGATCCGCGCGGCAGCCAGTGCGTGCGCCTTGGACAAGGTCCGCAGCACTGCGATGTTGTCGTAGCGCGCCAGCAGGCTGACGGCGGGGGGCTCGTCAGCAAATTCAGCATACGCCTCGTCCACCACTACCAACGCCCGGCCACGCAGGGCCGTAGCGACCGCTTCAACCTGCTGCAGTGGAATGCTCAGGCCGGCCGGATTGGATGGTGAGCAGAGGAACACCAGCTTCGCATTGCCCTGTTTTGCCGCGGCGATGACGGCGTCAATGTCCGGCTCGAAACCAGCATCGGTCTCGCGCAGTGGCACCTCCATTGCCGGTGCGTTCTGCAACCGCGCGCTCACCGCGTACATGCCAAATACCGGCGGCGTATACAGCACCGCATCCTGTCCCGGCACGCATAACGCACGGACCAGCAGATCAATGGCTTCGTCGCTGCCACGGCCGATCAGCAATTGCGCCGCCGAGCAACCATACAGGTCAGCCAATCGCTGCCGCAGCGCCTGCGGTTGCGGCTCGGGATAACGACGGCAACTGGCCTGCGCATCACCCGGATTCGCCCAGGCCGATTCATTGGCGTTGAGCCATATCTCGCCTTCCAGCGTCGCGCTGCGCGCCGAGGAATATCCCGCAAATCCGCGCAGGTCCTCACGCACCAGATCCAACACGCCGCTCACGGCGCAACCCCCAGCCGCAGGGCAACCGCATTGGCGTGCGCGCCGAGCCCTTCGGCACGGGCCAGCGTCAATGCGCAGGGGCCGATGTTGGCGATGCCTTCGCGGGTAGCGGCCTGTACGCTGATCTGGTTCTGGAAACTGGCCACGCTGACACCGCTGTAAGCGCGCGCAGCGCCCGCGGTCGGCAACACATGGTTGGTGCCGGAGCAGTAATCGCCCAGCGCTTCGGGCGTGTAATCGCCGAGAAAGACCGACCCTGCCGCTTCCACCTGTGGCAACCAGGCGCGCGGTTCACGCAGCGCCAGAATCAAATGCTCGGGGGCGTAGCGATTGGAAATGACGAAAGCCTGTTCGATCGAATCCACCTTGATCAGCAGCGACGCCTCAAGCGCCTTGCGGGCGATATCTGCGCGCACAAGCTGCGCCACCTGCCTCTCCACTTCGTCCTGCACGGCAGTGATCAACGACGCGCTGTCACTGAGCAGAAGCACCTGCGAATCCGGGCCATGCTCGGCCTGCGACAGCAAATCGGCCGCGACGAAGGCCGGGTTGGCACCGGCATCGGCAATCACCAGCACTTCCGATGGCCCGGCCGGCATGTCGATGGCGGCTGCACCGGCCTGCGCCACCTGCTGCTTGGCCTCGGTAACAAAGCTGTTGCCCGGCCCGAACAACTTGTCGCAGGACGGCACAGTGCCTGTGCCATACGCCATCGCGGCAATGGCCTGGGCGCCGCCAATCTTGAACACACGGTGCACGCCGGTCAGGCGCGCGGCAACCAACACCGCAGGATCGGCGCTTCCGTCCTTGCGCGGCGGCGTGCACAACACCACTTCGCGGCAACCGGCCAGGCGCGCAGGCACGCCGAGCATCAATGCGGTGGACGGCAGTGGCGCACTGCCCGCTGGCACGTACAAACCCACGCGGCCAATCGGGCGGATCATCTTCTCGCAGACCACACCTGGTGCGGTCTCCACCGAATACGGCTGCGCCATGCCGGCGCGGTGATAGGCATCAATGCGATCAAGCGCCTGCTGCATGGCGATGCGCAGCTCCGCCGGCACGGCCAATTCAGCGGCAGCAAATTCTGCTTCGCTGACCTCAAAGCGTTCTGGCGCCACGCCGTCGAAGCGGGCGCTGATTTCGCGCAGCGCCACATCGCCCTGCGCACGCACCTGTGCGATCAGGCCGGCGACGGACTCCCGCGTCTGTGCCGCAACCGCCTGCACCGGGCGGCTCAGCGCGCGCGCCTGTCCTTCCGTATCCAGTGCATTCCATTCCAGGATATTCATACCAGCGACTTCTCCACCGCCAACACCATCACGCCCTGCGCGCCCGCGCGCTCCAGTTCTTCCAGCCGCTGCCAACTCAGTGCGCCGTTGCACATGGTCTGCAGGCGCACTGCCCCGCCCTCACCCGGCAGCCGCAGCAGCGGCTCGGCGTCGGGCAGCAGGCGCGCCAGTGCGTCCACGCGTTCTTCGGCGGCGCTGAACATCAGCAGTTTCTGGTCCTGGGTTTTGCTCAGGCCATCCAAACGACGCAGCAGCATCGCCATCAAACCCGCGCGCGCGTCATCCAGTTCGTTGACCGGGCCGGCCAGCACGGCCTCGCTTTCCAGCAGGGTTTCCACCGGCTTGAGCTGGTTGGCCATCAACGTGGCACCGCTGGACACCAGATCGCAGATCAACTCCGCCGTGCCGAGCTTCGGGGCGATCTCCACCGAGCCGGACAACTCCACCACCTGCGCATCCACGCCTTTTTCCTTCAGCCACGCCGCAAGGATGGCCGGGTAGCTGGTGGCAATGCGCTTGCCCTGCAGCATCTGCACGCCCTGCCAATCCCATTCCTCGGGCACGGCGATCATCAACCGGCACGCGCCGAAGCCCAGGCCGCGCAGTGGCTGGTACGCATCGGGCAAGCCGATCTGCCGACGTGCCTTGGCCTGCTCGTCCAGCTCATTGAGTCCGACCACACCCAGGTCGCAGACGCCATCGGCTATCAGGCCGGGAATGTCGTCATCGCGCACAAGCAGCAGGTCCACCGGCAACGATTCGCCGAAGCAGAACAGCTTGTCGCGGCTTTGCCGCCAGCTCAGGCCGCAGGCGGCCAGCAGACTGCGCGCGGGATCGGCCAGGCGGCCACTCTTCTGGATGGCGATACGCAGCCGGTCACGCGCCGGGGCCGTGGTTGAAGCACTCATGTCGGGTTCTCAGTTGGATTCGGTTTTGCGCGCGGCAAGCCGCTCGATGGCGGCGGCATAGCCCCCGGCGCCATGTTCGAGCGAACGCGCAACCCGGCCGATGGTGGTGACGCTCACCCCGGTCAGGTCATAGATCTCGCGGTAAGGCACGCCCTTGCGCAGCAGTGGCACCACGCGCCAGCGGTCGGCCATGGCTTCCAACTCGGCGGGGGTGCAGAGATCGCGCAGGAATGACTGCACGTCCTGCGGTTTGTCAAGCGCGGCCAGCGCGCGTGCCAACGCCTTCAGGGGAGCGTCGGAAGCCTTTTCACGTTCGGAGTCGATGCGCGGTTTCATTTGTATCAATGTATTAGCGTGCTAGCACGTTATTACAAGCATCGATCCGAGTCAAATCAGCACCATTCAACAAAGAACCCACAGGAGCGGCCGTGGCCGCGAAGCCGGCAATGCGATTGCGGGCTGAACAGTGGCTCCTGCAAGTCGGCTTCGCGGCGAAGGCCGCTCCTACAAGTGCGGCGGCCACTACGCAGAAGGCCCCGCAATGCGGGGCCTTCTGTATACAAACCGGACTATTGGGCTCAGCGCGTCATCGCGCGGGCCTGCTCCAGTTCCACCTGCAGTGTGGTGGCCAGCTCGTCACGGGCCACCTCGAACTGCTGCTCGCGGAGCAGGTCCTTGACCGCCACCACCCCGCGCGCCAGTTCGTCTTCACCGGCCAGCACCACGAAGCGGATGCCCGCCTTGGCGGCGTACTGGAACTGCTTGCCGATCTTCTTCGGCTCCATCTGCACTTCGGTATTGATGCCACCGGCGCGCAGACGGCGAGCGATGTCCAGCGACTGCGGCATGGAGGCATCGTCCATCAACGCCACCATCGCGTGCACGCTGCTTTCGGCAATCCCGTCGATCAGGTTCGCCTCGCGCAGCTGCCAGAACAGGCGGGTCAGGCCGATGGAAATGCCCACGCCCGGCAGGCGCGACTTGGTGTAGTGGCTGGCCAGGTCTTCGTAACGGCCGCCGGAACAGATCGAGCCGATCTGCGGGTGGTCGCTGAGCGTGGTCTCGTAGACGGTGCCGGTGTAGTAATCCAGGCCACGGGCGATGGAGAAATTCAGGCAATACGCGGTTTCCGGCACGCCCAGGCCCTTGACCAGTTCCAGCACCTCACGCAGCTCGGCAGCGCCGGTGCGCAGCGACTCACTGGCCGACTCGCCAGCAGCCGCCAGCACCGCGTCAATCTGCGCCAGGGCATCGGCATGCGAGGTCGAGCGCACTTCGACAAAGACCAGGATGCGCTCGACGGCTTCGGCAGGCAGGTTGAAATCCGGGCCTGCCAGCGTTTCACGCACATAGTCGGGCCCGCGCTTGTCGAGCTTGTCGACCTCGCGCAGCACCAGCGCCTGCAGCTGCGGGTCGGCAACGCCCTGCGCCTCGAAGAAGCCACGCATCAGCTTGCGGTTGTTCAGCTGCACGGCGAACTTGCCGATGCGCAGCTCGGAGAACACCGCATGGATGACCGCCAGCACTTCAGCGTCATAGCGGATGCTCAGCGTGTCCTTGCCGATCACGTCCACATCGCATTGATAGAACTCGCGGAAGCGGCCGCGCTGGGCACGTTCGCCACGATACACACGCTGCATCTGGTAACGACGGAACGGGAAGGTCAGGTCATGTTCGTGCTCGGCCACGTAACGGGCCAGCGGCACCGTCAGGTCAAAGCGCAGCGCCATTTCCGGCAGGCTGGTATCGCCCGACTCGGCGGCGTTAGCCAGCGCCCCGGTGGACTGCACGAAGTAGACCTGGCGCTCGGTCTCGCCGCCGGACTTGGTCAACAGCACATCGGACAGCTCAAACACCGGGGTTTCTACCGGCAGGAACCCGAAACGCTCGTAGTTGCGCCGGATGACGTCCAGCATACGCTGGAACGCGATCTGCTCGCGCGGCAGCAATTCCATGATGCCAGGCGGGGTACGGGGCTTGATCACGGGCGAAACTCCTGCAACTCAGTGGGGTGGACGACCCCCAATTCTAGCGCCAGGCCGCCCCGCTGGCCGCATGAAGTATCATTTACCCCCTGTCCTCCCCGTAATGACGCCATGTCCCGGCCCGCCTCCGGCCCCGAGCACTCCCCTGCATCGCCCGCTGCTGCGGACGGCACCGGCGCGCGCGAGTGTCTGCACTGTTCGGTCCGGCACCTGTCGGTTTGTTCGGCATTGTCCTGTGACGAGGTGCAGGCGCTGGAGCAGATCACCACCTCGATGCCGGTTCCCATGGGCGCCACCCTGGCCCGCACCGGCGAACCGCGCGCTTATGTCTATACAGTGACGGAAGGCGCACTGCGGCTGGTGCGGACGCTGGCTGACGGCCGGCGCCAGGTCAACGGCTTTGTGCTGCCAGGCGACTACATGGGCCTGAGCGGCACCGATCATCACCGCTACGACATCGAGGCCATTGCCGAGAGCCGCGTCTGCCGGGTACCGACCTCGCAGATGCGCGACCTGCGCCAGCGCTATCCGCACCTGGAGCGCAAGCTGCTGCAACGCGCCTGCCAGGAGCTGGATGCCGCACAGGACAACGCGCTGGCCTTGGCCCGCCTGCAGCCGCCGGAACGGCTGGCCGACTTCCTGCTGCGCCTGGCCGCGCGCGAGGCCACCCTGCTTGGCCGCAGCAGCAACCGCGTCTCGCTGCCGATGGGCCGTGGCGACATTGCTGACCACCTTGGCCTGACCATGGAAACGGTAAGCCGCACTTTCACCAAGCTGCGCCAGCAGGGCCTGATTGCCCTGCCCCACCTGAACGTGGTGGAGATCCTGGATTTCAGCGCCCTGCAAAAGCTCGCCAACGACGAGCTTTGAGTGCATGAAAGCCGCATGAGTTTGTGAGCCTGGGCCACACTCCAGTGTGCGTGCGCGGCAAGCAGTTGCGGGATCAGGAGCCCCGATTTGAGCGAACGGCAGCCAGGTTCTGGTGGCTTGGCGTGCCCAGTGCAATACCGCTGACCGAAGAGACTGATGCTTTTATACATGCGACTTTTCGTTTCCTTGCCGCAAAGGAAAGTGCATCAAAGCAGTGACTGCAGATGCCGTGCTTCGCACGAATCCCCCCTCTCCCCAACCCCTCTCCCGCAAGGGGAGAGGGGCTTTTGAAGCCAGGCTTTCTGGAATGTGAGGATTGCAACTTCACGCTCTTTGAAACGGACTCAAGCTTCCAGCAGGACATCTCGCAGCGCGGCATAGTCCGGCGCGCAGGGCTCTGCATGCGCTGGACGCTTCAGTAGCTCGGCCAGCGCGGCCGGCACGGGCACTTCACGGCCAATCAGGGGTTCGACAACGGATTCAAACTTGGCCGGGTGCGCGGTCGCTGCAATCGCCCAATGTTCGCTGGCCGCTGCCTCGCCGCTGGCGCGCAGTTGTTCCAGCACCTGCACGGCCGTGGCCGTGTGCGGGCAGAACACCTCGCCATGCTGGTGATGTCGCCGGGCAATGGTTTCGCGGATGGCTGCGTCATCCACCGCACGGGAAACAAAGGCTCCACGCAGGGCAGCATCGTCGCCCTCATACAGCCAGCGCAGGCGCTCGAAGTTGCTTGGCGCGCCCACGTCCATCGCGTTGGCCAGGGTGGCAACGCTGGGTTTTGGCGTGTAGTGGCCACCATTGAAGTATTCCGGCAGCACGCGGTTGGCATTGGTCGCCAGCACGATGCGCCCCAGTGGAACGCCCAGCGCGCGCGCCATGACGGCGGCCATTGCGTTGCCAAGGTTGCCGGTGGGAATCACGAAGTTCAGCAGGGTGCCGTGCTGCGCCTGGTGAGCCAGCGCAGCATGTGCGTAGTAGCTCATCTGCGGCAGCAGGCGTCCAAGGCTGATGCTGTTGGCCGAGCTCAGTGGCACCTGCGCCTGCAATTCGCCGTCATTGAGTGCCTGCTTGGCCATGGCCTGGCAATCGTCGAATGAGCCGGACACGCGCAGCGCACGGATGTTGCCCCCCAGGCAGCCCAACTGGTGCGCCTGGCGTGGCGAGACACGGCCATCCGGATACAACACCACAACCTTCAGGTTGGGCTGGTTGTGGAACGCGGCGGCAACCGCGGCCCCCGTATCGCCGGAGGTAGCCACCACGATGGTCAGCGGCCGTTCCTGCCCGGCGCGCAGGCGGGACAGGCTTGCCGCAAGAAAGCGCGCGCCGAAATCCTTGAACGCCGCCGTCGGGCCATGAAACAACTCCAGCACATGGTCGTTGCCGGTCGCCAGCGGCAGCAAGGGCGCGGGGAAATCAAACGCTTGCCGGCAAATGCCGGCCAGGTCGCGCTCTAGCCCATCGCCGGCAAAGAACGGCTGCAACAGCTCTGCAGCGGTGACAGCCAGGGAGTCGCCGGCCTGCAGCGTACGCGCGGCCGGCATCTGCTGCGGGACATACAGGCCGCCGTCGGGCGCCAAACCAGCAGCGATGGCCTGGCTGAGGCTTGCGACGGGAGAAGCATTGCGGGTGGAAATGAAGTTCATTGCGGTTTCCGGAATGTTGTTTTTTGGCAATGCGACGCGGCGCATCACGGCCAGCGAGAAGAGTTCACATCCCTCTCCGGCTTGCCGGGGAGGGACCTGGGCGGCTACAGCAACATCGCGCCGGGGCTGTTCAGCGGCGTCACCCAGGCCTGACTGCCGAAGCCGGCAGCGGCAAATGCGGTCTGCACGCGATGGACGGCAGCCTGTGCCGCGTCGCGCGTCTCAAACCACGCAAAAATGCTGGGGCCCGCACCCGAAATGCTGGCGCCCATCGCACCTGCAGCCAAGGCGGCCTGCTTGGCCGCGTCAAAGCCAGCAATCAAGGGCGCACGTCGCGGCTCGACCAGTACATCCGCCAGCCCTGCCCTGACCAAACCGGCATCGCCGGCATGGCAGCCGGCCAGTACCAGCGCCAGGTTCGTACTCTGTGCGACAAACTCCTTCAACTCATACGCGCCCTGCAGGGCAGCGCGCGCACGGCGGGTCTCCAGCTGCGCATCCGGATGGACCAGCAGGCTGTGCCAGGCATCCGGCACCGCGACCGGCACCAGCCGCTCCAGCGTGGACATCACCAGTCCACCGAGAAACATCGGGCCGAGGTTGTCGCCGTGACGGCTGCCGCTGGCCACCGCCTCGCCGTCCAGCGAGTACAGGTACAACTGTTCGCGCGACAGCGGTGCGTCGAGCAGCGCATTGGCCGCCACCAGCGCCGCCACACACGAAGCGGCCGACCCTCCCATGCCGGAACTGAGCGGGATGCCCTTGTCGATTTCAATCTCAAAACCGAACGGCAGTGCCAGGTCTTCGCGCAGGGCGATCAAGGCGGCGCCGGCGGTGTTGCTGGCCGCCTCGCGTGGTAGTTCCACCACGGAACCGCGGATAGCCGCGATGCGGACTTCAGGCGCCTCAATGCGCCGCACCGTCACCGTGTCGCCGACGCCCTGCACCGCATAACCCAGCAGGTCGAAGCCGACAGCCACATTCGCCACCGAAGCTGGCGCGAATGCACGGGCTTCGCGCACGGCGGTTCCTTTCAACGCATCACTCACAGGCGCGCTCCTTCGCCAGCTGCCACGCGCAGTACATCGGCAAACACACCGGCGGCGGTGACTTCCGGGCCTGCGCCCGGGCCCTGGACCACCAAGGGGTTGTCGCAGTAGCGGCCAGTGGTGAACTGCACCACGTTGTCGGTCAGGCGCAGGTTGGCGAAGGCGTGATCGGCCGGCAGTTCGACCAGGCCCACGCTCGGCTGCTGCCCCGGTTTGAATTGGGCAACGTATCGCAGCACATTGCCGCGGCCGCGCGCATCACCCAGGCGCTGTGCGAATGCTGCATCCACTTCCGGCAGACGCGCCATGAAGTCCTCCACGCTCGCGCCCTGCAGCGATTCCGGCACCAGGCTTTCAACGGCCACATCTTCAAGGCTGATGTCATTGCCGGCTTCGCGCGCCAGGATCACCAGCTTGCGTGCCACGTCCACACCGGAAAGGTCATCACGCGGATCCGGCTCGGTGTAGCCCATGCCGCGCGCCTGCGTAACCAGTTGCGAGAACGGAACGCTGCCGTCGTACTTGTTGAACAACCAGGCCAAGGTGCCGGAGAAGATGCCGGCAATGGCGGTGACTTCATCGCCGGTATCCACCAGATCGCGCAGCGTGGTGATCACCGGCAGGCCAGCACCCACCGTGGCCTCGTAACGGAAGCGTGCACCGCTGCTTTCGGCTGCAGCACGGATGGCGTTGTAGCGCAGCAGCGGGCCACTGCCGGCCTGCTTGTTGGGCGTCACCACGTGAATGCCGGCAGCCAGCCAGCTGGCATAGCACTCGGCCACTTCCGGGCTGCCGCTGCAGTCCACGATCAAGGTGTGCGGCAGGCGCGCGGACAGCAGGTGGTCGGTGAACTGGTCCAGGTCCGCAGGCGCGCGTGCCGCCTCGAAGGCCGACTTCCATTCGCCATGCAGGCCGCGCTGATCCAGCAGCATCCGGTTGCGTGAGGTAATCGCGCGCAAGCGCAGATCAAGCTTGGCCTTGGCCAGCAGCTGCGGTTGCGCCGCATTGAGCTGGTCCAGCAACGCCGCACCCACGTTGCCCGGGCCGATCACGCCCACGGAGAAGGTCTGCGGCGACAACCAGAAACCGGCGTGCGCGGCGCGCAGCGCCTTGGTCGCATCATTGCTCTCGATGGCCACGGAAATATTGCGCTCGGACGAGCCCTGGGCAATGGCCAGGATGTTGACCTGCGCACGCCCCAGCGACTCGAACAGACGCGCGGCGACACCCGGCTGTCCGGCCATGCCGTCGCCCACGGCCGCCAACACACTCACGCCGGTGGTCAGCTGCACGCGCTGCACCTGGCCTGCGGCCAGTTCGTGCGAAAACCCCTGCAACAAGGCATCGCGGGCACGTTCGGCCTCGCCCTGCTTCACCACGCAACAGATGGAATGCTCCGACGAGCCCTGCGAAATCATCACCACGGAAACGTGCGCATTACGCAGTGCGGCGAACACGCGCTCGGCGGTGCCCGGCACGCCGATCAGGCCGGTGCCCTCCAGGTTCAGCACGGCCAGATCCGGACTGAGCGTCAGCCCCTTGATCGGTCCATGGCTGGAGCTTTCCGCAGTGATGCGGGTGCCGGGGTGATCCGGCTCGAAGGTATTGCGGATGATGATCGGCAGGCCGCGCTCGATGGCCGGCGACATCGTCTGCGGATGCACCACCTTGGCGCCGAAATAGGCCAGTTCGCAGGCCTCGTCGTAGCTGAGAGCGTCCAGCTGCACCGCCTCGGGCACCACGCGCGGGTCGGCTGAAAGCACGCCGTCCACGTCGGTCCAGATGTGCAGCTCGTCGGCCGCGAACAATGCCGCGAAAATAGCGCCGGAGAAATCACTGCCGTTGCGGCCCAGCGTGGTGATGTTGCCCTTGCGGTCCCGCGCGACAAAGCCAGTGACCACCACCCGCGGCGCGGGGTGCGATTGCCGCCACAACGCCAGCTTGGCGGCACTCGATTTCCAATCCACATCCACGCCCAGTTCGCCGTGGTTGACCACCAGCACATCGCGCGCATCCAGCACAGCGCAATCCTCGCCAACAGCCTGCAGGTGATGGCCCAACAGATGCGCCGAGAACACTTCCCCCAGGCCCTGCACGCGGTCAAGCACCTCCTGGGGCAACTCACCGATCACCGCCAATGCGGCCAGCACCTCGCGCAGGCGTTCAAAACGCGCATCCAGCCATTCGATGGTCGGGCCGGAATGCTCGCCCAGCAATGCCACGGCGGCGGCGCGATGACGTGCGCGCAATTCGTGCCAACGCTCATCCCACATGCCGTCGCCGGCGGCTGACAGCCGTGCCAGCTCGATCAGGGCGTCGGTCACTCCCTTCATCGCCGAGACCACGGTGACCTGGGTCTGCTCCTCCCGCGCCAGCAACAACTGCGCCACATGACGGTAGCGGTCGGCATCTGCCACCGAGGTGCCACCGAATTTGTGGACGACGGTGCGGACGGCGGCATCCACGGCAGGAGCGGCGGGTGAAACAGCAACTGACGACATCGGATGAACCTCGGCTGGAGGCCCCGACACGCATCTGGATGGAGTTCCCCCGCATCCTGATCCGGGTGCGGGGCCGTGGTTTTCGGAAATTACGCGAAGACGACGGGCCGCACCGGACGAGTGGTGGCGGTAATAGTGGTGGTGATAATGACGTTGGCCACGCCGGACACACGGCCGTGCTCACCCGGAAGGGGCTGCAGGTACTCGGCGGCGGTCTGTTGGCTGCTCATTGCGACCAAGAGGACTACAGCAGGGACAAGGCTGTCAAGTGTTGCACCGCAAAATGCCAATAAAACCAAACGTCGCCGAAGCTGCCTTTAAAAGTTGCAATTGTCATCAAACGCGAACGTCGCGCATTTAACATGCAAGCGCCCATGAATAACCCGGAGCCGCTCCTGATGCCGCGTTGATCAGGCCCCGCGCTTTTACCCACGCCTGACAGCTCGAAAGCAACTGGCGCAGCCAGCTTTCATTACCGGCTGCGCGGATTGGCTCAGGCAGAACCGGCAGCCGGCGCCATCGAGCGATGCGCCGCAGCGCTCCAGACCACACCTGCCACCAGGCAGACAGCAGCAAGCAGCTCCGCAGATACCGGCCAGCGCTGTTGCCAAAGGAAGCCATACACCAGGCCGAACAAGGTCTCGAACACGATCATCTGCCCGCCGAGAGTGAGCGGCAGCGCGCGGCTGGCGCGGTTCCAGCAGGCGTTGCCAAGGATCGACGCAAACACCGCCACCGCCGCCGCCATTGCCCAGAAACCCGCCCATTCGCTACCCGAGTGGACTTTGCTGTCGCCAAGGAACGCCACGGGTGCAAGCAACAGCGCAAGACCGCCGGTCGCCACGCCGGTCAACAGTGACCAATCGTGCCCGGACACGCTGGGCACACGCGCCAACCAGCGGGTGTTGCCCACCGAATACGCCGTCCACGACACCAGCGCACCCACGCCGCACAACAGGCCGATGATCCGCTGCGTGGCACTGGCCTGCACATGCGCCGAGTTCATCGCCTGGTGACCCATCAACAACACGCCGGCCACGCACAGGGCCAGCGCAGGCGCCAGCCGCGACAAAGGCAATGCGCCCGGCTCGCGCGAACCCACCACCGCCACCAGCACAGGCACCATGCCCACGATCAACGCCGCCGAGGCTCCGCCGCTCCATTGCACCGAGATCGACAGCAGCACGAAGTACACCAGGTTGCCCAACAGGCTCAGCCAGGTCAGCGCCGTCCATTCGACCTTGCCAATGGTCGCGCGCAGTGCCGGCCAGCGCTGCACCAGCAGCACCACCGCAATCAGCCCATAGACGAGGTAACGCGCGGCAGCCAATTGCAGCGGCGAGAAACCGGACAGGACGGCCGGCGCCAGAAACACCAGCCCCCACAGCGCGCCGGAGGCCACACCGTTGGCAATACCCACGCCCATTGAACGACTCATCTCACGCCACGCACACGACTGACCGGGGCGCGCAGTTTAGGCCGCACCCGTGGAGGCGTCTTGACCCAGGCTACTGCCCGACTCCCGCCATTGCCGCGGCGTCAGCCCGGTTTCCCGCCGCAGCGCCCGGGTCAAGGCACTTTGTTCGGAATAACCGGCGCGTTGGGCGATATCACTGATGGAAGCATAGCTCCCCATCAGCTGCTGCTTGGCCCAACGCAGCCGGGCAGCACTTACCCAGGTTTGCGGGGACACCCCGAATTCGCGGGCAAACAGCGCATGCAGACGACTGCCACTGACCCCCGCCTCGGCCGACATGCGCGCCACCGACCAGTCGCCACCGGGCGCTTTGGCCACCGCCATGCACAAGGCCTGCAAACGGGCGCCACTGCCATCCGGTGCGAAATAACGCAGCAACTGCGGCAACGGGTCACTCTGCATGCCGTCGGCCTGGATGCACTGCAATCGCTGGCGGATGTGCTTTGGCAGGGCCAACCAGCGCTGCCGGCTCAGGTGCTCAAGCGTGTCATCGTCCAGCACACCGGCATGGCAATCGATGATCAGACAGCAGTTGTCACCCTGCGCCTCCATGTCGTGCCGCTCGCCCGGGGCAACAAACGCTCCCTGCAGTAGATCGACACGGCCGCCGAGCCCGTCCACTTCCAACTGCAGATCACCGCGTACCGGCAGGACCCACTGCGAATAGTCGTGACACTCCAGGCCGGTGGGCTGCAGGTAGTGGCGCAGATGGCGAGCCGTGGATGACATGGGCGCAGTCTGCACGCGCGGCGACTCCCCTCGCAACGAGCATGCAGAGAAACAGAATTCGGAGGATGCCGGCAATTTCACGGCAGATGGGGCGCAAAAGCGGCGAGCGGCAGATGCCAGCGGCCGGCCTGGTGACCCCGGCCCGATTCGAACGGGCGACCTGTCCCTTAGGAGGGGACCGCTCTATCCAGCTGAGCTACGGGGCCTAAATGCGGTGGCAAGAGTACAGGCAACGGCTTGATCGGGCCAGCGTCAATCGCCCATCGGGGCGCGCGGCCTCGCCCTGCACGTGCATTCGCTGGCGCCTGTGCGGTGCCTGCTTTGCCCCGCATTCCAGCGGATTGAGAACGCACCCGAAGCATCGGTTTGCCGCGCGCACTCCAACGCAGCAGGCCACCAATCTCCTCGCACGCGCCCCGGCCTTCCGTCCCATGAAAATCGACCCAGAACCTCCCCTGGTCCGATTGACACAAAAAGAGAGCAATAGAAACAATGGGCGAGCTTAAAAATCCAATGGAATAGGAGCCCCATTCAATGAAGAAGATGTCCGCCGTGCTGGTCCTCATGGGGCTTACCTTCCCCGTCGCCGCCCAGGACGTGTCGTCCGCGGCCACCTCCGCCGAGGCTGCAGCCCCGGCTGCCGAACCCGCAGCACAGCAAGCCCCCGCACCGGATGCAGGCACCCAGAACCAATGGGTTGATGCAAGCGTTGAGCAGCCCACCCTTCCCGAAAGCACTCCCCAGGAAGTCGTGACGTCTGAAACCGCCGTGGCCCAGAACACTGCCGCTGAAGCCGCAACCGAGGTGGCCGGGGAAGTGGCGGGCGAGATAGCAGGCGAAGTGGCCAGCAATGCCGTCGCCGCCGGCGCGCAGGCCGCGCAGGCCGTCGCCACCGGCACCCTGACCACCGCTGCCACGGTCGGTATCGGCATTGCTGCGGCAGCGGCGGTGTACAGCGTGGCCGCCGACCACAACGACAGCAGCAGTTCTCCGTCCACCGGCGGCACGACCGGCACCTACTGACCGACGAACTGACGATCGCTACGAAGCCCATTCCGGCCCTTGCGCCGGCATGGGCTTCGTTTTTGCCCTCAGCGGCAAGGAACAATCACGATGCACTGCAAACGCCTCGCCCTTCTGATGGCGTCCGCGCTCCTTCTGCCCGCTTGTATCTGGGCACCCGGGCAGCACATGCGCCGCGGCGGGCTGCTGCGCGAAGACAATGCGTTGGCACAGGATCAAATCGAGCTGATTGCGATCACACCCAAGCTGATCGCAATGGAGCATGCCGAGCGCGATGCGTTCACCTTTCCCGATGTGCTCTCCCGCTATCAGCCCGCGCCCTACCGTATCGGCGCTGGCGATGTCCTGTACATCACGGTCTGGGATCACCCTGAGCTGACCGTGCCGGCAGGGGCGCAGCAGCAGCTCAATGCGGCCGGGCGCCTGGTCCAGTTCGACGGCACCCTGTTCTACCCCTATATCGGCAAGGTTGCGGCCGCCGGCAAGACACCAGGACAACTGCGCGAGGACATCACCACCCGCCTCGCACGCTATATCGAAGCGCCGCAGGTGGATGTTTCCGTCCTCACCTATGCAAGCCAGCGCGTCTGGGTCACAGGCGCATCGCGCCAACCCGCGGCTGTCGCGCTGACCATCGCGCCGCTGACACTGGCCGATGCAATCAGCCAATCCGGGCTGGACCCGACCCAGGCGGACCTGTCCGGAATACGCCTGACCCGTGATGGCACCACCCACATCATCGATCTGGACCGCGTCGGCCAAGGTCACGCCGGCACCAATATCTATCTGAAAGCTGCCGATCAAATCTACGTCCCCTATCTGGATCGCAAGGAAGTGTTTGTCGTCGGCGAAGTCGGCCAACCCGGTGCCTTGAGCTTCCGCACGGCAGGGATTTCGCTCAGCCAGGCGCTGGGGCGCGCCCGCGGCCTGCTGCAGACCACGTCCAATGGCAATGCCATCTATGTCATCCGCGGCGCCGCTGATCTGCAGCAGGCACCGTCGCAGGTATTCCATCTGGAGGCTCGCTCTCCCAGTGCCTTTGCGGTGGCGAGCCAGTTTGAGCTGCGGCCGGGCGACGTGGTGTTTGTCGGTGCTGCTGGCGTAACCCGCTGGAGCCGTTTCGTGAATCAGCTGCTGCCGTTCTCGGCAATCATCAGCAACGCGGCCAGTACCCGCAACGACCTCGACAACAACTGACGCCGGACGATGACGAGCAGGAGCGCTCCATTCGGCTGGCCGGCATCGCGCACCTTTCTTTTGCTGCCACTGGTCGTTGCAATGGCAGGCTGCGGCGCGATTGGCCAATCCAGCATCAAGGCGGTTCGCCTCGCACTGCGCGGCGCACCGGATGTGCAGCCCACAGCGGATGACGTTGCGGCCAATCGCTTCCCGCAGATCAAGGTGACCGGCCCCAATGGCGGCGCCATCCTGGTGCTTGGCAACATCGATGACGGCCGCCAGGCCTGGTACAGCAGCGAGCAGAGCATCGTATTTCTGCAGGATGGCCTGGTTGTCGCCACACACGGCGGCAGCCCGCAGCTGCGGCAGATGGCGATCATCGGCACACATCCTTTCCATGACTTGCGCAACCTCAAACCCGGTACGCAGGTAACACGCCGCTATGACGTCATGCCCGGCCACCACTACGGCATGCGCGTCACCGGAACCCTGCACACGCAGGGAAACGTGCAGATGGAGATTCTGGGCCGCAGGCGTGAGCTGCTGCATGTGCGCGAACAACTCAGCGGCAGCGGCTGGAAGCGCGACAACCATTACTGGGTGGACCCGGGCAACGGCTTCATCTGGAAGAGCGTGCAGGCCATCGCGCCCGACACCAGCCTGGAAATCATCCAGTTCAAACCTTACGCACCGGATCTCCAGCCGCGATGAACCTGCACCTGCCCGCCATGGTGCTCGGCGTGATGCTGACCACATCTGCCTATGCGACTTCACCGATCAGCATCGAAGTACGCGGCAGCGTCCGCTATCCAGGTGTACACACGTTGCCGGCGGATGCGCGCCTGAGTGCGGCTGCGCTTGCCGCTGGCCCTGATGCGCATGCCTATATGCTCGGCGCGGCGTTGCTGCGTACGCAGGCGATGCCCGTGCAGTCCCGACTGAAGGCGGGGGTGCTGTTCGATCTCGAATTGCTTGCGACACAGCCCTCCACTGCCGAGGCAGCCACGCGCATGCTGCACGAATTCCAGCGCCTGCCAGTGACCGGACGCGTCACCCAAATGCTGGACCCTCGCCCGCTGGAAGCCAGCCGCGCGCAAGACACACCGGCACAAAGCGGTGACCGCCTCGTCTACCCGCAACGGCCGGACACGATCAGCGTTGTCGGTGCCGTACTCAAACCCTGCACGCTGCGCCATGCCGCAGGTATTCCGGCAGAGCGCTATCGCCGGCAATGCCCCGTGCTTTCCGCCGCAAGCCCGGACTACCTGTACCTGATCCAGCCGGATGGAAGCCATCGAAAGATCGGCATTGCGCTGTGGAATCGGCAGACCTCGGCATCACTCGCGCCCGGCGCGGTCGTGTTTGTGCCCCTGGCCGAACACCTGGTGCGCGGCGTCGCCCCCGACATCAACGAGGAGGCGGCCGCCTTCCTTGCCACCCAGGTATTGGATGCCCGTTGAGCATGAACGTGAGGGTCCCCCCGCCCACATCGCTGGCGAGCGCCGGGTTGGCGCTGCTGGCACTGAGCATCTGCAACGTGCTGCATGCCCAGGAAGGGCCGCTGCCCACGGCCAGTGACTGGGGCGGCATCGGCCTGCTGCAGACCCCCACCGCGCGCATGGCTGAGGAAGGTGAGCTGAGCTTCACCGCCAGCCACACCTCGCCCTACAGCCGCTACACCTTCACCCTGCAGCCGCTGCCTTGGCTGGAGGGATCGTTCCGTTACATCTCCGTGGCCAACCGCCGCTACGGTTCAGAGTCACTGAGCGGCACGCAGAACTACAAAGACAAATCCATCGACTTCAAGCTGCGCCTGCTCCAGGAGAGCCGCTGGGTGCCCGAAGTCGCCGTTGGCATGCGCGATGTCGGTGGCACCGGGCTGTTCTCCAGCGAATACCTGGTTGCCAACAAGCGTTGGGGGCCGGTGGATGCGAGCCTGGGATTGGCCACCGGCTACATCGGCAACCGTGGTGATTTTGGCAACCCGTTGCGTCTTGTCGACGACCGATTCGCGACGCGGCCGGGTTACAAAAACAGCGCCACCACACCCGGTCGTTTGAATACCAGCGGCATGTTCCGCGGCCCGGTTGGCCTGTTCGGCGGCCTCAGCTACCAGACACCCTGGCAACCGCTGCAGCTGAAGCTCGAATACGACGGCAACGACTACCGGCACGAGCCCCAGCAGAACCACCAGCGGCAGCGCTCCCCGGTCAACATTGCGGCCACCTACATGCCTCACCGCAACGTGCAACTGCAGGCCGGTTGGGAACGCGGCAACGAGGCAGTGTTCGGCATCAGCATCCACGGCAACCTCGGCCAGGCAAAGCCGGCGCCGAAGCTGCTTGATCCGCCCGTTTTCAACACGCGGGCCGGAAGCTCTCCAGGAAAAGCTGCAACCGACTCAGCAGTACAGCAACCAGCCGTTGATTGGTCCGCCGTCGCCGAACAACTCGAAGAAGGTGCCGGCCTGCGTGTCTCGCGGGTATCACGAAAGGGACCGGAGCTGATCGTCACCGGCGAGCAGCAGCGCTACATCCAACCCGCCCGGGGATTTGACCGCGCCGCGCGCATCCTCGATGCATCCCTGCCTGCTGACATCGATTGGCTTACCGTCCGCAACACGCGCGCCGGCCTCGCCGTTGTTGATACAAGCGTCAACCGCGACGTCTTCAGCGCGTATCTGGACAACCGTGCAACGCAGTGGCAACTGGCACGCACCACCGAACGGGCAGCCCCTGCCCATCAGTACGGCCACACTGTGTACGAAGCGCCGCAACGGCACTTCAATGGCGAGTTCAGTCTCGGCTACCGCCAGTCACTGGGCGGCCCGGATGGCTTCATTCTGTTCCAGTTGACCGGCATCTATACCGCCAACCTTCACTTCACCCGAAACAGCTGGTTGCACGGCAGCCTGAGCTACAACGCGTACAACAACTACGACAAGTTCCGCTACGACGCACCAAGCAAGCTGCCGCGCGTACGCACGCATGTCCGCCAGTACCTGACCAGCGAAGACCTCACGCTTCCAACGCTGCAGCTGACCAGCACCGCACAACTGGGGCGCGATGTGTATGGCATGGCCTATGCCGGACTGCTGGAAACCATGTACGCCGGCGTCGGCATGGAACTGCTGTACCGCCCGTTCGGCCAGGCGTGGGCGGTGGGCGCCGACCTTAACCGGGTTCGACAACGTGATTTTGATCAGCGCTTTTCCCTACGCGACTACCGCGTCACCACCGGCCATGCCAGCCTGTACTACAACTGGGGAACGCGGCAGAAGATGACCGGCACGCTCAGCGTTGGTCGCTATCTGGCAAAGGATTGGGGCGCCACCGTGTCGCTGACCCGCATGTTCGACAATGGCGTGGGCATGGGTGCCTATGCGACCAGGACCAATGTGTCCTCCGAAGACTTTGGTGAAGGCAGTTTCGACAAAGGCATTTTCGTCTCAGTGCCGTTCGACCTGATGCTCCCCCGCTCCACCCGCTCCCGCGCAAACCTCAACTGGAACCCGCTCTATCGCGACGGTGGTGCGCGTCTTTCACGCACCTACGGCCTCCATCAGCTTACGGCAGAGCGTGAGCACTGGATGGGAAGCGCATCGCTCCGCGCCTTGGAAGATTGAACGCCCATGCCCCGGACATGATCCGGCGCCTGCGCCAACCTGCCCGGTATCACCACAACGGTGTCAGTACCGAAGGCCTGCCCCGGCTCAGGCTTGTGTGTGCCTGGAGATAGAGGACAAGCGGCATCGCCATCATGAAGTGCCGGAAGGCCGATCCAAAGTCCGGCTCGAAGATCGCCTGGGTGATGGTGAAGGCAAACACAATGCACGCCGCGATACGCACTCCGCCCTGCTGCCCCATTCCTTTGAGCATCAGCAGCGTCGCATGGCAGCGAAACAACACGAAGGGGGCGTAAACCGGCGATTTCAGCAACAGCTCCAACGGAAAGGCAACCCGGAACATGGCACTCACCCGGTTGAGGGTGAACCCAAGCGCAGAGTAGTCACCAAAGAAATAGCCTATCCGCGTGTTCGAGATGTCCTCCAGATACTCCGCCCGTCCAATATCGATCAATGCCCGCGGAATATGGGGGAACGCGATGAACGTTGCCACGCCCCCGGCCACCATTGCGGCGATGACCTTGCGGCGACTGTCCACTGCACCCAGTGCCAGCAGAAAAACGGCAAGGAACAGCAGAAAGTACAGCCGGACCACCAATCCATAGGCCAGCGATAGCGCGATCAGTATCACTATCGCCACCCGGAGCCGCCCCGATGAGAGCGCAACAACAACCGCGAAGGAAATGAACGTCGGGACGATGTCCTTGTTGATGCTCCCGTAGAACGGCGCATAGAGCACCAGCGCGCAGAAAAGGACGAACAGACCGGCCACGTCCGGCGCAATCCCCACCCGCAGGACAACAACCCAGACCATGACCAGGTAGGGGGCGGTCCACAGCAGATTCATCGCGAACCACTGTCCGTCAAAGCGGCTGGAATAGGCGGACAAGTCCAGCCCCACATACTCGGCCAGCTGAAACACAGGTGAGAATATCCAGGCAGTGCCCCGGTATGAACCTGCGAACACCGCCGACGATGGCGTGGCGTTGAGCAGGCCCTGGCCGTCCAGGTAGAACTTGGCATGCCAAAGCGACGGCATCTCGTGAACCAGGAACACGCCCGCCACCGAGAACAGCGCAACGCAGAACCAGACGACTCCGTCAGCGCGCCGCATCACAATAGCCGATCGTATGCGCTGCGCATCAACCTGGCATTCGTGGCGACATCAAAATGCAGGGCAACCCTGCGCCGGGCTTCCTTCCCCATGCTGGCCCGAAGGCCCGGGCTTTCGATCAATGCCCGCAGTCGCCCGACAAATGCGACCTCGTCGTCGCTGGCAACGAGAAACCCGGTGACGCGATCATCGATGACGTCTTTTAGACCGTCCACATCCGTTGCAACCACCGGCCGCCCAGCTGCACCCGCCTCTGCGGCCACATAACCAAAACTCTCGTATCTGGACGTCACCACGCAGATGTCCGACGCTGCAAAAAGCGCCTGGACAGCGGCATGACTGAGCCACGGAGTGACCTCCACCAAGGACATGTCAACCGACTGCGCGCGCAGCAGTTCATCAAGCAACTGCCTGTCCTTTTCATAATGGCCAACGCCAACAATCCTGAAGCGCACGCCGGCTGTCGCATCAAACGCGGAGATCACCCGGGCAAGCAGTTCGATGTTCTTCTGGTGGCAGATGCGCCCGACAAAAATGACCTGTACGGCACCCTCGCCTTCATTGGGACAACGTGGCAGCTCCGGCAATGCAACCCCATTGGCCACCGCGCACACCTTGGCTTCTGGATAGCCCACATCCACCAGGCTGCGCTGGGCTTCGCTGGGCGAGGTCGCCAGAAGCATATCCGTCAGACCCGCCAGCACGCCTTCCACCCCAAGAAACAGCCTGCGGCGCCAACCATCCCGCGCGAGGTAGTAGTACGCATGCGGCGTGTATACGACCGAGATGCGTTGGCCCAGCAGCCGGCACGCAAAGGCTGCCACCCTGCCCACGGCGCCGGCCTTGGAACTATGCAGATGCACGACATCAGGCCGATGCTTCCTCAGGAGCCTGCTGATGCGAAGCAAGGCCTGCATGTCCGTGAACAGGCCCACATTGCGGTGCATTGCCATCACCTCCACCGTCCCGCCGGCGGCGCGCCACTCCTGGGCCAGCGTGCACTCCTCGGGGACGACCAGCACACGCGTATCAAAGCCGCCAAAAGCACCGTGCAGATGAAAGGAGCGAAGGTATGTTTCAACGCCACCGAGGCATTGCGTGACATGCATGATCCGCATCAGCCTCGCTCCTGCATTTCAAAGATGCATGCCGCAACACGGGCGGCATTGCCTTCAACCCCAAGGGGGTGATACCGGGCCGCCATGTGCCGGCTCCGTTCAACGTACCCTCGCAGCACCTGCGGTGCGCCCTCGCACAGCGCATCCAGCTCCACGAGCCCGTCGCTCCACGATGTGAAGTACGCATCTGCACTGAACTTCCCGTAGTCCTCGTACAACCCCGGGCACGCGGTGTAGGCCTCAAGATCCGGAGCAACCAGAACAATCGGTCGCTCCAGCACCGAAAAATCCATCGCGATACTGGAGTAATCCGTAAGCAGCATGTCAAAGCCGGCCAGCAACGCCGTCACGTCGGGAAAGTCATCCGGCGGAAGCGCAACCACATTGCTCATGCCTGCAAACGCCTGTATCTCAGCCGAGTGCGGATGCGAGCGAACAAAAACCACCAGATCGGATCGTCCAGCGATGCGAAGCCGCAGCTGCTCATTGACAGTCACCGATGGCTGCCCGCCGTCACGCCAGGTGGGGGCGATGAGCGCGAAGTATTTTCTGCCGCCCAGCCGGTTCCGTCGAGCCAGCGCTTCCAGCACCCTGCGCGGCGCCACCGCCCCCTGGCCAATCAGATCCATGCGCGGGTCACCTGTGACGATCACTTTGTGATCGGCAAGCGACATCGCCGAGCGAAGACGCGCAGCAGCCAACGGTGAACCTGCAATCACGGCGCTGCAATGGCTGTTCCAGAAGGCTTCCAGCCGAGTGCTCGCTGTTCTCAGCACACCACGCGCCCATCCCGCAGGTTCCTGTCGGTCCCTGCCGATGCGCTTGAGCGGGGCGCCGTGCCACAGCTGGATAACCGTCGCACCCCAGATGGCCGGACCACGAAGGTCGGAGAACCCATGGGTCATGACACCCACACCCGCGCGCAGGCACAGCCGCAGTGCTTTCCACGAAGCATGCCTGACGCATTCCAACCGATGGCCTTCCGCCAGTCGGTCGTCCAGCGGATTCCGGGTCAGCCACACAACCCGGATATCCGGGCGCATCGCCCGTACCTGCTGCACCAGCGCAAGCGGACCATCACCGACACCGGAGCGGCGGCTGACCACCCAAAGCCGTTGGTCCCGCACCACAAGGGCGGCGATGCATGAAAGCACGGCGTACCAAGGCAACTTGACGGCCTTGGCCAGATTATCGCGCAGGAAAGAAAAGGCTTCCGTAGACATCTCAACCCACACTCCGGTGACGGCCCAACAACAGGTACGCAAGCACCATCGCAACCTGTATGGCCACGAAGGACGTCATCACCGCGTTCCCTGCCGTGGACTGCAGAATCAGGAACGAGACGGGCAAGCCAATCAGCAAAGCCAGCACATTGATGACCAGCAGGCTACGCAGCTGCCCGGCACCGCGCAGCCAGGTTCTGCGCAAGGTGACAAGCGCCCAGCACATCGGCAGCAGCAGTGCCCCCAATTGCATCCAGCCCTCGAATTTCCGGTACTCGCTGCCGTAGATCCGCTCCAGCAGATAACCCGCGAGCGGGTACACAAGCAGAGCAAACGCTGCAGAAGAAACCAGGCATACGGCCAACAAACGGCGCATGGAATGTCTTGTTCCGGTGCCACCCTGCTGCTGGTGAAGCCTTGCAACACGTGGAAGCAGAAAGGCGGAGAACCCAATCAACACCTGGTTGACCGGAAGCAACAACGTCAATACCGAGCGGAGTCCGGCGATATCGTCCGACCGATCCATGAAGCCAAGAAACAGCATCGACGCATTGCCGGCCAACCACACCAACCCCGCAACCGCCACCCCAGGCAACGCCTGGATCACGAGTCCTCGCAACGGCAGGAAGCCACCGGCTGAGCCGTCTTCAAGAAAGACGGCAACGGCCACGCCCATCAACCCAGCCATGGCCATGGCCATGGCAGCGGCCCTGAACGGTTCAACGCCATTGGCCGAAAGCCCAACGAAAGCCGCCAACAACGTGACCGAAGCGGCCATGCTGACCATGAACGCCGAACGATGATCGCCCCTGCTGTGCAACGCGCTTCGGGCCGACCAGCACAGCGATGACACCACGGCTGCTGGCATCAACAGCAAGATCGCATCGGCGCCGCTGGCTACGCCTGAAACAGCCAACACCGCGCTCCCCAATATGGCGCACGGAATAAACAGCCAGGCGGTGCTCATGAGCACGCCGGTAAATGCAGTGTTTTTGTCTGATGCTTCCCTCAACACGAGCGCATCATTGATCGTCGGTGTATGCAGGAAGTTGAGCAGCACAACGAAGGCATGGAACAAGCTGAAACGTGCGAATCCTTCCAGTGACGAGTGCCTGGCAACGGCGATACCCAACAGGAAGTTCCCCCCAACCACGGCCAGCTGGTCGCCCACCGCGTAAATCGGCGAGCCACGCCCTGGCCTTGAACGAATGCCACGCCAGTTCATTCGAAACGACGCACGATCGCCGACACCATATCCAGCGCCGCCTTCAACTCCGACACATGCTCCGAATCCAGCGCACTGAGCACGCGTTTTATCTCGGTGCTTGATATGTCCTTGGTACGTGGCAGGTACACCACTTCGCAGCACGGACGAAGGTGGTCAAACTTGCCCTCCCAGTCATCGCCCATGCCCAGCACATCAATACCCAACGTCTGGATATCCGACAGCTTCTGCGACCAGTCATTCTCAGCAATGACCTGGTCCACATAGCGCACACCCTGGACGATGGCCATGCGATCCTTGAAAGGCACGACCGTGCGCTTTCCCTTTCGCGCATTGAATTCATCCGTCGACACTCCCACGATCAGGCGATCACCCATTGCGCGCATCCGTCGCAGCAGATTCAAATGCCCGACGTGGAACAGATCGAACGTGCCATAGGTCAGTATCGCCCGAGGCCTCTTTCCAGCCTGGCCCTGCACCCCGCTGCTGTGCTCACTTTCTGCGCCGACCGCGCATTCGCGACTTGCAGGCGGCGTCGTTTGGTCGTGTCGCTGATCGTTCATTTGTATTCGTAGTAGCCATAGCTGGAGTGCCCCAGCACACGTGGCTGCACGGCATTCAGGATCGCGCCCTTCAGCTTGACGTTGTTTTGCTCGAAGCGTTTTCTGGCCAAAGCCAGCTCCCGGGGTTGATTCAGCCCAAACCGGGCGACCAGCAAGCTGGTTCCGGCGTGATGCGCAATCACTGCAGCATCGGTTACCGCGAGAATCGGCGGCGTGTCGATCAGCACGATGTCGAACATCAGCTCCACTGCCTGCAACAGCTGCGTGAAGTTCGCATGCATGAGCAGCTCGGAAGGATTCGGAGGCACCTCTCCGCGCGTGATATAGCTCAACGTCTCCACTCCCGGCTGCACGCGGATGACATCGGCAAGCGCGCATTTTCCGGCGAGCACATCCGACAGGCCCGGCATCTGTGGAGCACCGAACAGGCGGTGCAGACTGCCCTTGCGCATGTCCGCATCAATCACCAGCACCCGCTGTCCCGCCTGTGCAATCACAGCCGCCAGATTGGCTGATACAAATGTCTTGCCGGCATCAGGGCTGGCACCCGATATCAGGACGATGTTGTTCTTCGCCTCCAACCTGGCGAAATGAAGACTGGTGCGAAGACTACGCACGGCTTCCACTGCAAGATCCGCGGGGTCTGTCAGTGCCAGCAGTGACGACTTCTGCACGCTGCGCTTGTTCCGTGCCGTATCCGCCTTCTGGCGTGCACTGACGGGGATCGATGCATACACGGGCAAACCCAGCTCTTCGAGCTGCGCAGGATCTTCCACGCCACGGTTGAACAGCTGTTGCAGGAGAACCACCCCCGCCGACAGAAAGAACCCAAGCACGGCACCGGCCAGTATCACCAGAAGCCTGCGTGGCTTGACCGGCGAAAACACATCCACCTGCGCGGCATCAACGATGCGCACATTGCCGACGGTTCCGGCCCGCGCCACATCCAGTTGCTGGGCCTGGTTGAGCATGGCCGTGTACATCTCGTTGCTGACCTGCAGATCGCGCGTAAGCCGCAGCAGCTCCTGCTGGGCCTCAGGGAGCTGCCGCACCTTCCCCTGGAATCCGTTCTTGCGCCCCTGCAATTCCGCCAACTGGCGCATCATCGCCTGATAGGCGGGATGATCACGGGTGAACTTCCGGTCCATCTCCGCCTGCTGCAGGCGCAGTTGCTGGATGCTGACCTCGGCCGCCACTTCCTGGTCAAGCAGGCCCTTGGTCTGCAAGGTCAAGTCAACCGAGTTGGCCTGTGTCTGGTAGCTGCTCAATGCGCGTTGCGCGTTGTCCACCTGTTTACGCAGGGTAGGCAACTGCTCTTTCACAAAGTGGAGCTGCGCCGAGGCTTCGGCTGAATTACGCTCCACGTTCTGCCGCACATAGGCAGCCATTACCTGCTGCAGAAAGTGCTGGGCCAATGCCGGGTCGGTGTTCTGATAGGCAAGTTTGAGGATGCCCGAATCCTTGCCTGACTCAGCCACGACAACCGCCCTCTGCAACTGGTTCACCACTGTCAGGCGCGGCTGCCTGATCACGCTGAAGCGCATGCCAGGGTGCGCACGCAGGGCTTCCACCTGCACGGCGACGCCACCACCTTGCACTGCCTGGCCAACCGCCCCTTCCAGCAGTTGCCTGCCGGCATCGTCATACAGAACGTAGCGGCCGTTCTCACCGGCAACCAATCGCAATTTTTTGCCCATCAGCTGTTCTGGCACATCCAGCTGAAAGAGCTTCAACTGCTCGCCGCCCCAGCCATACCGTGCCATTCCCAGCCGGATATGTCGCAACTCACTGGGCGCTTCCCTCTCGGCACGCCGCGCAAGCGCCGGCCCCACCATCGGGAAGCGCTGCGGTTCGACCTCCACATCCAGCTTCAGTGCATCGACCACACTACCAATCACCGCACGCGAAGTGATGAGTGCCACCTCCGTCGTCGCCTCGGTCGAACGTGTTCCCAGCCCAAGTGATTGACTCACGTCGGCCAGTCCCGGCAACGAAGGCACCTTCGACTCCACCTGCACAATGGCATCGGCCCGGTAGACAGGCGTGGACAGCAACGCATACAGCGCTGCCACCACGACAAATGCCGCGGTCATCGAGATGACCCACCACCTGCGGTCGAAGAGAGCGCCCAACAACTCCCGCAGACTGATTCGTTCTACGTTGTCCTGCTGCGCCGGGCGTGATTCGGTTGTCATGAAATGGATTTACCGGATGTCTTGGATTTGTTTCATCTAAGGACGGTTTGAAGCAGCACGGCGGGCAAGCCCATCCAGGGGGTTGGTTGGTGCATGGCAGCGGCATCACCGGGCAATCAAAGGTGCCGCAGCCACCCTTCCACACCTTCAGCTATCCATTGGTGCACCTGCTCGAACACTCGATATGGCTGCCTGTGCGGATCAGGTATTTCCCTTTCCATCTGCCACTTTCCCAGCAGGAAGGTCTTGCCCGACGCCTGTGGTGCAATCGCGGCCACTTGATGCAGGTGCCTGCGTTCCATCACCAGAATCAGCGCCGCCCTGGACAACATGGCCACATCAACCTGCCGCGCGCGATGATCGGTGCCATCGAGCCCGGCCTTGAGCAACAACTGCTGAGTGGTCGAGTCGATACCGCGCCCTGCACTTGCCGCCAGGCCTGCCGATGCAATCTGCACCTCACGTCCCGCATGCGCATGCCGCAACATCACTTCAGCGCAGGGGCTGCGGCAGATATTGCCGACGCAGACAAACAGCACGCTATCGAACACAGTCACTCCATCAATTCGCGCAGTCGCCGCCGCTCAGGCACCCACCCGTCACTGCACAGGGGTTGCATGCATCCCCACCGTGCGGCGCCGACAGCTGTCTTGCCTGCTACGCATCAGTAGGCCGTCTTTTGGCCAAGCACCGTCACAGCGGTCAGCACAATGATCCGCAGATCGAGAATCGGGCTCCAACGCCGGATGTAGTCAATGTCGTACTGCACTCGCTTCTTCATTGATCGCAGGTCGGGGGTTTCGCCACGCAGACCATGCACCTGCGCCCACCCGGTAATGCCCGGCTTGGCGTAATGCCGGTGCATATAGCGGGTTATCAACCGCTGGTAATGATTGTTGTGCTGGACCGCATGCGGGCGTGGCCCCACCACCGACATGCTCCCACCCAGTACGTTGAACAACTGAGGTAGTTCATCAAGGCTGGTTCGCCGCAGGAATGCGCCCAGCCGCGTGACGCGGGGATCGTTCCGGCTCGCTTGGGTGACATGTCCCGGCACATCCTGGTGGACGTGCATGGAGCGGAACTTGAGCATCCAGAATTCCTGCCCACCAAGCCCATGGCGCCGTTGCCGGAACAGCGCGGGGCCGGGCGAACTCAGCTTCACCGCCACCGCCAGCACTGCCAGCAAAGGGGCCAGAACAATCACGGCAGGCAGCGCAACCACGAGATCCACCATCCGCTTGATCAAACGGTAGTTTTGCTTGGCCAAGCCTTGCCGGATGCCGATCATCGGCACATTTCCGGTGACGTGAACGCCCGGATTGAGCATGCCCAGTCCGCCGATATCAGGGATCAGACGCACCGGCACGGGGCAAGGCTCGATATCCTTCAGCACCGATTTCACCGACGCAGTCCCCCCCAAGGGCAGCGACACCCACACCTGGTCGAAATCCCCCCTGTGCTCTTCCAGATAGGCGGCCAGATCGCCCAGACTACCGAGCCGCAGCGGCCCGTTACTTTCACGCAACGGAACATCGTCGGCACCTGCGAAGTAGCCGATCACCTTCTTGCCGATTTCTGGCCTGCCGGAAAAGAGCCTATGCAGTTTCAGCGCCGGTGCACGCAAGCCGACCAACAGCACGCGCTGACAGTCCAAACCCCGCGCGCGCAAGCGGTGCAGCTGCACACGGACAATCGCTCTGACCAGCACCATCAACACTGCACCCGTCAGGTACCACGACAGCAGCCAGAGCGCCGAAACAGGGTTATCCAGGGCCGAAAGATGCGCATACAACGCGAATGCCGAGAATGCCAGGCTCCATGCCAGGCAAAGCATTCCCGCATCGGCAAGAAAGCCGCGCAGCCACCAGTTGCGATAAACAGGAACGATGCTGAAGAACACCATCACATTCAGCGCGAGCGCGCCAAAGGTCATGCGAACCGACGAGCTGGGCGACTGCAGACCGTCCAGCAGCAGGCAGGCGATCACCGCGGCGACAAGCACTGCGACAACATCGGACAGGCGCAGGGCCAGATCCAGGGCAACCCGCCCTTCCACCCGCGCCTGCACCTGGCTGGCAGGTGCCTTGCCTACGAATCCATGTACCACCAGCCAACCTCCCAGAAGATGGCGGCAGCACATCGCATTGAAAAATGCGAAACGGGATTCCCCTCAAAACAAGCAGAATTGAACCGCTGTCACACCGCCGATGCGCGGCATTTAATCAACTACATCCGGGGCATTCCAGCAAACTCCGACAGTTTCAGACCGTGCCGATGCAACGCCATCAGCCGTGTCCCAGCAGCCACCAAAAATCACTGGGATCAAGCGAAATATGCATCACCCACCTGCGCACTGATTTGGCGTGTTGCGGCCATTGCCGGCCGCAACAGCCAAGCGTGTGAGTCTGCCCGCTCATCCTCAACACAATGATTCGGCAATTGGCCGGCAACCACCGGCCCAACCGATCCACCATTGCGGCTTGTTCCAGCACGCCCGCGTCGCCTTGCACGCACGGGCACCAACTCTACTCATGAACCGTGCAAACCGGCGTTCGCACGGATACGCCGGCCACACCTGTACACATTTGCCCTCAGGCGATATCCAACACCGGGAATGACTTCACCAACTCATCCAGTGCCTTGATCTGCGCCAGGAACGGCTCCAGCACATCCAGCGGCAGGGCGCTCGGGCCATCGCAGCGGGCGTTGTTCGGGTCCGGATGCGCTTCCAGGAACAAGCCGGCAATGCCAACGGCCATGCCGGCGCGCGCCAGTTCGACCACCTGACGACGGCGGCCACCTGAAGCTTCGCTGCCCGCGTCGCGGCGCTGCAGGCTGTGGGTGACATCAAAGATTGCCGGCAGGCCGCCGGTGGCTTCGATCATCTCGCGGAAGCCGAGCATGTCCACCACCAGGTTGTCGTAACCGAACTGGGCGCCACGCTCGCACAGGATGATCTGCTCGTTGCCAGCCTCGCGGATCTTGCTGACGATGTGCTTGATCTGCGTGGGGCTGAGGAACTGCGGTTTCTTGATGTTGACCGCGCGGCCGGTGCGCGCAATGGCGGTCACCAGGTCGGTCTGCCGCGCGAGAAACGCCGGAATCTGCAGCACGTCCACCACTTCGGCAACCGGGGCCGCCTGCGCCACCTCGTGCACGTCCGTGATTACCGGCACACCGAAACGCTGCTTCACCTGTTCGAAGATACGCAGGCCTTCTTCCAGCCCAACACCACGGAAGGAGTTGATCGAGGAGCGATTGGCCTTGTCGAAGGACGCCTTGAACACATACGGGATCCCCAGCTTGCCGGTGACCTCCACGTAACGTTCGGCGGCGTACAGCGTGGAGTCCAGGTCCTCCAGCACGTTGAGCCCACCAAAAAGCACGAAGGGCAGCTTGTTGCCGACCACGACGCCATCGGAAATCGTTACGTTCATTTGTCAGTCCTGTTCAACGTCAGGGGAAGCCCCTGCAAAGGGGGCGAATATCGCCGAAATCGGCTGCGAGGGACAGCATGAAACACGCCAGGCAGGCCATGTCGGCGTCGCATGGCCTGGCGCTAGGCGCGCCCCCTGCCCTGGCTGGCGCCGCACAGGCCGGGGCATCGGTTCACTCTGATACTATGTGGCGCTCACCCCGTCGCCCCCACCGCTACCCACGACGGCGCCAAAATAACGTTAAGAAACAGGAGTTTGCATGTCTTCCGAGCTACTCAAGGCTTTGGCTCTGGATGCCACCAACGCTGGCACCTATCTGGGTAACGGGGAATGGTCGAGCGCCACCGGCGCGGGCGTCCTCAAGCCGCAGAACCCGACCACCGGCGAGGTGATCGCAGAAGTCCAGGCCACGACCGAGGCAGATTACGAGACCGTGATCGCCCGTGCGCAGGAAGCCTACAAGGTATGGCGCACCACCCCGGCACCGCGCCGCGGCGAAGCCGTACGCCTGTGCGGTGAGGCACTGCGCAAGCACAAGGACGCACTGGGCTCACTGGTTGCGCTGGAAATGGGCAAGTCCAAGCCGGAAGGCGACGGTGAAGTGCAGGAGATGATCGACATCGCCGACTTCGCGCTGGGCCAGAGCCGCATGCTGTACGGCTACACCATGCACTCCGAGCGCCCCGGCCACCGCATGTACGAGCAGTACCACCCGCTGGGCCTGGTCGGCATCATCTCGGCCTTCAACTTCCCTGTTGCGGTGTGGAGCTGGAACGCGTTCCTGGCCGCCATCTGTGGCGACATCTGCATCTGGAAGCCGTCCAACAAGACCCCGCTGACCGCCATTGCCACGATGAAGATCTGCAATGAGGCGCTGAAGGATGGCGGCTTCCCGGACCTGTTCTTCCTGATCAACGACGCCGGCACCGCGCTGTCGGAGAAGATGGTCGACGATCGCCGCGTGCCGCTGATCTCCTTCACCGGCTCCACCCAGGTCGGCCGCACCGTCAACCAGAAGGTTGCCCAGCGCCTGGGCCGCTGCCTGCTGGAACTGGGCGGCAACAACGCCATCATCATGGACGAGACCGCCGACCAGAAGCTGGCCGTGCCGGGCATCGTGTTCGGCGCCGTCGGCACTGCCGGCCAGCGCTGCACCACCACCCGTCGCCTGATCGTGCATGAATCCATCTACGACAACGTGCTGGCCACGCTGATCAAGGCCTACAAGCAGGTCGAAGGCAAGATCGGCGACCCGACCGATGCCGCCAACCTGATGGGCCCGCTGAACAGCCCGGAAGCCGTGCAGCAGTTCCTGGCCTCGATCGCCAAGGCCAAGGCCGCCGGTGGCACCCTGGAGACCGGCGGCACCGCCATTGATCGCCCGGGCAACTTCGTGCTGCCGGCGATTGTCACCGGCCTGAAGAACAGCGACGAGATCGTCCAGCACGAGACCTTTGCGCCGATCCTGTACGTGATGAAGTACAAGACCCTGGACGAAGCCATCGACATGCAGAACGGCGTGCCGCAGGGCCTGTCGTCCTCGATCTTCACCCAGAACCTGAAGACCGCCGAGAAGTTCCTGTCGGCCGCCGGCAGCGACTGCGGCATTGCCAACATCAACATCGGCACCTCCGGCGCCGAAATCGGTGGCGCCTTCGGTGGTGAAAAGGACACCGGCGGTGGCCGTGAGTCCGGTTCGGATGCATGGAAGGTGTACATGCGCCGCCAGACCAATACCATCAACTACTCCGATTCACTGCCGCTGGCCCAGGGCATCAAGTTCGACCTGTAATGGAACCTGCTCCCGCATACGCGGGGGCTTTTTTGAGACGGACGGGATGCCCCGTCCGTCTCCATATCTGAAATGGAGGTTCACCGATGAGCATTCCCGCTCCGCGTCAGACCAGCACCTACGCCGTGATCAGCCTCGTCGGCGGCATCCTTGGCTGGACCCTGTTGCCGTTCCTGGGCAGCATTGGCGCCATTATTTTTGGCCACCTGGCGCGCGGCGAGATCCGTCGCAGCAGCGGCCAACTTGACGGTGACGGCCTGGCGATTGCCGGGTTGATCCTGGGCTGGCTGTCCGTGGCGATGTGGATCATCGGCATTCTGTTTTTCATTCTGTTCTTCGGTGGCCTGGCCTGGATTGCAGCCTTGAATTCGTGAGGTCCGCATGAGCCGCCCTGATTCGACCGAACGCTTCAGCAGCCGCGTGGCGGACTACGTCCGCTACCGCCCGGGTTATCCGCCGGCACTGCTGACGTGGTTGCATCACGACATCGGCGTCCCCGGCCAGGCCTTGGTAGCCGACATCGGCGCGGGTACGGGCATCTCCAGCGAGCTGTTCCTGGGCGCCGGTCATCCGCTGGTTGCCGTGGAGCCCAATGGCCCCATGCGCGATGCCGCAGCCCATTGGCTTGGCAGCCGCTATCCGCAGTTCAGGGTGGTCGACGGCACCGCCGAAGCCACCACACTGGCAGACAACAGCGTTGGCCTGGTTGCCGCAGCACAGGCCTTCCATTGGTTCGACACCGACGCGGTGCGCCACGAATGGGTCCGCATTCTGCAACCCGGCGGCATGGCCCTGGTGTTCTGGAATTCCCGCCTGCTGGATACCTCACCCTTCCTTCTGGGCTACGAGCGCTTGCTGCTCGATTACGGCACCGACTACACCGAGGTCGCCGAGCGTTACCAGAGTGATGACGAAATGCGTGCCTGGTTCGGCGACGGCCTGCGCGGCATCGCGCGCTTCCCGAACGTGCAGCACCTGGATCTGGAAAGCCTGCGCGGCCGTCTGTTGTCCTCCTCGTATGCGCCGCAAGCCGGGCATCCGCGTCACCTTCCCATGCTGGCCGCACTGCAGCAGTTGTTCGATACCTGCGCCGTCAACGGCCAGGTCGCCTTCGAGTACCAAACCCGCGCCTTCATCGGCACGTTGAACTGAGCTTATGTATTCCATTGCCCGCCCCTTCCTGTTTGCCTTCGACGCCGAACGCGCGCATGGCCTGGCGCTGTCCGCGCTGGACCTGGCCTGGCGCACCGGCACCTCGCCGCTGATCGCAAGCCGCGCCAAGCCGCTGCCGACTACCGTCTATGGCTTGAATTTCCCCAACCCCGTTGGCCTGGCCGCTGGCCTGGACAAGAACGGGGAGCACATCGAAGCGCTGTTCGCACTGGGCTTTGGCTTCGTTGAAATCGGCACCATCACCCCGCGCCCGCAGGAGGGGAACCCAAAGCCGCGTCTGTTCCGGCTGCCCGGGCATGGCGCCATCATCAACCGCATGGGCTTCAACAACCTGGGCGTGGATGTGCTGGTGAAAAACGTCGAGCGCGTGCGCAACCGCCCGGGCCCGCTTGGCATCAACATCGGCAAGAACAAGGACACCGCCAATGAGGATGCGCTGTCCGACTACCTGATCTGCATGGAAAAGGTTTATCCGTTGGCCGACTACATCACGGTCAATATTTCCTCGCCCAACACCGCCGGCCTGCGCGAGCTGCAGGAAGAACAGGCGCTGCGGCACCTCATCACCGGGCTGCGTGATGCACAGGAACGCCTGGCCAGCCAGCACGGCCGTCGTGTGCCGATGCTGGTCAAGGTGGCGCCTGACCTGAGCGACCGCGATATCGATGCCGCTGCCCGGGTCCTGGGCGAACTCAGCGTCGATGGCGTCATCGCCACCAACACCACCATTGGCCGCCCGTCGGTTGAGACCGATCCACTGGCCAAGGAAACAGGCGGTTTGTCCGGCAAGCCTCTGCTGGGGCAGTCCACCCTGGTGCTGCGTCGCCTGCGCGCGCGCCTGCCCGAGTCGGTGCCGTTGATCGGCGTGGGTGGCATCAGTTCCGGTGCCGACGCCGTGGCCAAAATGGCCGCCGGCGCATCATTGGTGCAGTGCTACAGCGGCCTGATCTTCCAGGGCGCCGGCCTTATCGGCGATTGCGTCGATGCAATCCGCCGCCGCCGCGAATCCCCTTCGGGAGGCGCTGTCGCACCGCTATGACGACCACTTCCCCCACCTGGTCGCTCCTCGAAAACGCTTCGCTGCAGCACCTCAATACCTTCCACGTCACCGCGCATGCTCCCCGCCTGCTGCAGGTGAACGACCCGGCAGCGCTTCCCGAAGTGCTGGCCACCATTGTCGGCAACGGCCCGCTGCTGGTACTGGGCAGCGGCAGCAACGTACTGCTCGCCGCCGACCCCGAGGGCACGGTGCTGACGTTCGCCAACGGCGACATCACCATCCTCGAACACCGTGCCGATCACGCCATCGTGCGCGCCGGCGCCGGCGTCATCTGGCATGAGCTGGTTGTCTGGTCCCTGGGCGAAGGCCTGTCAGGGCTGGAAAACCTGGCCCTGATCCCCGGCTCCGTGGGCGCCGCGCCCATCCAGAACATCGGCGCCTATGGCGCACAGGTGGGCGACTTCATCCAGACCGTCGAAGCCTGGGACAGCCAGGACCAGCAATGGGTACGGCTGGATCAGGAAGCCTGCCAGTTCGGTTACCGCGACAGCCTGTTCAAGCAGGAAGCCGACCGCTACCTGATCACCGCCGTCGAGTTCCGCCTGCCACTGCTGCACGAACTGCGCTTGGGCTACACCGGCATCAGCGACGAGCTCAAGGCCATGGGCATCGACTTGCCGGTCGCCGCCGACGTCGCCAATGCGGTCATCGCCATTCGCCGCCGCAAGCTGCCCGATCCCGATGTACTGGGCAACGCCGGCAGCTTCTTCAAGAACCCGGTGCTGCCGCTCGAACAGGTCGAAGTGCTGCTGCAGCGCTTCCCCGAGCTGCCGGTGTTTCCCGGCACCCACGACGGCAACCGCAAGATCTCCGCTGCCTGGATGATCGAAGCCTGTGGCTGGAAGGGCCAGCGTGACGGCGATGCCGGCATCTCGCCCAACCACGCGCTGGTATTGGTCAACCACGGTACGGCCAGCGGCGCCGAACTGCTGGCCTTTGCCCGCCGCGTCTCGGCCTCGGTGCTGGAGACGTTCGGCGTGCCCATCGAACCGGAGCCACGGCTGATCGGCGCGCAATGGTGAGTACCGGCGCAGCAGCTCGCCCCATCCCTGCTCCGTTGCGGGCGGCGATGCTGATGTTCGCCAGCGCGATGGCGTTCGGCCTGATGGCCATCGCCATCCGTTACGCCACCGGGCATGTGCCGACGCAGGAAGTCGCGTTCTTCCGCAACGCATTCGGCCTGCTGGCATTGCTGCCATTCCTGCTTCGCCCAGGCCACGGCTCCTTGCGTACCCAGCAGTTGCCCCGCTACTTCCTGCGCAGCGCCATTGGCCTGGCGTCGATGCTCTGCGGCTTCTGGGCCATCGGCCACCTGCCGCTGTCGCAGGCCATCTCGCTGTCGTACTCCACGCCGCTGTTCGTCACCATTGCCGCAGTGCTGTGGCTGGGCGAGAAGGTCCGCATCCGCCGCTGGGCCGCGGTGATCGCTGGCTTCATCGGCGTGCTGGTGATCGTGCGCCCGGGCGTCGAGGGCTTCCACGCCGGCAGCCTGGTTGCGGTGGCCGCCGCCATGCTCAGCGCGCTGGTCGCCATCCAGATCAAACAGCTCACCCGCATCGACGGCCCCGACACGGTGGTGTTCTACACCTATGTGTTCTGGGTGCCACTGTCACTGGTGCCGGCCCTGTTCGTGTGGGTCTGGCCATCGATGACCGGCTGGTTGTGGCTGCTGGCCACCGGCGTGCTGGGCACGGTAGGCCAGCTGTTCTGGACGCGCGCCCTGAAACTTGGCGAAGTATCCGCGCTGACCCCGATCAGCTTCACCCAGCTGCCACTGGTGGTGACGCTGGGCTGGCTGTTGTTCGACGAGGTACTCGACCGCTGGACCGTGCTGGGCGCGCTGATCATTCTCGGTTCCAATGCCTACATTGCCCATCGCGAAGCGGTACTGGCCCGCCGGGCAGCCACTCAGTCACCCACTGCCGCCGCCAAACCCGGCGAATAAGCCGGGCATTGCGCCAGAGCAAGCCGAGTACCCGCTTGCACGCTGACAGTGCCCTGCCCGGTACCGCAGTCAACACTGCCGGGCAACCCTCCAGCGCATCAAGCCGACACACTGCCCCTCACTGCGTGCCCATGCACGCAGGTGATGCACCGCTGAACCGAAGCCAGCCCCAGCATTCAACTCGCCGGCTTCGGATTGTCGCGACGGAACAGTTCCCACTCCTCAACCTTCGACCCGTCGGGCAGATGGCAGATCCCGATCTCGCCGCCGTCCTTGTCCTTGACGATCTCCAGCTTCCCACCCTTGGTGGCGACGCAATGCTCCGAAGCAGGGTTGGCCGTGCCAATCCGCTGAGGGCCAGCCTCAACGCTCGCGTCCTTGGCAGCACAGCCGGCCAGAACCCCGGAAGCAACGACAACAGCACCGCATACCCACGACTTCATGCTCGATCTCTTGAATGCCTGGCATGCAGGCGACAGCCGCGACGCTAGCAGAGACCAAATCGCATAGCCGTGAAACACCAACGGCCCGCGCAATGAAGCGCAAGCCCTTGTTCGTACTGCAGAAATGGGCCAGAACGGCCGGATTCGAACCGACGACCCTCGGCTCCATTGACCCTACCAGGGCCAGCCAATTGGGATCATCAGGAAATGAGGAACAGGACAGCGCCCCAAGGGACCACGGCAAGTATTAGCGCGTCCTTGGGGTACATAAAGGCAAGGCACAGTGCGCTGCTTCATACCGCTTCCACCGCGCAGCCGCAGCTTTGATTCTGACCACACAGGCGAGCAGGCCCACTGAAATGACCGCGTGCTCGCCTCCTGCCAAAGCTCTGCCCGGGCTCCCGCCCTGACCTCAATATCTGCATGCCGCCAATAATTGTGCTTTGATTCAACTCCCCCACCCAAACCAAGTGAGGAGTTCCACATGCGCAACACATGGATTAGATTTGTAGGAACGATTGGATTTTTGGGAGTTGCCGGTGCTGCCGTTGCAGCTGTCACTCCCATCGCGGCCAGTGGTGTCGGGATGACATATGGTGAGGCTTACAACGACGCATTCACGCAAGCACAAGACAGGTGCACGGTGATGGGCGGAACCGTTACCCAGTTTGAAGAGTCCAGTTCCGGAAAAGTCGCTGGACAATGGGTTTTCAACGGACTGGCATTGTGTGAAACCCCCTGATCACTTGACGTAGAAATCGCCGAAGTCGAACACATCGACTTCGGCGAACTCAACGCATTCCAAATGTGTACAGCGCACCGGCAGATATCTCGAACATCCCCGATTCAACCGAAGCCCGATTCATTGATGCCCTGCAGCCTTCTGCGGCCTGCCTGACTCTGCGCAGAACTTGGACACAAGCGGCGATGCGATTGGACATGACGAATACCAGCCCGCATTACATCTGCACGCATGGACCTTGTTGGGTGGCGACAACATGCGGACAACCTGCATCCAGGCAGATTCAAACTCACTTCGATGATCCAGCAGATGGCGACCGACGATCGAACACATTGAAGATGCGGAACCCGTCGCGGTAATCCTTCAACCAAGCCAGAGGGCATGCATCTCGATGGCTGCCCTCGGATTGGCCAGGGAACATCTGGAAACCGGGCGTCGTATGCATATAAGGCCGCAACAGGCCGCACAACGAAAAAGGGCCTGCGCAATGAAGCGCAAGCCCTTTTTCGTACTGCAGTAATTGGTCGGGACGGCCGGATTCGAACCGACGACCCTCGGCCCCAGACAGCAGCACTGATCGAGCCAACCCATTGGAATCACTAAAGAATCAGGGGTAATCGCGGCATGCGAAACAAGCTACAACAGGCCTATGAACATCTATGGGTTACGCGCCAATAGGATGCAACTTATGCCCCCAGCCCAACGAGCTCTATTACTCCGCCCAGCAGCAGGTCAATTGCAAGCACCATGTTCAGACCATCGATCGGCAGACGGCCCCTGGCAGCACGAGTAAGACGTCGAGGCCGGGGAGCTGTCCCTTCCGCCAAGCCTCTGCTACTGACGCGGACGACCTAGAGTTTCCTGAACAACCTCCCAGTTAATAGAGCCGATTCAACAGTTAAACCGGCCTCACTTAACAGTTATGGCCGACGGTCTCCGTTCACCAGTTCCTCCTGATAAGCCGCCCCACCGTCGCCACTCCGTACCTTAACGGATGGGTTAACGCCAGTAAGCCCGGTCGGGGAGCCAAGTTTTTCGAGTAGCGCAAGCAACGCCTCAAATCCGTCAGCATCTTTCGGTTCGTTGGCGGTTTCCTAAAGCCGGAGGTAGGCGATATCAGCAACAGTGCTTGACATGGATTGCAGCTCAATTTGCGAGTGAATGAAGACCAGTATCCTACTCGCCCGCCTCCTCGTACCACGTCGCCTTGATCAGGCCGTCGCCGGCCCGAAGCCGTAGCCGGCTTGCGGTTGCCCTGGCCCGAGCCCGCTGCCGCCAACTGCCGTTACTGTGCCCCAGCTGCCGGGCCTACCCGTCCAACTCAGCCGCCCGAGCCCTTGCCCAGGCGGCATTCGTCGGATGCGACACCTTTAGGAGAATTACTAAGTCAGCTACTCGCAGTACAGCTATAGGTGTACTCGACTTCGGGGGTTTTGATTCCGCTTGCATCGGTGAGCCAAGCTGCGTACTTGAACGTTCCAGCATTGGTCGTAGGGCCTGTGCAGACGAACGTTATTTTGATTGAGGACTCTTGTTTTGAGCTATACGCTTTGTAGTTTGGACTGCAACTCCAGCCTTCTGAGCAAGTAATATTGCGAGTTTGGAGCGTCACAGGAAAATGTGGATTTCCTTCAAAATGCACCAACATGTCCATCGGCGAGCCCGTGGTGGCTGAAAAGGACGGGATACTGGTAATGCGAAAATCCTTGCAATCAACACCTGCGTGATAGTCGCTGACGCCGCGCTCTATTCCTTTCACAGCGGCGTTGCGGAAGTCATCATCGTGGAGGGCTTGAGCATCCTGGAGATTTGTGTGAAATCCTAATTCAACGATTACGGCGGGCATAGTTGCAAGCCGGGTTTCTCCCTTATCCGATTGATGCGGAGTAGAGCTTATGCTCCATGATTCGAATCCCGGAGTGCTACGAATAGTCCGCCTCACACTGCATAAAATACTAGCAGCAAGTTTGTAGTCGGCGCCCATTCGCCCCGTCTGGACGTATGCACGGGTACCTCGAGTACTTGCATTATCATCTCCATCGATGTGAAGGTGTACTGCGTAATCAGCACCAATGTAATTAGCATAGAGAGGACGACTGCGGATATCCTCGTCGCGTTCGCGCAAATTATGCGTGGCGTTTGGAAGTTAATGCCAGACATCAGTTTGCGCAGGCAATATCGACTCCAAATAGTAACGCGAGCCCGCCTTCCACCATTGCTCCCCGCTAGGAGTATGGATCGTTGACTCGTTGGTACGTGCTTTTTTAATCGTAATACCTTGTCCACTCAGCCGGGTCGCAAGATCACGAGCAAAGTACGGAGTAATGAAATCTTCCGCGATGCCGTTGGATGGGTCGCATTGAGCCCTCCAGTCGTTGTATTGCTAGTGGAAATAGAGGCCATGCTCGCCTGCGAGAGAAACTATCGCTGGCGTGGTGGTAGATATGCCCGATACGCTCTTGGGTGGCTGAAACACCGGAACATCATCTGGCAGGATATCGAATATATTACGACCGCTATATCGAAATTCGACAGCGTCGACTGAAATCTCATCACGCAACGTTTCGCGCACAATTACGTCGAGCTTATCCTGCTGGTCCGCTAGTTCAGAGCCGGTATGCGCTGGTATTGCCCTGGCTCCCATCTCAATGACAATTGTGTATCGGCGAGGTATAAGCTTGGTTCTTATATCGAAGCCTGTCTGGCCGTCAATTAGTTCGAATTTTGCCGCGGCCTCGGCAAGTACTCCATCCAGCATTCTTTCTATTTCAGCTCGCTCACTTTTGCTCAAGCCTTCGATTGGCTTGCCGCTGGCGTGAACGATATCGGATGGTGCAGCAATGGCGGCAGCCATTGGAAGACAGAAGCCTTGACTGATCAACGTAATCAGCAGGGCAGATCGATAGATTTTTCGCATAGACAAGTCCTTATGTAAAATACCCCCCTTTCACCCTCCCAGCGATTTGATGCTATGTCTGGCTTAGTTAAGGCGTCGTGACACACTAGGTGCTCGAATCAGGGAACAGCGCAATTGATCCCGAACGCATTCCGAATGTGGCGTGCCCACTCAATGGCACCTGTGCGGGACATATCGACAACCACCAGACCATGCCGCCGCAGTTCATCGGCAATACGACGGTCGAACACATTGAAGATGCGGAACCCGTCGCGGCAATCCTTCAACCAAGCCAGGGGCAGGCCCCTTGATGGCTGCCCACGGATTGGCCCGGGAACATCTGGAAACCGGGGATCGTATGCATATAAGACGGCAACAGGCCGCACAACGAAAAAGGGCCTGCGCAATGAAGCGCAAGCCCTTGTTCGTACTGCAGTAATTGGTCGGGACGGCCGGATTCGAACCGACGACCCTCTGCCCCCCAGGCAGATGCGCTACCAGGCTGCGCTACGCCCCGAACGTTTACTGCTTCGCCTTGCGGCGAGCCGGCAATTATACCGGCTTTGAATCAAAAATGGATCAGCGACGCAGCAATTGCAGCACTTCTTCCAGTTCCATCCGCACTTGCTTGATGATCTGGTTGCTCAGTGCCGATTCCTGCTTGGCGCCATCGCCTTCAAGCCGAAGCCGCGCACCGCCGATGGTGTAGCCCTGTTCGTACAGCAGCCCGCGGATCTGCCGCACCATCAGCACATCATGCCGCTGGTAGTAACGACGGTTGCCACGGCGCTTGGCCGGCTCAAGGCTGGGAAACTCGGTTTCCCAATAGCGCAGTACATGCGGCTTGACGTCGCACAACTCACTGACCTCACCAATGGTGAAGTAGCGCTTGGCCGGAATCGGCGGAAGTTCGCGGTTACTGCCCGGATCCAGCATATGCCTCTACCCTTTCCTTGAGCTTCTGGCCCGGACGGAAGGTCACCACCGTGCGGGCGGAAATCGGAATTTCCTCGCCGGTCTTGGGGTTGCGGCCAGGGCGCTGGTTCTTGCGCCGCAGGTCGAAATTGCCAAAACCGGACAGCTTTACCTGACGCCCCTGTTGCAATGCATCGCGCAGCACATCGAAGAACGCGTCGACAAACTCCTTGGCCTCACGCTTGTTCAGACCGACTTCGTCGAACAGACGATCCGCCATCTCCGCCTTTGTCAATGCCATGCCAGCTCCCTGTGTCCTGCCTCAGCCACGGATCTTCGCGCCGTGCCCGCGATCAATTGCAGCGACCACTTCAGCCACTACGGGCTCGATGTCGCGATCCGTGAGAGTGCGCGTTTTGTCCTGCAGAATCAAGCCCATAGCCAAGCTCTTGAAACTCGGTTCCACGCCTTGGCCGACGTAACGATCAAACAGCACCACCTCGCGAAGCAACTCGCCACCGGCCTGGCGAATGGTCCCGGCCAGGTCGGCCCAGCTGACTGATTCAGCAACGGCCACCGCCAGGTCGCGCCGCACGCCCGGGAACCGCGACAGCTCGCTCGAACGCGGCAGGGTGCGCGCCACCAGCGGCGCCAGATCCAGCTCGAAACCGAGCACATCCACGTCGATTTCCATTGCCTTGGCGAGCCGTGGATGCAGCTGGCCGATCCAGCCGATGCACTGCCCGTCACGCCAGATGTCGGCCGAACGCGCCGGATGGGCGTAGGCGCGCTGTGACGCACGGAACTCCAACACCGCGCCCGAAGCGGCAGCCAACGATTCCAGGTCACCCTTCAGATCGTGGAAGTCCACTTTGCGGGCCTTCTCCCCCCACTGCAGTGCAGCGGCATCACCGCACACGGTAGCTGCAATCCGTACCGTTTCGCGCGGCGCAGGCTTGCCCTCGCCGGCCTGCGCTGCGAACACGCGGCCAATCTCGAACAAGCGCACGCGCCCAGCCTGACGTGCCACGTTGCGGCCCAGGGTTGCAACCAAACCCGGCAACAGCATCGGGCGCATCACCGCCAGCTCGGCCGACAGTGGATTTGCCAGTGGCACAAGCCCTTCGTCCTGGCGCCATTGTGCAAGCAGCTGCGCATCGACAAAGGCGAAGTTGATTGTTTCCAGCATGTCGCGCGCAACCAGTTGACGGCGCACGGACAGCTGATCCAGACGCGTCTCGCTCGGCATGGCGATGCGCGCGGCACCACCGGGCAGCGTGGTCGGAATCTGCTCGTAGCCGTGGATGCGGGCCAGCTCTTCGATCAGGTCTTCTTCGATGGCGATATCGAAACGACTGCTTGGGCCGGTCACCGTCCAACCGTCAGCGACGGCTTCAACCTTCATCCCAAGTGCGCGCAGGATGCGCTCGACTTCGGCGTCTTCGATCTGGATACCCAGCACACGCAGGATGCGGGCGCGGCGCAGGTGAATGCGGGCGGCGAGCGGCAGGTCAGCCTCACGCACGGCTTCAGTGACCGGCGCCGGTGTGCCGCCAGCCAGGTCCAGCACCAACTTGGTTGCGTATTCGATGGCGATGCGCGGCAACTGCGGGTCCACACCACGCTCGAAACGGTGGCCGGCATCGGTGTGCAGGCCCAGCTTGCGGCCACGGCCCATGATCGCGGCGGGTGCAAAGTGCGCAGCCTCCAGGAACACCTTGGTGGTCGCATCGGTGACGCGGGTATCGAAGCCGCCCATCAGGCCGGCCAGGCCAACCGGACGGTCGGCATCGGTCACCACCAGGAAGCTGTCGTCCAGCGCGGCGTCGCGGCCATCCAGTAGCTTGAGCGTTTCACCGGCGCGCGAACGGCGCACGGCAATCGATCCCTTCAGCGTTTCCAGATCGTAGGCGTGCATTGGCTGCCCGATTTCCAGCATCACGTACTGGGTGATGTCCACCAACAGCGACACTGGGCGCACGCCGCTGCGACGCAGGCGCTCGGCCATCCACAGCGGCGTGGACGCGGCGGCATTGACGCCTTCGATCACTCGCCCCAGGTAACGCGGCGCTTCCGCACCCGCGTCGAGCTGGATGGCCAGTTCGCGCGTACCGACGGCCGGCACGGCGTCAGCGGCAAACGGCTTTACTTCGCTGCGAGTAGCTGCAGCCACGTCGAAGGCGATACCACGCACGCTGAAGCAGTCTGCGCGGTTCGGGGTGAGTTTGATCTCGATGCTTGCATCTGGAAGGCCGAGGTAATCGACCAGGGCAGTCCCGACCGGCGCATCGTCAGGCAGCTCCAGCAGGCCGGAGGCGTCGCTGTCCAGGCCCAGCTCCTTGGCCGAACACAGCATGCCGTTGGATTCCACGCCGCGCAGCTTGGCCGGCTTGATCTTCAACTCGCCAATCTGCGCACCCACCATCGCCAGTGGCGCGACCAGGCCCGGGCGAGCGTTCGGCGCGCCGCAGACGATCTGCAGCAGTTCGGCCTGGCCCGCGTCGACCTTGCAGATCTGCAAGCGATCAGCTTCCGGATGGCGCTCGGCTTCAACGATGCGCGCCACCACCACGTTGTCCAGGCCAGCGCCCAGCGCAGTGACTTCCTCGACCTCCAGGCCGATGGCGGTCAACACGGCAATGAGTTCATCACGCGAAGCGGTGGTCGGTACGTGACTGCGCAGCCAGCTTTCAGAGAATTTCATGTCTTTACCTTGGGGGGAGGCGCGCCTCCCGTTGCGGTTTCTTGTTGATACCCAGCGCGTTGCGCCCGGGGTTGATCAACGTTCAAAAGCTGCCGAGCATGGCCCGGCACTACGGTGCTTCGATCAGGCGAACTGCTTGAGAAAGCGAACGTCGTTCTCGAAGAACGCGCGCAGGTCGTTGACGCCGTAACGCAGCATCGCGAAGCGCTCCACACCCAGGCCGAAGGCGAAGCCGGTGTAGCGCTCCGGGTCGATGCCGACCGATTTCAACACGTTCGGGTGGACCATGCCGCAGCCCAGCACTTCCAGCCAGCGGGTGCTGCCATCAGGCTGCTGCCAGGCGATGTCCACTTCCGCACCCGGCTCCACGAACGGGAAATAACTCGGGCGGAAACGCATTTCGAAATCGCGCTCGAAGAAGGCACGCACGAACTCGGACAAGGTGCCCTTGAGGTCAGCGAAGGTCGAGTGCTCGTCCACCAGCAGGCCTTCAACCTGATGGAACATCGGCGAGTGGGTCTGGTCGCTGTCGCTGCGGTACACCTTACCGGCCGCGATCATGCGCAGCGGCGGCTTGTGGTCGCCCATGTAACGCACCTGCACACCAGAGGTATGCGTGCGCAGCAGGCGGCCGTCGCCGAAGTAGAAGGTGTCGTGCATGGCGCGCGCCGGGTGGTGCGGCGGGAAGTTCAGCGCCTCGAAGTTGTGCCAGTCGTCTTCGACTTCCGGGCCCTCGGACAGCTCGTAACCCAAGCGGCCGAAGATCTCGGTGATGCGCTCCAGCGTGCGCGTGACCGGGTGCAGGCCGCCACGTTCACCATCACGGCCCGGCAGGGTGACATCGATGCTTTCAGAGGCCAGACGCGCATCCAGCGCGGCATTTTCCAGCAGCGCCTTGCGCTCACCCAAGGCCGAGGACACCGCGTCGCGGGCGATGTTGATCGCCTCGCCCGCCGCCTTGCGCTCCTCAGCCGGCAATGCGCCAAGCTGCTTGAGCTGGGCAGTGATACTGCCACTCTTGCCCAACAGTGAAACGCGCAGGTTCTCAAGCGCTTCCGGGCTCTGCGCCGCGGCCACATCGGCCAGCGCCTGCGCGGTCAGGGATTGGATGTCACTCATGGGATCGACGAAACCTCTGGCCGGCATGCCTACGCGGTATGCGCCGGGCCGACCCCCGCCGCCACCAATGCCTGATCGCCGCGCAGCCCCAGGGCAGCGGCAACCAATACAAAAAATAATGGGGAAGGACTTGCGCCCTTCCCCATGCATTGTCTCACCACAGCCGCTGCGCGTGAACGCTACAACTGCTGCAGAAAGTACTTATGCCGCCAGTGCGCCCTTGGCCTTTTCTGCCAGAGCGGCAAAACCGGCTGCGTCGTGCACGGCGATATCAGCCAGAACCTTACGATCCAGGGTGATACCAGCCTTCAGCAGGCCGTTCATGAAACGGCTGTAGCTCAGGCCGTTGATGCGGGCAGCCGCATTGATGCGGGTGATCCACAGCGAACGGAAATTGCGCTTCTTCTGCTTACGGCCAATGTAGGCGTACTGCTGTGCCTTGATGACTGCCTGCTTGGCAACGCGGAAGACCTTGCGACGGGCGTTGTAATAGCCCTTTGCCAGATCCAATACTTTCTTGTGGCGGCGGCGCGCCTGCACACCACGCTTTACTCGTGCCATGGTTCAGTCCTCAGAGGTAGGGAAGCATACGGTCCAGACGGCCTGCGTCTTCTGCGCGGACGTGATTCGTCTGACGCAGGTTACGCTTCCGCTTGGTCGCCTTCTTGGTGAGGATGTGGCTACGGTTGGCGTGGCCGCACTTGTACTTGCCGGAGGCGGTCTTGCGGAAACGCTTGGCCGCCGCCCGGTTGGTCTTGATCTTGGGCATTGCTATGTCCTTGATGGTCTCTTTACTGACTGGGCGGTGGGCTGACCCACGCTTTCCATCCTTGCCCTTGTCTGTCAAAAGCCCGCGCTCCCACTGGAGGCAGGCAGGTCCTAGGGTGAAGCAAACAACAAACCCGGCGAACCGGGCCGCCCATTATGCCTTGCACGCCAGTCACTTGCAAACTGCAGGCGGACTGATGCCAGGACAGCTGAACAGGCATGCAAACAGGGAGAGCCAAGGCCCTCCCTGTTCAGCAAAACGATGACCCGAGGGCCAGCGGCTTACTTCTTCTTTGGCGCGATCATCATGACCATCTGCCGGCCTTCCAGGCGCGGACGGGACTCGATCACGATGTCCTCGCCCAGATCCGCCTCGATCCGGTTGGCCATTTCACGACCCAGTTCCTGGTGGCTCATTTCACGGCCACGGAAGCGGATGTTGACCTTGATCTTGTCGCCATCTTCCAGAAAACCGCGCATCTTGCGCAGCTTGATCTGGTAGTCGCCCTCGTCCGTGACCGGACGGAACTTGACTTCCTTGATCTCGACCTGCTTGGTCTTCTTCTTGGCCTCGTTGGCCTTCTTCTGCGCTTCGAACTTGAACTTGCCGAAGTCCATGATCTTGCATACAGGCGGGTCGGCCTGCGGCTGGATCTCGACCAGGTCGAGGCCTTCATCCTCGGCCATCGACAGCGCTTCGTCGCGCGACAACACGCCAATCATTTCTCCGTCACTGCCGATCACGCGGACGCGCGGCACCCGGATTTCCTGATTTTTGCGGTTCTGTTTGTTGTCAGGGGTACTGATATTGCAATCTCCCAGTGGAATCGAACCGGCCCCGACGGATATCCGCTGGGGCCGGGGCTCTAGCTTACTGCTTCAATTCGGCCTGCAGCCGCTCGACGAACGCCTGGACCGGCATTGAGCCCAGATCTTCGCCCGACAGCGTACGCACTGCCACGGCGCCATTGTCCCTCTCGCGGTCGCCCACGACCAGCAGATACGGCACCCGCTGCAGGGTATGCTCGCGAATCTTATAGCCGATCTTTTCGTTGCGCAAATCGGCCTCTACCCGGAAGCCTTGATTCGCAAGGGTTTTGCGAACCTGTTCAACGTACTCGGCCTGCGCGTCGGTGATGTTGGCCACCACCACCTGAACAGGCGCCAGCCAGGCCGGGAACTGGCCGGCGTGGTGCTCGATCAGGATGCCCAGGAAACGCTCCATCGAGCCGACGATGGCCCGGTGCAGCATGACCGGATGCTTCTTCTGGCTGTTTTCATCCACATACTCGGCGCCAAGGCGGCCGGGCATCATGAAATCGACCTGCATGGTGCCCAACTGCCAGGTACGACCGATCGCATCCTTCAGGTGGTACTCGATCTTCGGGCCGTAGAAAGCCCCCTCGCCCGGCAGTTCCTGCCATTCCACGCCGCAGCTGGTCAGCGCAGAGCGCAACGCACCTTCTGCCTTGTCCCAGGTGGAATCATCACCCAGGCGCGATTCCGGACGCAGCGCGATCTTGATCTGAATCTCTTCAAAACCAAAGTGCTGGTACACCGCCAGCGCCTGCTGGTGGAATGCCGTCACTTCCGATTCGATCTGCGCTTCGGTGCAGAACACGTGGCCGTCGTCCTGCGTGAAGCCACGCACGCGCAGGATGCCGTGCAGCGCGCCGGACGGTTCGTTGCGATGGCAAGAACCAAACTCGCCATAGCGGATGGGCAGGTCGCGATAGCTGTGCAGGCCTTGATTGAAGACCTGGACGTGGCCCGGGCAGTTCATCGGCTTGACCGCGTACGTGCGCTTCTCCGACTCGGTGAAGAACATGTTGTCCTGGTAATTGTCCCAGTGGCCGGACTGCTTCCACAGGCTCACATCCAGAATCTGCGGGCAGCGCACTTCGCCGTAACCGCTGTCGCGATAGACCTTGCGCATGTACTGTTCGACGACCTGCCAGATCGACCAGCCCTTCGGGTGCCAGAACACCAGGCCGGGCGCCTCTTCCTGCAGATGGAACAGATCCTGCTGCTTGCCGATGCGGCGGTGATCGCGCATCTCGGCTTCCTCGATGCGCTTGATATAGGCCTCGAGCTGCTTTTTGTCGGCCCAGGCCGTGCCATAAACGCGCTGCAACTGCTCGTTCTTGGCGTCGCCGCGCCAGTACGCACCGGAGATGCGCGTCAGCTTGAAAGACTTCAGGAAGCGTGTGTTCGGCACGTGCGGGCCGCGACACATGTCCACGTATTCCTGGTGGTAGTACATGCCCATCGCAGTGATGTCGTCGGACATGTCTTCGATCAGGCGCAGCTTGTAGTCCTCGCCACGGGCCTTGAAGATTTCAACCACTTCCGCGCGCGGCGTCATCTTCTTGATGACGTCGTAGTCCTGCGCAATCAGCTCGCCCATGCGCTTTTCGATCGCGGCCATGTCATCAGGCGTGAACGGACGCTCGGAGTAGATGTCGTAGTAGAAACCCTCGGCGATCACCGGGCCGATGACCATCTTGGCATCCGGATACAACTGTTTGACCGCATGCCCAACCAGGTGCGCGCACGAGTGGCGGATGATCTCGACGCCCTCCTCGTCCTTGGCGGTAATGATGCGCAGCGACGCATCACGATCGATCACGTCGCTGGCATCAACCTGCACGCCATCCACGACGCCGGCGATGGTGGCCTTGGCCAGCCCCGCACCAATGGATTGAGCCACGTCCATGACGCTGACCGGATTTTCAAATTGACGGACGCTGCCGTCCGGGAGAGTGATGTTGATCATGGGAATTCACCAGAAACCATTGCCGCTTTGGGCATGGCAGGAAAGAACATCGGGACAATAAAAAAGCGCCACAACGGCGCCTGTACAGGGCTGTGGCGGGATATCAGCAGTGGGAAATGGTAGTGCTCATGTCACACACTCGACCGGCGCTTCGCGCGGGCCACCTGTCAGTAGAGGGCTGGCTGGATTCTAACGCAATCGGCAAGCAATGACCGCCCGCCGGCCAGACGTTCTGACCAGCACCCCACGACCTGCGCGGCAAAAAACAGGCAAAAGAAAAGCCCTGATTTCTCAGGGCTTCAAATGGAGGCCTGGGTCGGAATCGAACCGGCGTACGCGGATTTGCAATCCGCTGCATAACCACTCTGCTACCAGGCCAAACTTTGAAAACTGACTACCAGAAATGCTTTTCCGATATGAAAAAACCCCGTTTTACGGGGCCTTTTCAGAATTTGGAGCGGGAAACGAGACTCGAACTCGCGACCTCAACCTTGGCAAGGTTGCGCTCTACCAACTGAGCTATTCCCGCTTGGGATGCGGCGCATTCTACAGACTCATGAAGCAACGCGCCAGCATTTTTAACAATTTTCTTCACATCACCCGGAAGCTGCTTCCAGCTCCCCTGGCGGATCATCCGAAGCCAACCCGGACAAACCAGCCAACCGCCGTTCCAGGACGCCATGAATACCGGCGGCCTCTGAATTGAATTGGAGCGGGAAACGAGACTCGAACTCGCGACCTCAACCTTGGCAAGGTTGCGCTCTACCAACTGAGCTATTCCCGCTTGGGAGGCGAAATTCTACAGGCAATCGGCTACCTGTCAACAGCCCTTTCAACTTTTTCTGGCACGTTCGCGCGCGGCCTTTTCTTCTTCGCGCAGGCTTGGCCATGCAGCCACCATGTACTGCACACCGGAGATCAACGTCAGCAATGCGGCGATGGCCAACATCCAGTCACCGATGTGGAAAATCGGCGCACCCAACCAGATGGCGGTGAAGGGAATCTTGGGCGAGACCGAGTACAGCAGACACAGCAAGGCCACCATTTGTGCCGTGGTCTTGACCTTGCCAATCATCGCCACGCGCACCTTCGCCCGCTGGCCGATTTCGGCCATCCATTCGCGCAGCGCTGACACGGCAATTTCACGCCCCACGATCACCGCCGCCCAGAACGCCATCCACGGCGTGGGATGCCCCTGCACGATCAGGAACAGCGCCACGGCAACCATCAGCTTGTCCGCGACCGGGTCCAGAAACGCGCCGAATGCCGAATGCTGTTCATAGCGCCGCGCCACCCAGCCATCCAGCCAATCGGTGATCGCCGCCAGGCCGAAGATTGCCGCTGATGCGAAGTTGGTCCAGGCATAGGGCAGGTAAAACACCACCACCAGGACCGGAATCATCACGATCCGCAACAACGTCAGCCAGGTGGGAATAGTCAATTTCATTGAACGCATTACTCCGCTGCCGAATCGGGCACCGACAGACCATGAAGGTTAGCGTAGATGCGCGCGGCCAGGGCGTCATTGATCCCTTCCACCTTGGCAATCTCGGCCTCTCCGGCGGCTTTCAGCCCCGCCATGCCGCCAAAGTGCTTGAGCAGGCTCGCGCGCCGGCGCGGGCCAATACCGGAAATATCCTCCAGCCGGCTCGTCATGCGCGCCTTCTGCCGCCGCCCACGATGGCCGGTGATGGCAAACCGATGCGCTTCATCACGCACCTGCTGGATGAACTGCAGTGCCGGTGATGCCGCGCCAGGCCGCAGCTCACGCCCATCCGGCAACACCAAAGCTTCGTGTCCAGCGCGGCGCTCCACGCCCTTGGCCACACCCACCAGCATCACGCCTTCCACGCCCAGGTCAGCCAGCGCTGCCTGCGCCTGCGCCAACTGGCCCGCGCCGCCATCGATCAACAGCACCTCGGGCAGTACGCCACTTTCTTCCACTGCACGCCGGAAACGCCGATCAATCGCTTGGCGCATGGCCGCGTAGTCGTCGCCCGGTTCGATACCGCTGATGTTGTAACGCCGATATTGTCCGCGCACCGGCCCGGCCGCATCAAACACCACGCAGGAGGCTACGGTGGCCTCGCCCATGGTGTGGCTGATGTCGAAACATTCCACGCGCTTGACCGGCTCAGGCAGGCCCAGCAAATCGCGCAACGCCTCGCTGCGCGCGTGCTGTGCGCCCTGGCTGTCCATCTCCGCAACCAGCGTGATCTGCGCGTTGCGACTGGCCAGCTCGACGTACCCCGCGCGCTCGCCCCGCACGTTCCACTTCAGCGCCACCCGGCGCTCGGCCGCGGCACTCAAGGCGGCCTCGATCATTTCCGCATCGGGGATCTGCCGGTCCAGCAACACCTCCGGCGGCGGCGCGTGCTCAACGTAGTACTGCGACACAAAGGCCGCCAACACTTCTTCGGCACTGTCTTCGCCATTGGTCCGCGGAAAGAACGCGCGTGTCCCCAGATTGCGACCATCGCGGAACGCCAACAGCATCACGCAGGCGCTGCCGCCCCGCGTCGCACAGGCCAGCACATCCAGATCGGCGGCACGCCCGTCCACGTACTGGCGGTTCTGCATGCTGCGCAGCGAGGCAACAAGATCCCGCAGGCGCGCCGCACGCTCGAACTCCAGCGCGTCACTGGCCAACTGCATCGACGCCATCAGTTCACCTGCCAACTGGTCGCTCTTGCCTTCCAGGAACATCGACGCACGCCGCACGGATTCGTCGTACTCGGCCTGCTCCACCAACGCCACGCACGGCGCGCTGCAGCGACCGATCTGGTACTGCAGGCACGGCCGTGAGCGATTGCGGAACACACTGTCCTCACAACTGCGCAGCTTGAACAACTTGTGCATCAGGTTCAGGGTTTCGCGCACCGCACTCACGCCCGGATACGGCCCGAAGTAGCGGCCAGGAATGGCACGCGGCCCACGGTGCAATGCGATCCGTGGCCACTGCTCACGGGTCAGCAATACCTGCGGATAGGTTTTGTCATCGCGCAACGAGACGTTGTAGCGCGGCGCAAGCGACTTGATCAGCTGGTTTTCCAGCAACAGCGCTTCGGCCTCGGTGCGGGTGACGGTCACATCCATCCGCGCCACCTGCGACAACATCATCATGATGCGGGTGCTTTTGGGCGAACCGTTGAAGTAGCTACCCACGCGCTTGCGCAGCGCACCTGCCTTGCCGACATACAGCAGGGTGTCGTCAGCGGCGTACATCCGGTAGACACCTGGCGCCGTGCTCAGTGCCGCAGCGAATGCCTTGCCATCAAATGCAGGGGATACTTCTTCGTTCATCCTTCAATCGGCACATCGACCAGCTCGCCGCTGAGCGGATCAAACCGCAGCACGGCATGCGCATCGGTTTCAGCAATCCAGATGGCACCTGCGGCCACCGACAAGGCACTGGGGCCGTGCAGGCGACGTGGCAGGTTGACGGTGGAGAGATCACCGCCGCCCAAGCGCAGCGTGCGCAGCGAGCCATTGCCCGCATCGGCAATCCACAGCATTGGCGAATCCGGGCCCATGGCGATGGCCAGCGGGTACTGCAGGCGTGCATGCAGGCGCGGGCCATCGACATTGCCCGACTCCCACGGCCCCTGCCCGACCAGGGTCTGCACCAGATCACCGCGTAGCTGCACCGAGCGGATTGCCGACCCCAGCGAATCGCAGACATACAACGTCTGCTGCACCGCCACCAGGCTTGTCGGCTGCGCGAATGCTGCCAGGTGCCCACTGCCATCACGCACTTCCACCGGACCTGCACCGGAGCGCCAACGCAGCTCGCGGCTGCCAAGGTCGTAACTCCAGATATGGTTGTCGCCGGCCATGGCGATCAAGATCTGGTTGTCCGCCACCGCCACATCAACCGGGTGGTTAAGCGCGCTATCCCAGGGCTGATTCAACACACCCGCCCGGGGATCACCCGCGCGGCCGTTGCCACAGAGCGTATCCACCTGCCCGCTCTGCAGATGGATGCGGCGCAGCGCATGGTTGCCGGTGTCGGCGACATACAGAACGTCACGTGCCAGCACCAGCCCCTGCGGCCGATTGAAAGCAGCCTCACCGAGACCGCCATTCACCAGGTCCGCGCTCCCCAGGCCAAACTGCCGCAGCACACGGCCGGCGTGATTGCACTCAAGAATGCGGTGATGGCCGGTATCCGCGACGTACAGGCGCTCGGGGGTGACCACCAGACCGCCGGGAAACGACAGCGGCAGGCGCGGCTCGGCGTTGATCTCCCGGCTACCAGAATCGGCTTCGTCCAGCGGGCGTTGCTGGCCTTCACAGAGCCCGTTGAGCGCACGCTCCAGATCACCGGCTGCCCCCACCAGGCGCTCCCGCTCGACGCCCTGCGCGTCCAGCAGGACCAGTGTCGGCCACGACTGGACGTCGAACTGCCGCCAGCCATCCCATTGCGCATCAAGCATGATCGGCGCGCTCACGCCCTGACGGCGCAATAACTTCAGCGCCTGCTGCGGCTCACGTTCAAACTCAAAGCGCGGCACCTGCATCACGACCAGATGCAGACGACCGGGGTTGCGCGCCTGCCAACGCGTCACCTCAGCGACACGCTGCATGCTCCAGATCGAAGCGCCGTTGACGAAGGCCAGCACCACCGGGCGGCCGCGCAACGCCTGCAGGGTTGTGGGCGCGGCGTTGAGCCAGATACCGGACTTGGGCAGTTCCATCACGCGTTTTTCGTTCATGTCGGGATTATGCCGCAGTGGGCTCAGGGGAACAGACGCTGCACGGTGGCACGCGCCGCGGCGTCCACCAGCGCCCAGCTGCGCTCGAAGTCCGCCTCGTCACCGTAATAGGGATCGGGGATCACCGCACTGCCACTGACACCTGCCCACGGCAGCCACAAGGCTGCCCGGTCGCGGGCCTGGGCGGGGGCGAGTTTAAGGGCTTCGCTCAGGTTGTCGTGGTCGGCGCAGAAGATATGGTCGAAATGCAGGAAATCATCGGCAACCAGGGCGCGCCCGCGCAGCCCGGAGATATCCACCCCATGCCCCGCCGCGCAGGCCACCGCACGCCGATCCGGCGGCGCCCCCACATGCCAACCGGAAGTCCCGGCCGAATCCACCTGAACCCGGCCGGCCAGACCTGCTTCCGCCAAGCGTGCCCGCAACGCCCCTTCGCCCATCGGTGAGCGGCAGATGTTGCCCAGGCAGATCACCAGCAACTTCATTGCAATCCTCTCCGCATCAAGGCCTCGGCCCGCTCGAGATCTTCGGGCGTGTCGATGCCCGGGGGGAACGGCGCCGGTGACAGCGCCACGGCGATGCGATGGCCCGCCTCCAGCACCCGCAGCTGTTCCAGCGATTCGACCTGCTCCAGCATGCCCGGCGGCATGGCCGCGAACTGCTGCAGGAACCCGGCCCGATACCCATAGATGCCGATATGCCGCAGCCAGTGGCTGGCCGGGAGCGTGTCGCGCGAGTGCGCGAACGCATCGCGATGCCAGGGAATCGGCGCGCGGCTGAAGTACAGGGCATCGCCGTGCACGTTGCGCACCAGCTTGACCACATTCGGGTCGAACAGCGTTTGCGCGTCCTCCACCGGCGTGGCCAGCGTCGACATCGGCGCGCCACTGTCGGCCAGCACACCGGCAACGGCACGAATGCCATCGGCCGGCGCAAACGGCTCGTCACCCTGCAGATTCACCACGATCACATCGTCGGCCCAACCGGCCTGGCGGGCACATTCGGCCAGGCGGTCGGTCCCCGAGGCGTGCGCAGGGTCGGTCATCGCCACGTGGATACCCTCCAGCCCGGCAACCGCATCGGCGATACGCGCATCGTCGGTCGCCACCCAGACTTCACCGGCGCCCGCCGCCAGGGCGCGGCGCGCCACATGCAACACCATCGGCTCGCCAGCCAGCAAGGCCAAGGGCTTGCCCGGAAGCCGCGTGGACGCATACCGGGCCGGAATGGCCACGACAAACTCGGGGATCACACTCATCTCAACTCCTTCCAGCAACGACCGTGCCGCTGCTCAATCAAGCCCCCGCAGGAGGCAGGTCACGCACGCGCCAGCTTGCCCAGTCGATCAAGCAGCGCAATCCAGAATGCAGCCGGCAGCTCGGCCTGCAGCGGCACGGCGTAGTGCCAGCGGTTGGCAAAGCTGCGGCACTTCACCGCATCTTTCTCGGTCATCAACACGGGCAGCTCACTGCCGAATGACAGGTCCGATGCCACGTAGCGATGGTGGTCGGCAAAGGCATGCGGCACCACACCGATGCCGCGTGCGCGCAGCATCTGGAAAAAACGCTGCGGGTGGGCGATTCCCGCCACCGCATGCACACGCTGGCCGGCAAAGGACTGCAGTGATTTCTCGCGCCCTCCGCTCAACGGACGTGCAGTGGTAATGCGCAGGCGCATGGACCACTCGCCAAAACCGGCAGCGGCCACCACTTCATCCGCGTCGCTGGCCTGCCCCAGGTTGACCACGCGGAAGTCGCAGTCACGCGCGCGCTCCACCGGCTCACGCAACGGACCGGCAGGAATCATCCGGCCATTGCCATAGCGGCGCACCGCATCGACCACCTCGATCTCGATGTCACGCGCCAGGCGGTAATGCTGCAGACCATCGTCGCAGACCACCACATCGCAACCGGCCTTGATCAAGGCGTTGGCGGCAGCCACGCGATCACCATCCACGCGCACGGGCGCGCCTGTCTTCCAGGCGATCAAGGCAGGCTCATCGCCGCTGAGCTCGACGGCCAGCTCCGGCGTGACCCAGCGTGCGGTGCCGGCTTCATCGCGACCATACCCCCGGCTGGCAACGCCCGGCTTCCAGCCCGCTTCGCGCAGGCGGTTGACCAGCTCGATCGTCAGCGGGGTTTTGCCGGTGCCACCCGCAGTAATGTTGCCGACCACGATCACCGGCACCGCTACCTGCCGGCTGCGCAACCAGCCGCGCCGGTACAGGCGCCGGCGCAAGCCGGAAACGCCGGCATAGAGCGGCGCCAGCAACCGGGCGAACAACGGCACCGGCGCGTCGTCATACCAATAGGCCGGCGTCTGCGGACCTCGTTTTTCCATCAGTCCTGGCCCTCGCGGAACTGCATGCGGTACAGGTGCTCGTACAAGCCCCCCAGGGCCAGCAACTGCAGGTGCGTGCCACGTTCGACGATGCGCCCCTGGTCCATCACCAGCACCTGGTCAGCGTGCTCAATGGTGGACAGGCGATGGGCGATGACCAGGGTGGTGCGGTCGGGCATCAGTTTCTGCAATGCATCCTGCACCAGCCGCTCGGACTCGTTGTCCAGCGCGGCGGTTGCTTCGTCCAGGATCAATATCGGCGCGTCCTTGAGCATCGCCCGTGCAATGGCAAGACGCTGGCGCTGTCCACCGGAAAGCCTGCCTCCCTTGGCCCCCACCTGGGTGTCCACGCCGTCAGGCATCTGCGCGACGAACTCCAGCGCATTGGCACCGGCAATGGCGCGGTCCAGTTGTTCCGGGCTACGTTCGCGCAGCTCACCGTAGGCAACGTTCTCGGCGACGCTGCCGTTGAACAGCGTGACCTGCTGCCCTACCAGCGCAATCTGCCGACGCAGGTCGGCAAGCGTGTAATCCTGCAACGGGTGGCCGTCCAGCAGAATCTGCCCGGCTTCGATTTCGTAGAAGCGCGGGATCAGCTTGATCAGCGTCGATTTTCCGCTTCCGGAGCGGCCAACGATGGCAGTCACCGTGCCGGGCTGGGCGACAAAGCTGATGTCCTGCAACGCCGGCTTTGCCTGGCCGGGATAACGCGCGGTGACATTGCGGAATTCCAGCTCACCCTTTGCCCGTGCCAACGGCACCGTGCCGGGATCCGGCTCGTCCTCGGCATCCAAGACAGCGAACAGACGCTGCGCCGACGCGATGCCGCGCTGGGTCATGTTCTGCACATTGGTCAGCTGCTTGAGGGCGGGAATGATGGTCAGCATCGCCATCAGCATCGCGACGAAATCACCCACCGTCAGGCGCCCGGCAGCGGCTTCATGGCCGGCGATGAACAACAACGCAGCCAAGCCCACGGCACCAATCAACTGCACCATGCCCGAGGAAATGCTGCGCGTGGATTCCACCTTCATCGCCAGCCGCAGGTTGGTATTGGCCAGCCCCGAATAGCGTTCCATCTCGCGCGGCTGGGCACCGTAGATCTTCACTTCCTGCTGGCTGGACAGGGTCTGGTCGGCCGCCTGCAGCAGCTCCGCACTGCTCTCCTGGATGCGGTGGCTGATGCGGCGGTAGCGCTTGGCGACCTTGTTCATCACCCAGGCCAGCGGCGGCGCCAACACGAAGATGGCCAGCGTTACCTGCCAGCTGTAATAGAACATCATCGCCAGCGAACCCAGCGCCTGCAGCGATTGCTGCAGCACCACCTTCATCGCATCAATGGCGGCCTGGGCCACCTGGTCGCTGTCCGAACCCAGCCGTACCAGCATCGACGGCACCGGCTCGTTGTCAAAGCGCTGCCCTGGAAGGCGCAGGTACTTGCCCAGCACCCGCACGCGCAGGTCGCGGGCAATGCTGCGCGCCGCCTTGCCCATGCCCATGTCGGTCAGGTAGCCGGCGGCACCACGCACAAAAAACAGGCCGATGATGGCCAGCGGCATCCAGGGATTGATGTCCTCGGGATTCACCAGGTTATTGGTGATCGGGCTCATCAACCCCAGAAAACCCATGCCTGCCGCCGCTTCGATCAGCATGCCCAGGCCGGCTACCAGCAACAACACCCGGTACGGCTTGGCGAAACTCAACAACCGTTTATAGGTCTGCCAGGCCGTCTCCTTGGTATCGCTCATGACTTCGCCTCCGGCGCGGTGGCAATGGCAATGCGGCGGAAACCCAGTTGACCCAGCGCATCCTGCGCGGTCACCACGGCCTGATACGGCGTGCGTGCATCGGCGCGCAACAGGACCGTTTGCTGACGGTCGTCACCGGCCACCTGTGCGATGGTCTGCTTGAGCGCCTCCACGTCGGTGCGCAGCACTTCCTGGTCATTGATGAAGTAACGCCCATCGGCATTGACCAACACGCTCAGCGAGCGCGGTGGCGAGGTGTTCTTCTGGTCACTGGCGGTCGGCAACTGCACCTGCAGGGTCGAGCGCGCATCAAACGTGGTGGTCACCACGAAGAAGATGATCAACACCAGGATCACATCGATCAACGGGACCAGATCGATATGCGGTTCGTCCTGGCTGCGGCTATCGCGGATGCGCATCGTGGCTCAGACCTTCGCCGTAGCCGGCGCACGCGATGCGGCCGGCGCGGGGGTTGTGGCCAGCACCGCGGCGCGGCCGTCCAGCGAATCCAGCAATGCGGTGGCTTCCTGCTCCATCTCGATCACATAGCCGTCGATGCGGCTACGGAAATGGCGGTGGAACATCAATGCCGGGATCGCCACGATCATGCCGGTGGCGGTACACACCAACGCCTTGCCGATACCACCGGCCAGCTGATTCACGTCACCCACGCCGTGGTCGAGGATGCCCATGAACATCTGGATCATGCCGACCACCGTACCCAGCAGGCCCAGCAACGGGCCGGCCGAGGCAATGGTGCCCAGCGCATTCAAAAACCGCCCCATCCGATGCACCAGGTGGCGGCCGGTATCTTCGATGCGCTCGCGGATCTGGTCACGCGGGCGGTTGCGGGCTTCCAGCGCCGCGGCCAGCAGCGCGCCGAGCGGGGAGTTCGCGCGCAAGGATTCAATATGCGAGGCATCGAGCTTGCCGCGCGCAGCCCAGTTGCGAACCTCCTGCCCCAGCCCCGGCGGCAGCACCTCGTTACGGCGCAGGCTCCAGAAACGCTCCAGGACGATCGCCAAAGCCAGCACCCCCAACAGCAACAACGGCAGCATCGGCCAACCGCCGGCCTTGACCAGTTCCCACACGTTCCAACCCCTCCGGCACCATGGCCGTCTGTTCGATCCCCGATAGGATAGCAGCCGCCCGCGCCCGCTCCGCGGCATCCCACCAGCGTGAACGCGCCATCCTGCGCTCACGCAGTTGCAAGCCATCAGGGCCGAACCAGACCCTCACCGCACCACTGCCGGCCGTGCCCAGCACTTCAGCGCCGGCATTCTGCCAACGCGCGACCACTTCGGGCCGTGGATGCGCGAAGCGGTTCCCATGGCCTGCCGATACCAACGCCAGCCGCGCACCGACGGCGCGCACGAAGCCCGGGCTGGAGGCGTTGCCGCTACCGTGATGCGGCACCACGACCACCTCCGCCTGGAGCCCGGGACGCGCCCGCCGGATCAACCCGCGCTCGATCACCTCACCCACATCGCCGGCCAGCAGCGCTGAACCATGCCGACTCGCCACTTTCAGCACGCAACTGGATTCATTGCGCAGATACGGGAAGCCCTCGGTGGGATGCAGAAACTCGAAATGCACGCCGTCCCACTCCCAGGCGCGCCCGGCCAGGCAGGCCGACGCGTCCTGCCAATCCAGCCCCGGCGGCGCCTGCAGATCGGCGACCGGCAATGTTGCCTGTACCGCCCCCATGCCACCGGCGTGATCATGGTCGCCATGGCTGAGCACCGCCCGGTCCAGCCGCGCCACGCCCAAGGCGCGCAGGGCCGGCACCACAACCCGCTCCCCCGCATCAAAGCCATCACGCACCGCCGGACCGGCGTCGTACAGCAACACGTGGTGCCGCGTGCGCACCAGCACTGCCAGCCCCTGCCCGACATCCAGCATCACCAGCTCGAACTCCCCGCTGGCAGGCAACTCGCGCCCGGGCATCAACAGCGGGAGCCACAGCAGCAAGGCCAGAGGTTTTGCCGGCACCCCGGCCGGCAATAGCATCCACACCGCTCCCAGCGTTGCCAGTGGCAGCGCAAACCATGCCGGCTCCGGCAACCACCATAACGAGAAGCGACTGTCTGCAAGGAACTCGAACAACGGCCAACTGAGATCAAAGCACCCTGCCGACGCGCGCCACACCAGCGTACCGCTCCCGGACCACACCGCCTCCAGTGCGGTACCGAGCACGGCAAGCGGGACCACGACCAGGCTCCACCAAGGGATGGCCACCAAATTGGCCAGCGGCCCAATCAGCGACGCCTGGCCGAACAACATCGCGCTCAGCGGCAACAAACCCAGCGTCGCAACCCGCTGGGCAGAGAGGAAACCACGCAGCCAGTGGGTACGCTCCGGCAGGCACCAGGCCAGCCACGCAACGCCGGCGAAACTCAGCCAGAACCCCGCACTCAACATCGACAACGGATCGACCAGCAACACCGCCAACGCGGCCAACCCCAGTGATCCCAGAACATCCACCGGCCGGCGCAGCAAACGGGCCAGCACGATCACTGCCACCATCAACACGGTACGCACCGTCGGCAGCGCAAAGCCCGCTACCGCCGCATACACCAGCGCCGCGACGAACGCGCCTGCGGCGGCAGCCTGCGGCCTTGGCCAGCGTCGCCCGACCCATGGCAACAAACGCCAGATGCCGCCGATCAGCCACGCGCCACAGACGGCCACCATGCCCACATGAAAGCCGGAAATCGCGATCAGATGTGTCAGCCCGGTGGCGCGCAGCCGCTGCCAGTCCAGGTCGGTAAGGCCACGTGTGTCACCCAGCGCCAGTGCCTGCACATAACGCGAGGAAGCCGTTGGCACCGCGGCTGCAATGCGCGATGCCATACGTTGCCGCCAGGCAGCCAGCCCGGAAGGGGCGTCCAGCAGACGCGCCGTGTCCGGCGTTCGCACCAGGCCCGTGGCACTGATCCGCTGCGCGAGCGCGTGCCGCTCGGCATCGAAGCCTCCCGGATTGGACAACCCTCGCGGCACACGCAAGCGCACCTGCATTTGCCAACGCTGGCCCGCATGCAACTGCATACGCGGCCCCGGAAAGGTAGCGCCGAAATCGTCATACCACGACAACTGCAGTCGCCGGCCCTGCAGAAAGGCGGCAGCCTCTGCGTCATCCACCTGTAGCTGGAAGCGTGTGCGCCGCGTCTCGTGCTCAGGCAGGCTGGCCACCCGGCCGCTGATCGTGAATTCCCGCCCCTCCGCAGCGAAGGGCAGTTGCGCCGCCAGCACCCAACCCGCATGCAGCCCCGCCCAACCCACTCCTGCCAGGACAGCGCCCAGCAGCCGCAGCCTCCGTCCACGCCACCACAGCACGGCGCCCAACACCGCGATCAACCCGCATACCGGCATCGGCAGCAATATCGGTGCACCGATCACCACGCAGATACCCAGCAGAAAACTCATCGCCGCAGCCTTGCCGAGCACCGGCATATTCGCTGCCGCGGTCAGGAAGCCCGCGCCCCCGCCTTCAATTCGATGGTTCACCATGCCTGGCATCTCCCGTTCCCAGGAAATGCTTGGCCAGCAACTGCCCCGGCACCATCGGCGGCAAAGTCCCGTGCCGGTCGGGCAACACCGTGTTCAGCCGCTTCCGTTGCAGCGCCACGCCATGCCGGGCGACGGCTCCACCAGCCACCACATGACCGGGCCCCGCCACGGCCGGCCGTCGGCGTCCAAATTTTCAACTCACAGAACAAAAAACGGGCCCGAAGGCCCGTTTTTCTTCAGCGGAACACCGCAGCCTTATTCGGCCGGGGTGCCCTCGCCTTCTTCCACGGCCTTCATCGACAGGCGGATACGGCCCTGCTTGTCGACTTCCAGCACCTTGACCTTGACCACATCGCCTTCCTTCAGCTTGTCGCCGACTTTCTCGACGCGCTCGCTGGAGATCTGCGAAACGTGCACCAGGCCGTCCTTGCCCGGCAGGATGGTGACGAACGCACCGAAGTCCATGATCTTGGCGACCTTGCCTTCGTAGATGCGGCCCGGCTCGACGTCCGAGGTGATCTGCTCGATGCGGGCCTTGGCAGCCTGCGCAGCGGCATTGTTCACCGAAGCGATGGTGATGGTGCCATCGTCCTGGATGTCGATCTGGGTGCCGGTTTCCTTGGTGATGGCCTGGATGGTGGAACCACCCTTGCCGATCACTTCGCGGATCTTGTCCGGGTGGATCTTGATGGTCAGCAGGCGCGGCGCGTAATCGGACAGCTCCGAACGCGGGGCGGTCAGGCCGTGCGCCATTTCGCCCAGGATGTGCAGACGGCCAGCCTTGGCCTGCTGCAGAGCCTGCTTCATGATCTCTTCGGTGATGCCTTCGATCTTGATGTCCATCTGCAGGGCGGAGATGCCCTCAGCGGTACCGGCCACCTTGAAGTCCATGTCGCCCAGGTGATCTTCGTCACCCAGGATGTCGGACAGGACGACGAAACGCTCGCCTTCCTTGACCAGGCCCATGGCGATACCGGCAACCGGCGACTTGACCGGAACGCCGGCGTCCATCAGGGCCAGCGACGAACCGCAGACCGAAGCCATCGACGAGGAGCCGTTCGACTCGGTGATTTCCGAGACAACACGAATGGTGTACGGGAAGGCTTCCAGCGACGGCATCACTGCCAGCACGCCGCGCTTGGCCAGACGGCCGTGGCCGATCTCGCGACGCTTCGGGCCCATCATGCGGCCGCACTCACCCACCGAGAACGGGGGGAAGTTGTAATGGAACAGGAAGTTTTCCTTGTACTCACCGGCGACCGCATCGATCACCTGGCCATCACGGGCGGTGCCCAGGGTGATGGTGACGATGGCCTGCGTTTCACCGCGGGTAAACAGCGCCGAGCCATGGGTACGCGGCAGCACGCCGGTCTTCACGGCGATCGGGCGGACGGTGTCCAGCGCACGGCCGTCGATGCGGACCTTGGTGTCCAGCACCGAGTTGCGCATGGTGCTGTATTCCAGCTCGCCGAATTCCTTGGACAGCTCGGCCGGGTTCCAGCCTTCAGCGGCGACGCGGCCAGCCAACGACTCGGCCACGTCCTTCTTGATCGCCGAGATGGCGTCGCGGCGCTGCAGCTTGTCACGCACCTGGAAGGCTTCAGCCAGCTGGTTGCCAACGGCTTCCTGCACGGCGCTGATCAGCGCGGTGTTCTTGGCCGGGGCCACCCAGTCGCTCGGCTTGGTGCCGGCTTCAACGGTCAGTTCGTTGATCGCGTTGATGACCTTCTGCATCTCGCGGTGACCGAAGGTCACGGCGCCCAGCATCACGTCCTCGGACAGCAGCGCGGCTTCGGATTCCACCATCAGCACGGCATTGGCGGTACCTGCGACCACCAGCTCCAGCTGCGATTCCTTCAGCTCGGAAACGGTCGGGTTGAGGATGTACTCACCGTCCTTGTAACCGACCTTGGCAGCGCCGATCGGGCCCTTGAACGGGGTGCCGGCCAGCGACAGGGCGGCCGAAGCACCGATCAGCGCGGCGATATCGCCGTCCACTTCCGGGTTCAGCGACATCACCGTGGCGATGATCTGGACTTCGTTCTTGTAGTCTTCCGGGAACAGCGGACGGATCGGACGATCGATCAGACGCGAGATCAGCGTCTCCTTCTCGGTCGCACGGCCTTCACGCTTGAAGAAGCCACCCGGGATACGGCCACCGGCGTAGAACTTCTCCTGGTAGTCGACGGTCAGCGGAAAGAAGTCCTGGCCTTCGCGCGCGCTCTTGGCGGCGACGGCAGTGACCAGCAACACGGTGTCGTCCATCTTGACGATGACAGCGCCGCCGGCCTGACGGGCGATTTCGCCGGTTTCAAGCGTGACGGTGTGTTTGCCGTACTGGAAGGTTTTGGTGATTTTTGCCACGGGGGATCCTTGAAATGCTTTCTTCAGATGGACCGTTGCCAGCCCATGCTGGCAAGGGTTGGCCGGGCGGTTCCGGCCGATCTACTGCGATATGAAGCTCTAAAAACAAAACCGCGGCGCATCGCTGCGCCGCGGCGGGGAATCTATTAGCGGCGCAGGCCGAGCTTTTCGATCAGAGCCTTGTAACGCTCGACGTCCTTCTTCTTCAGGTAGTCAAGCAGGCTGCGGCGGCGGTTGACCATCTGCAGCAGACCACGACGGCTGTGGTGATCCTTCTTGTGCTCCTTGAAGTGGCCGGACAGCAGTTCGATGCGTGCGGTCAGCAGGGCAACCTGGACTTCCGGGGAGCCGGTGTCGTTGGCGCCGCGGGCGTTGTTCTCAATAACTTTCTGGGTGTCGATCGACATTGTTTTTTCTCTTTGATGCGTGGCCGGCAGGAACGTTCAAAACGCACCGCGCAGCTCGCCGTTTGAAATAACCGCCCGCCGACGGCAGGACAGTGCCCGTTCAAGGGCCGCAAAATTGTAACGACCTCAACCATTTGCCACAAGGAGCGATTGCTGCCGGCCCCTTACCCGTTCAGAGATTGAAGCGCCGCTGCGGGCTCAACCGCCCCCCGGCTTCCACTTGCCCCAAGCCAAGCGGCAAGCCGTCCATTGCGAATACGCCAACCAGCCCCTCGGGCCATTCCGGGTTGCGCAGGCGTTGCCCCAGGCAGAAGCGGGTGGCCTGGCCCGGATCAAGCTCCACCCACCCAAAACCGCTCAGGCCTTCACTGATCGGCAGCAGCCATTCCTGCAGGGCGCTCTCGCCCCCCTGTTCAGCCACCTCGCGCAGCGCATCCAGCCCAATCATGCGGGGCGTCAGGAACGGCTCCACCCACAACCGGCGCAGCGCGGTGATATGCGCGCCGCACCCCAGCACTTCGCCCAGGTCGCGGGCAATGCTCCGGATATAGGTACCGGAGCCGCAGGTCACCCGCAACGCCAGACGGCTGCCTTCATGCGCGAGAATTTCGATGCACTGCACATGCACTTCACGCTGTGGCGCCTCAATGGCTTCCCCGCGACGCGCCTTCGCATACAGCGGTTCGCCGCCCTGCTTGAGCGCCGAGTAAATCGGCGCCCGCTGCTGAATATGCCCGGTCAGGCCGGCCAGCGCGGCCTCCAACTGCTCCCGGCCGATGGCCGGCACGTTGCGCTCGCGCAGCACCACGCCATCCGCATCATCGGTGTCGGTCGTCTTTCCCAACATCACTTCGGCGTCATAGGCCTTGGCTGACCCCAGCAACAGGCCGGCAATCTTGGTCGCCTCGCCAAAGCACAGCGGCAGCAGGCCGGTGGCCAGTGGATCAAGGCTTCCGGTATGGCCGCCCTTCTCGGCCCGGAACAGGCGACGAGCCACCTGCAGCGCGGTGTTCGAACTCATGCCGGCCGGCTTGTCGAGCAGGACAATGCCGTCCAGGCGGCGGAATTGAATACGGGGACGCATGAGACACCATTCTCGGGCCGAAGCGGAAACACCTCACGCCTGGCGGAAACTGGAAACAACCTGCGGCTTATCCGCAGGCAGATATGACAACAGCCCTCGCGGGCTGCTGCTTCATTCTTCGTCGGCTTCGGACTTCTTTTCCGGCGGCGGGGCCAGGTCGCGCAACAGGTTGTCGATGCGCTCGCCACGGTCGACGGAGTCGTCGTAATGGAAATGCAGTTCCGGCACATGCCGCAACTTCATGGCCCGCGCCAGCGACATGCGCAGCTCGACCGACAACTCACGCAGGCCCTTGACGGCCTCGGCCGAACGCTCCGGCATCAACGCCGTGACAAACACCTTGGCATGGGCCATGTCACGGGTGACCTCCACATCCGAAACACTGACCGATGGCAGCCCATGCTCACGCACGGCGGCATGCACCAGCGTGCCCAGATCACGACGGATCTGCGCGGAAACTCGGTCAGTACGATGGAAGGTCTTAGGCATCAGGTAAGTATCAGCAATTGAGTAGTGAATTTCGGTGAAACCGGAGAAGAACCGGCGGCGGGGTCCACGTTCACGGACCCAACTTCCGGTTCCCACCCCAGCCGGTAGAGGTTCCGCTCACCGGGACCCGCCTCACGAATCCCGATTCCCGACTCCCCAATCCCGGCACTTAGAGCGTGCGCGGCACTTCGATGCGCTCGAAGCACTCGATCTGGTCGCCCGCCTTCACGTCGTTGTAGGCCTTCACGCCGATACCGCACTCGGTACCGTTGCGAACTTCCTCGACGTTCTCCTTGAAGCGGCGCAGCGATTCCAGTTCGCCCTCGAACACCACCACGCTGTCGCGCAGCACGCGGATCGGCTTGTTCCGCTTGACCACGCCTTCGACCACCATGCAGCCGGCGATGGCGCCCAGCTTCGAGCTGCGGAAGACGTCGCGGACCTCGGCGATGCCGATGATCTCTTCGCGGATCTCCACGCCCAGCAGACCGGAGGCCACCTGCTTCACCTGGTCGATCACGTCATAGATGATCGAGAAGTAACGCAGATCCACGCCGTTGGATTCAATGATGCGGCGTGCTGAAGCATCCGCACGCACGTTGAAGCCGATGACGGTGGCCTTGGAGGCCGCTGCCGAATTGGCATCGGACTCGGTGATACCGCCCACGCCGGAGTGGATCACGTTGATGCGGATGTCGTCGTTGGACAGACCCACCAGCGACTGGCTCAGTGCCTGCACCGAACCCTGGACGTCGGCCTTGATCAGCAGGTTCAACACCTGCTGGCCTTCGCCCTTGCCCAGCTGCGCCATGATGTCTTCCATGCGGCTGCCCGCCGTGGCCACCAGGCGCGACTCGCGACGCTTGGTTTCACGCTGCTGTGCAACGTCCTTGGCCAGGCGCTCGTCTTCGACGACGACAAAGTCATCGCCCGCTTCCGGCACGCCGGACAGACCCAGCACCTGCACCGGGATCGACGGGCCCGCTTCCGCCACCTGGCGGCCGGTTTCGTCAAACAGTGCGCGCACGCGGCCGTACTGGATGCCGCACACCAGGTAGTCGCCCTTCTTGAGCATGCCCTGCTGCACCAGCACCGTCGCAACCGGGCCGCGGCCCTTGTCCAGCGCCGATTCAATGACCACACCGGAGGCACGGCCTTCAGCAACGGCCTTCAGCTCCAGCAGTTCGGCCTGGATCGAAATCGCGTCCAGCAGGTCGTCGATGCCCAGACCCGTCTTGGCGGAGATTTCCACCATCTGCGTGTCGCCGCCGAAATCTTCGGCCACGACTTCCTCGGCCAGCAACTCGTTCTTGACCCGCATCGGGTCCGCCGAGGACTTGTCGATCTTGTTGATCGCCACGACGATCGGCGCCTTGGCCGCACGCGCGTGCTTGATGGCTTCCTTGGTCTGCGGCATCACGCCATCGTCCGCGGCCACAACGACCACCACGATGTCGGTCAGCTGCGCGCCACGGGCACGCATCGAGGTGAACGCGGCATGGCCCGGGGTATCCAGGAAGCTGATCACGCCCTTGGGCGTTTCAACGTGATACGCACCGATGTGCTGGGTAATGCCACCGGCTTCGCCATTGGCGACCTTGGTGCGGCGGATGTAATCCAGCAGCGAGGTCTTGCCGTGATCGACGTGGCCCATGATGGTGACCACCGGCGGACGCGCAACCGCATCGCCCTGGTTGGCATCATTGATCGCCAGCAGTGCATCTTCGGCATCGTTGTTGTCAGCACGCACCGCCTTGTGGCCGAGTTCTTCGGTCACCAGCACGGCGGTGTCATGGTCGATGGACTGGGTGATGGTCGCCATCACGCCCATCTTGAACAGCGCCTTGACCACCTCGCCGCCCTTCAGGGCCAGCTTCTGCGCCAGATCGGCCACGGTGATGGTTTCACCGATGGCGATTTCACGCACCACCGGCGCCGTCGGACGCTCGAAACCATGCGCACCACTGCTGCCGCGCGACTGGTCGTTGCCACGACGGCCCTGCGGCGCCCGCGCTCCGGGGCGGCCACGGGAATTGGTGTTGTTGCCACTGCCACGGCGCGCGCGATCCGACGCCGACAGGTGCAGCTGGCCACCAAAACGGTTGCCGCCATCCCCATCGGAACCACGCGACTTGTTGCCCGGCTTGGCATTGCCGCCGCGCTCATCGCGGGCCGGCGCCGGTGCCGGCGCACGGGCAGCAGGTGCCGGACGCACGGCCCGGACCGGCGCAGCTTCTTCCTGCTTGGCCGGAACGGCCTTGGCAGCCTCTTCCGCCTTGATGGCCTCTTCAGCGGCCTTGCGCTCAGCCTCTTCACGCTGACGCTCGGCCTCTTCAGCAGCCTTCTGGCGGGCGATGATCTCCGCATCGCGCGCACGGTCCTTCTCGGCCAGCATGCGCTGTTCGTCCAGATTGCGCTGACGCGACTCTTCGAGCTTGCGCAGGATATCCGCGCGCTCTTCGTCCGGCGTCATCGCAGCCTTGCCACCTTCCGGCTTCACGTAGGTACGCTTCTGGCGCACCTCGACATTGACCGTGGTCTTGCTGCGACCCGCGTTGACCGTCACTTCCTGGTGCTTGCGGCGGGCCAGGGTGATCTTCTTCGGCGCGGCTTCAGCCTCGTCGGCAGGCTGTTCTTCCTTGCCGTGGGAACGGCGGAGGAAACCCAGCAGCTTCACTTTCTCGGTACTGGTCACGATCTGATCGGGACCGCTGAATTTCATGCCGGCCTGGGCCAGCTGTTCCAGCAGTTTCTCGACCGGCGTGTTGACCAGTTCGGCGAGCTTGCGGATGGTGGTTTGCTGCGACATTCGGATCCTATGATCTTGTTGGCGCCCCCTCGATACGGACGAAGGCAGCGCGGAGTCTACGCCCTGAGCGGCTCAGGGCACTGTTCATCGCTGGCTCATTCGCCGCGCTCCAGGCGGGCGATCTCCTCGGCGCGGGCTGCCAGGACCAGCGCCGCGGCGCGCTCAAGATCCATACCCTCGATGCCGAACTCCAGAATCTCGTCGGCAGCCAGATCCGACAGATCCTCGCTCGTACGCACACCATTGCCAGCCAGTGCGTACGCAGTTGCTTCATCCATGCCCTTCAGGGCCAGCAGGTCGTCGGACGGCAGGCCATTCTCGGCCCCCTCCTCCACCGCCAGCGCTTCATTCAACAGTGCATCGCGAGCACGGGCGCGGAGTTCCTCGACGATGTCCTCGTCGAAGCCTTCCACCGCCAGCAGCTCGCCGACCGGCACGTAGGCAATTTCTTCCACCGTACCGAAACCTTCGGACACCAGGATGCCGGCGATTTCTTCGTCCACTTCCAGCTTGTCCATGAACAACTGGCGGGCAACGGTCTGCTCGGCCTCGGACTTGGCGGTCACCTGGTCCTGGGTCATCACATTCAGCTGCCAACCCGTCAAACGGCTGGCCAGGCGCACGTTCTGGCCGCCCTTGCCGATGGCCTGCGCCAGACGATCTTCCGCCACGGCCAGGTCCATCGAGTGACGGTCTTCATCCACGATGATCGACTGCACTTCCGCCGGGGCCATCGCATTGATGACGAAGTTGGCCGGGCTCTCGTTCCACAGCACGATGTCCACGCGCTCGCCATTGAGCTCGTTGGATACAGCCTGGACGCGCGAACCGCGCATGCCGATGCAGGCGCCGATCGGATCGGTGCGGCTGTCATGGGCCAGCACGGCGATCTTGGCGCGGTCACCCGGGTCACGTGCACAGGCCTTGATCTCGACCAGGCCCTGGCCGACTTCCGGCACTTCGAGCTTGAACAGTTCAATCATGAATTCCGGTGCAGCACGGCTGATGAACAGCTGCGGGCCGCGCGGCTCCGAGCGCACCTCGGCCAGGTAACCACGCACGCGGTCACCGGCACGCAGCACGTCGCGCGGAATACCCTTGTCCTTCGGAATGAACGCTTCGGCGTTGCCGCCCAGGTCCACATAGATGTTGCCGCGCTCGGCGCGCTTGACCACGCCCGTCACCAGCTCACCCACGCGGTCCTTCCACGCATCAACAACCTGCTGACGTTCGGCTTCACGTACGCGCTGCACGATCACCTGCTTGGCAGCCTGCGCGGCGATGCGGCCGAAATCCGGGTTCTCGATCTGCTCTTCGATGTAATCGCCAATCTCGACGCCGTCGGCCTCTTCGATCGCGTCCATCATGCGGATCTGGCGGTCCGGCGACTCCATCACCACGTCGTCAGCCACCACTTCCCAGCGACGGAAAGTTTCATAGCTGCCATCTTTCTGGTTGATCGACACGCGCGCGAGCACGTCCTGATCGGGGTAGCGCTTCTTCGCCGCAGAGGCGAGTGCCGCTTCGATCGCATCAAAAATTACTTCACGCGGCACGCCTTTTTCGTTGGCGACCGCGTCAACTACCAGCAACAGTTCCTTGCTCATCGGCTCACTCCGCGCGCGGCTTTTTGGCCGCCGTTTCGTTGTTGGATTTATTCTTGGCCTTGCCACCCTGCTTGGGTGCCGGACCAGTCGGTTTGGTCGGCGCCAGGCCAAGAGCGGCCCAGTCCGGAATGATGCGGGCCTTGTCGATATTGTCGAACGAAGCCACGAACGGCTTGCCATCAACGACAAACGTCACAGTGCCCTTGGCGGCATCGACTTCGGCAATCTCACCTTGCAACCGGCGGCGGTTCTCCTGCGGCAGCGTCAAGCCCACCTTGGCCGACTGGCCCAGGTGCTGCTCGAAGTGCTCCAGCGTGAACAACGGGCGATCCACACCCGGGGAAGACACTTCCAGCGTGTAATTGCCGCTGATCGGATCTTCCACATCCAGTTGCGCAGACACTTCCCGGCTCACCCGCTCGCAATCGTCGACATTGACCATGCGCTCAGGCTGTTCGGCAAGCGGCACATCAATATAGAGACGCAGCGTGGCACCGCCGGGGGCCGGCAGATACTCGACGCCCAGCAAATCAAGCCCCAACGCATCCACGGTGGGGCCCAGCAGATTCGCGATTTCAGTAGCTTTGTCGCTCACAGCCTGCCTTGTTTCGATAAATGAGGACCGGCGTTACCCAGTCGGGATTTTCCGTATTGCGGAAACAACAAAGGGCCCATCAGGGCCCTTTGTCCGGCATGAATCCGGTGACTTGGATTCCGGTTACAAGAACGGAAGCAAACGTTCTTGCGAGCCCAGACTCTGGCCCTTATCAGCATGACTGACAATAAAGGCCGAAGCTGGTAGCGGGGGCAGGATTTGAACCTGCGACCTTCGGGTTATGAGCCCGACGAGCTGCCAGACTGCTCCACCCCGCAGCAGAAGCGGAATTATGAAGTAATTAAGCGGAAACTGCAAGCTTTATTTACTTCACCGATTTCTCTTTTTGGGAGAAATCTCCGGAAGAACCTCTTCCGGGTGAATCGCCCTTTGGGCGATTCCGAGATGACCGGCTGGCCGGTCATGTCGTCAACTCAGGAGGTGAATATTACACGATTCACGCGAGTTTGTATCGTTTTTTATGACAAATGTGCAAAAGCGTTGCGCATCCACTCCAGAATCGGCCCCAGACCCAGCGGCAACACCAGAAGCAGAATCGAGTTCACGCCCAGCACGATCCCCAGGATACGGTCGTTGTTGCGCGGCAGCGCCTCCCCGACCGGCTCATCGAAGTACATGACCTTGATGACGCGCAGGTAGTAGAAGCAACCGATCACCGCGCAGATCACGCCCAGCAGCGCCAGCCAGAGCAAGCCGCCGTTGACCGCCGCGCCCAGCACTGCCAGCTTGGTCCAGAAGCCTAGGAACGGAGGAATGCCTGCCAGGGACGCCATGATGCACAGCACCAGGCCAGCCATCCACGGACTACGGGCGTTCAAGCCCTTGAAGTCTTCGATGTTCTCGGCTTCAAAGCCTGCACGTGACAGGGCGATGATCGCGCCGAATGCCGCGGTGGACATGATGGCGTACGCCACGGCGTAGAACATCGCCGCCGAATAGCCCTGCTCGCCGCCACCGGCAATGCCCATCAGCAGGAAGCCGATATGCGACACGGTCGAGTAGGCCAGCATGCGCTTGAGGTTGGTCTGCGCAATGGCCATCAGGTTGCCGACGATCAGTGACAGTGCGGCCAGGCCGGCTAGCACATACTGCAGCTCGGTCGACAACGGGCCAACACCCACTTCCAGCAGACGGTACGCCATGCCGAAAGCCGCCAGCTTCGGTGCCGAGCTGATGAACAACGCAATGGGAGCCGGCGCTCCCTGATACACGTCAGGCAGCCACATATGGAACGGTGCCGCGCCCAGCTTGAAAGCCACACCGGCGATCATGAACACCGCGCCGGTCAACAGCAGCACACGCTCATCGGAGTGCGCAATGGCGCCATGGATGGCATCCAGGTGCAACGAGCCGGTAGCACCATAAATCAGCGACATGCCGTACAGCAGCAGGCCCGAAGCCAACGAGCCCAGCACGATGTACTTCATGCCAGCTTCCGTCGCCAGCTTGTTCTCACGGTTGCTGGCCACCAGCGCATAGGAGCACAGCGCCAGCAGTTCCAGGCCCAGGTACACCATCAGCAGGCTGCCGGCCGAGACCAGGATCATCATGCCGGCGGTGGCGAACAGAACCAGCACCGGGATCTCGCCCTGGAACAGGTTGCGCTCGCGCAGATAGCTCCAGCCATAGACAAGGCTCAGGCCACTGACCAGCACCACCACGGTCTTCATGATGTCCGCGGCATTGTCGCGGATGAACATGCCATGGAATACCTCGCCCTGCCCGCCCACGCCGCCAAGCAGCATCACGAAGGCGACAGCGAGGATGGCTACCGAGATGAAATGGGTCCAGACCTTGTGCCGGTCGCTGATGAACAGATCAAGGATCAGCAATGCGAAGGCGCCACCAATAACCACCATTTCTGGCAGCAACGGCGGGAGGTCAGCGGTGGTCAACGGCAGAAGCGTCGGCGTTGTCATCATCAAATCCTGGAATCAATACTCTCGACGGGCCGCTTACAGCAGCTTGCTCGATGCGATCTGCATCGCCAGCTTGGCGATGGACGGCTCCATCAGGTCCGTCAACGGCTTCGGATACAGGCCCAGGGCCAGCGTACCGATGGCAAACACACCCAACACCAGCCACTCACGACCGTTGATGTCCTTCAACTCGGCCACATGGGCGTTGCCCACCTCGCCGAAGAACACGCGCTTGTACAGCCACAGCGAATACGCGGCACTGATGATCAGGGTGGTGGCCGCGCCGAGCGCGACCAGCGGATTCCACTGGAATGCAGCCAGCACAATCATGAATTCACCGACGAAACCACTGGTGCCCGGCAGGCCCGAGTTGGCCATGAAGAACAGCAGTGCGAAGGCGGCAAACCACGGCATCACGTTGACCACGCCGCCGTAATCGGCAATGCGGCGGCTGTGCATGCGGTCGTACAACACGCCGACGCAGGAGAACATGGCGCCAGACACGAAACCGTGCGAAATCATCTGCACCATCGCGCCCTGCAGGCCAAGACGTGCTGCGTCGGCATTGCCGGCTTCACGCACCAGCCAAAGCGCAGTGAACGTACCCAGGGTGACGAAGCCCATGTGCGCGACCGACGAATAAGCAATCAGCTTCTTCATGTCGTCCTGCACCATGGCCACCAGGCCAACGTAGATCACCGCGACCAGCGACAGCGCGATCACCAGCCACGCCCACTCGCTGCTCGCGTCCGGCACGATCGGCAGGTTGAAGCGCAGGAAGCCGTAACCACCAATCTTCAGCGCAATGGCCGCCAGGATCACCGAACCTGCGGTTGGCGCTTCAACGTGCGCGTCCGGCAGCCAGGTGTGCACCGGGAACATCGGCACCTTGACCGCGAAGGCAATCAGGAACGCGAAGAAGATCCACGTCTGCTCCTTGGCCGAAAGCTGCAGCTGATACAGGTCAGCCAGCTGGAAGCTACCGCCCTTGATGTACAGGTAAACCAGTGCCACCAGCATCAGCACCGAGCCGAGGAAGGTGTACAGGAAGAACTTCATGGCCGCATAGATGCGACGCGGGCCGCCCCAGACACCGATGATCAGGAACATCGGGATCAGCATGGCCTCGAAGAACACGTAGAACAGCATCGCATCGGTGGCGGCGAAAATACCGACCGTGACGCCTTCCAGGATCAGGAACGCGGCGACGTACTGATTGACGCGCTTGTCCACCACGCCCCATGCACCGACCAATGCAAGCACGCCGATCAGCGTGGTCAACAGGATCAGGGCGATGGCGATGCCGTCGACGGCCAGGTTGTAGCCGATGTTGAACGCCGGAATCCAAGGATGCTGTTCGACGAACTGCATGATCTCGGCGGCATTGCGGTCGTAGCCGCTCAGCAGACCAAGGCTCAGCACAAAGGTGAGCAGTGCTACTGCCAAGGACGCCCAACGGGCGGCCTGGGCGTTGCGCAAGGCGAGGATCAACGCACCGCCGATGATCGGCAGCCAGATGAGAATACTAAGTAGAGGCCAGTTCGACACGTCTTCTATTCCGTACAGGTCAACGCCAGAAATGCATCAGCAGGCCCAGCAGGGCAATCAGGCCGATGATCATCACGAAGGCGTAGTGGTAGAGGAAACCGGATTGGGTGCGGCGCAGCAGGTTGGCAGCCAGCTCGACCACGCGGGCCGTACCGTTCACCACCACCCCATCGACGACCGTGCTGTCCACCGCACGGGCGGCCTTGCCGAGCTGCACACCGCCGCCGGCGAAGCCGTCGATCCAGAGCTTGTCGAAGCCGTACTTGTTTTCCAGCACCGAAACCACCGGCGCAAGGTTCTTGCGGGCCTTGCCTGCCAGTTCCGGCTTCCAGACGTAGAACGCCCAGGCCAGCACGAAACCTGCAACCGTCAGCCAGAACGCCGGCATCTGCATGCCGTGTACCGCATAGGCTACCGAACCGTGCCAGAACTCCTTGCCCACAGCGGCAATGGTGTCGCGGGCCGGATCGTAGAAATCAACGATGCCGGTGAAGAACGACATGGCCTGGCCCGGCACACCCGCCGCGGCGGCGTGACCGTCCCAACCCGTACCAAACAGCATCGGGCCGATGGTGAAGAAACCGATCAGCACTGACGGAATGGCCAGCAGGATCAGCGGCAGCGTCACCACCCACGGCGATTCATGCGGCTCATGTGCGCCGTGACCGTGGTGATCGTCGTGGCCATGGCCGTGATGACCGTGGTCGTCATGCGCATCGCGGAAGCGTTCCTTGCCGAAGAAGGTCAGGAACAGCAGGCGGAAGCTGTAGAAGCTGGTCACGATGACACCCCCCAGCACCGCCCAGTAACCGTAGGTAGCCACCCAGCCGGCATCGGCAGCGTGCGCATGCAGCGCGGCCGCTTCGATGATGGTGTCCTTCGAATAGAAGCCCGAGAAGAACGGCGTACCGACCAGCGCCAACGTACCGATCCACATGGTGATGTGGGTGATCGGCATGTACTTGCGCAGGCCGCCCATCTTCATCATGTTTTGTTCGTGATGCATGCCGATGATCACCGAACCGGCACCCAGGAACAGCAGCGCCTTGAAGAACGCGTGGGTCATCAGGTGGAACACGGCACCGGAGTAAGCCGACACACCCAGCGCAACGGTCATGTAACCCAGCTGCGACAGCGTCGAGTAGGCAACCACGCGCTTGATGTCGTTCTGCACGATACCGATCAAGCCAGTGAAGAAGGCCGTGGTAGCACCGATGAACAGGATGAAGTCCAGCGATGCCTGCGACAGCTCAAACAGCGGCGACATGCGGGTCACCATGAAGATACCGGCGGTCACCATCGTCGCGGCGTGGATCAGCGCCGAGATCGGCGTCGGGCCTTCCATCGAGTCGGGCAGCCACACGTGCAACGGCACCTGGGCCGACTTGCCCATCGCACCGATGAACAGACAGATGCAGATGACGGTGGCGATGCTCCACTGGTGGTCGCCGATCAACTGCACCATGGCGTGGCCGGTCGCGTCCGAACCCAGCACGGTGCTGGCATTGGCGAACACGGTGGCGTAATCCAGCGAACCAAAGGCCCACAGGATGCCGCCGATACCGAGCAGGAAACCGAAGTCACCGACACGGTTGACCAGGAAGGCCTTCATGTTGGCGAAGATGGCGCTGGGCTTCTTGAAATAGAAACCGATCAACAGGTACGACACCACGCCCACCGCTTCCCAGCCGAAGAACAGCTGCAGGAAGTTGTTGCTCATCACCAGCGTGAGCATGGAGAAGGTGAACAGCGAGATGTAGCTGAAGAAGCGCTGGTAACCGTCGTCCTCGGCCATGTAGCCGATGGAGTAGATGTGCACCAGCAGCGACACGAAGGTCACCACCACCATCATCATCGCCGTCATGCGGTCGATCATGAAGCCGACGTGGGCCGAGTACTGGCCAACCTCGAAGAAGGTGTAGAGGTTTTCGTTGAACGGTTGCGCCCCACCCCACAGCAGCTGGTACAGCACCTGCGCCGAAAGCGCGAAGCTGACCGCCACACCGAGAATGGTGACGTACTGGGCGCCCTTGCGCCCGACCTGGCGTCCGAAGAGGCCGGCGATGATGCTGCCGAGCAGCGGTGCAAGCACCGCCACAATCAACAGACTCTTGGAGAGAGTGATTTCCATCTCGGATCAGCCCTTCAACGAATCGACTTCGCCCACGTTGATGGTGTGGCGGGTACGGAACAAGGTCACCAGGATCGCAAGGCCGATTGCAGCTTCTGCCGCGGCCACGGTCAGGATGAAGAACACGAACAGCTGTCCGGCGGTATCACCGAGCTGACGCGAGAAGGCGATGAAGTTGATGTTCACCGACAGCAGCATCAGTTCAATCGACATCAGCAGCACAATGATGTTCTTCCGGTTGAGGAAGATGCCGGCGACGGAGATGCAGAACATCACCGCGCCCAGCGCGAGCATATGGCCCAGGGAAATCATGGCTTGGCCTCCTCGCCACCATCGGTTTTTGTTTCCGACTGCACGACCGGCTTCTCGGCCGCCATCTTGACGATGCGCAGGCGATCCTTGGCCTTGACCATGGTCTGCTCGGTCGGGTTCTGCGTCTTCAGGCCCTGGCGACGGCGCAGGGTCAGCATCACAGCTGCCACCACGGCCACGGTCAGGATCACGGCCGCAAATTCGAACGGCAGCAGGTATTCGGTGAACAGGCTGCGAGCCAGCCAGGTGACGTTGGACGTATCAGCGGCAATCGCCGCGGCGTTGTCCACCGGGAACGGTGCGGTGCGCGCCTTGATGCCGATCAGCGTCAGCATCTGCACCAGCATCACCACCGCGACCACCAGGCCAACCGGCAGGTAACGCACCCAGCCTTCACGCAGGTTGGTGGTATCGATGTCCAGCATCATCACCACGAACAGGAACAACACCATCACCGCGCCGACGTACACCAGCACCAGGGTGACACCGAGGAACTCGGCCCCCACCAGCAGCCACACGCAGGCGACCGAGAAGAAGGTCAGGATCAGGCACAACACGGCATACACCGGGTTGCGCACGCTGATCACGGACGCAGCAGAAATGCCTGCGATGACCGAGAAGAACCAGAAAGCAATGTTTACCCAATCCATCTCAAGACCTCAGCGGAAAGCGGCGTCGGCGGCGCGGCGCTCGGCGATTTCGGCTTCAAGCCGGTCGCCAATGGCCAGCAGCTGCGGCTTGGTGATGATGTTCTCGCCACGCTTCTCGAAGTGGTATTCAAGAATGTGGGTCTCCACGATCGAGTCCACCGGGCAGCTCTCTTCACAGAAACCGCAGAAGATGCACTTGAACAGATCGATCTCGTAACGCGTGGTTCGGCGGGTACCGTCTTCGCGCTTGGCCGAATCGATGGTGATGGCCAGCGCCGGGCACACCGCTTCGCACAGCTTGCAGGCAATGCAGCGCTCTTCACCGTTGGGATAACGGCGCAGTGCGTGCAGGCCACGGAAACGCGGCGACTGCGGGAACTTCTCCATCGGATACAGCACGGTGTACTTGGGCTTGAACGCGTACTTCAGCGTCAGCCACAAGCCGCCGAGCAGCTCCAGGAGCAGCAGGCTTTTGAAATAGTGGGTGATCTTATTCATGAATCAAACGCCCTTCTGGATCACGCCGTAGAACACCATCAGTGCCGTCACCGCGATCCAGAAAATGGTCAGCGGGATGAACACCTTCCAGCCCAGACGCATGATCTGGTCGTAACGGAAACGCGGGAAGCTGGCACGGAACCAGATGTACGCACTGGCGAAGAACAGCACCTTGAGCAGCAGCCACGGCCAGCCGCCGGTCCACACCCAGTTGATCCACGGCGAGATATCCGCCGTGACCCAGCCCTGGATCGGGCTCAGCCAACCGCCAAGGAAGAAGATCGCGATCAGGAAGCTGACCAGGATCATGTTGGCGTATTCGGCCAGGAAGAACAGTGCGAATGCGCCGCCGGAGTACTCGACCATGTGGCCAGCAACGATTTCCGATTCGCCTTCCACCACGTCGAACGGCGCGCGGTTGGTTTCGGCGACGCCGGACACCCAGTACACGACGAACAGCGGGAACAGCGGCAGCAGGAACCAGTCGAACAGACCCGAGTTGCCCTTCTGCGCCAGCACGATCTCGGTCAGGTTCAGGCTGCCGGCGGCGATCATGACGCCGACCAGTGCGAAGCCCATCGCGATTTCGTAGCTGACCACCTGCGCGGCCGAACGCATCGCGCCGAGGAAGGCGTACTTGGAGTTGGACGCCCAACCAGCCAGGATCACGCCGTAAACGCCCAGCGAGGTCATCGCCAGCAGGTACAGCAGGCCGACGTTGGCGTTGGACAACACCAGCTTGTAATCGAACGGAACCACTGCCCACGCCGCGAACGACGGCGCCAGCACGATCAGCGGCGCGATGATGTACATCGCCTTGTGCGCACTGGCCGGGGCGATGATTTCCTTGAACAGCAGCTTGGTGACGTCGGCGAACGCCTGCAGCAGACCGCCCAGGCCCACATACATCGGCCCGTGACGGACGTGCATCCAGCCGATCAGCTTGCGCTCCCACAACACATAGAACGCAACCGAGATGATCACCGGCATGGCGATGGTCAGAATCTTCAGCACCGTCCACAGCACGATGCCGATATCACCCAGCGACATGAACCACTGATACAGCGGATCGATCGCGTTCAACAGCAACTCGTTCATGCAGCCACCACCGTTACACGAGCGGCACCCAGCGGCGCGGTTGCGCCGTGGCCCGATTCAATCCAAACCGTCCCGGCGGCGACGCGCGCGTCAACCACCACCGGCAGCGTGGCACGACCGGCATCGGTGCCGACCTTGGCCATCTGGCCTTCGCTCAACTGCAGACGCGCGGCATCTTCGGTGTTGAGCACAATGCGCGGATCATTGTTCAGCGGATGCGACTGCAGTGCCTGCGCACGACGCACCACGGCGTCGGTACGGTAGATCGCCGGCGTCGAAGCCACTTCCAGGCCTTCGCCAACCAGCTGCGGCTGTGCCGAAGCAGCAACCTTCACTGCAACCGGCTGCAGACCTGCACGCAGGCCTGCCAGATCGGTGAAACCGAAGCCAGCCAACTGCATGTCACCGCCCAGGGCACGCAGCACGCGCCAGCCCTCGCGGGCCTCGCCCTGCAACTTGCCGCCGGCACGCGTGGTCTGCTCGCGGCCATCGAGATTGGTCAGCGTCGCGTCGATTTCCGGCAGCGCGCCAATCGGCAGAATCAGGTCAGCCACATCGCGGGTCGAAGCGCAGGCGAACTGGCTGAATGCCACCACCTTCGATCCGGCCAGCGCCTTGCGGGCGGCGGCGGTGTCGGCGAAATCCAGGCCCGGCTCGATGCCATACAGCACGTAAGCCTTGCGCGGCTGCGCCAGCATCGCATTGACATCCTTGCCGGCCGGCAGCACGCCGACGCGCGACAGACCCACGGCGTTGGCACCCTGCGGAATGCGGCACAGCTTGGCGCCGGTAGCCTCGGCAAACGCACTGGCAGCCGAACGGATCGCAGCGGCCTGCGGATGATTTTCAGCAATGGCACCGACGATGATGACGGTGTTGCTGCCAGCCTTCACCGCATCGACCAGCTGTGCGTTGCCCAGTGCTTCAGCAAAGCGCGACGGGGCGACGATCTGCTTGCCGGCCAGCTTGAACGCGAAGTCGAAGTCAACCGGGTTGACCGCGAAGATCTGCGCGCCGTTCGTGGCCTGCGCCTTGCGCAGACGGGCATGCAACAGCGGCAGTTCGTGGCGGATATTGCTACCCAGCACGACGATGCGATCCGCAGCTTCGATGGCCGCCAGCGAGGTGCCAAACACCTCGGCAACCGGCGCATCGGAGAAATCACGGTTGTTGATGCGGTGGTCGATATTGTTCGAGCCCAGCGCAGCGGCCAGACGCGACAGCAGCGCGCCCTCCTCGTTCGAGGTGGACGGGTGCACCAGCACGCCGAGGTCGTCGCCACGGTTGGCTTCAAGAACTTCGCGGGCGGCGGCCAGACCTTCAGCCCAGCTCACTTCCTTCCACTCGCCGTTGACCTTCTGCAGCGGCTTGGTCGCGCGGTCGGCAGCGTACAGGCCCTGATGCGAGTAACGGTCACGGTCGGACAGCCAGCACTCGTTGACCAGCTCATTGTCACGCGGCACCACGCGCAGCACTTCGCCGCGACGCACGTGCAGGAACAGGTTCGAGCCCATCGCGTCGTGGTAACCCAGCGATTCACGCGCGGTCAGTTCCCACGGGCGTGCCTTGAACTGGAACACCTTGTTGGTCAGCGCGCCGACTGGGCACACGTCGATGACGTTGCCGGACAGCTCGGTGGTCAGCGGCTTGCCGTCGTAGGTGCCGATCTGCAGGTTCTCACCACGGTACATGCCACCCAGCTCGTAGGTGCCCGCAACTTCAGCGGTGAAACGCACGCAACGGGTGCACTGGATGCAACGGGTCATCTCGGTGGCGACCAGCGGCCCCATGTCCTCGTCCACGACAACGCGCTTGCGCTCGTTGAAGCGGCTGACCGAACGGCCGTAGCCCAGCGATACGTCCTGCAGCTCGCACTCGCCGCCCTGGTCGCAGATCGGGCAGTCCAACGGGTGGTTGATGAGCAGGAACTCCATCACCGAACGCTGGTACTTGAGCGCCTTCTCGTTGCGGGTCTGGATCTTCATGCCATCCATGACCGGCGTTGCGCAGGCCGGCGACGGCTTGGGCGACTTTTCAACGTCAACCAGGCACATGCGGCAGTTGGCGGCGATCGGCAGCTTCTCGTGGTAGCAGAAGCGCGGGATCGGAATGCCGGCCTTGTCGGCAGCCTGGATGATCATCGAGCCCTTGGGCACGACCAATGCCTGGCCATCAATCTCGATCGAGACGTGATCCGGCGGCACGTTGGGATTTATCGGTTGCGCGCTCATGCGGCAGCAGCCTCCACCTTCTTGCCGTCAACCATCGAATGACCGTTGACGATGTAGTACTCGAATTCGTCCCAGAACTGGCGCAGGAAACCCTGGATCGGCCATGCAGCCGCCTCACCGAACGCGCAGATGGTGTGGCCTTCGATCTGGCCGGCCACCGTCTTGAGCTGGTGCAGGTCTTCCATCGTGGCCTGGCCGGCGACGATGCGTTCCAGCACGCGATGCATCCAGCCGGTACCTTCGCGGCACGGGGTGCACTGGCCACAGGATTCCTTGTGGAAGAACTGGCTGATGCGGCACGCGAACTTCACGCAGCAGACGCTGTCATCCAGCACCACGATGGCACCCGACCCCAGGCCCGAGCCCAGTGCGCGGATGGTGTCGTAGTCCATCGGCAGCCCCTTGAGCTGCTCGGCGGTCAGCACCGGCATCGACACACCGCCGGGAATGGCCGCCTTCAACTTGCGACCCGGACGCAGGCCACCGGCCATTTCCAGCAGATCGTCGAAGGGGGTGCCCAGCGGCACTTCAAAATTGCCGCCCTTGGTCACGCAACCGGAGACCGAGAAACACTTCGGGCCGCCGTTGTTGGTCAGGCTGAGGTTCTTGAACCACTCCGGGCCGTTGCGGATGATCGCCGGCACCGAGCCGTAGGTTTCGGTGTTGTTGATCGTCGACGGCTTGCCGTACAGGCCGAAGTTGGCCGGGAACGGCGGCTTGTAGCGCGGCTGGCCCTTCTTGCCTTCCAGCGATTCCATCAGCGCGGTTTCTTCGCCGCAGATGTAGGCGCCAGCGCCCAGCGCACCGTAGATATCGATATCCACGCCGCTGCCCATCACGTTCTTGCCCAGCCAGCCGTGCTTGTAGGCATCGGCCAGGGCCTGCTCGAAGTGCTCGAACGGCTCGTGGTGGAACTCGCCGCGCAGGTAGTTGTAACCCACGGTCGAGCCAGTGGCGTAGCAGGCAATGGCCATGCCCTCCACCACCGAGTGCGGGTTGTAACGCAGGATGTCGCGATCCTTGCAGGTGCCCGGCTCGGATTCATCCGAGTTGCAGAGGATGTACTTCTGCACGTCGCCCTTGGGCATGAAGGACCACTTCAGGCCGGTCGGGAAGCCCGCACCGCCACGGCCACGCAGGCCGGACTGCTTGACCATCTCGATCACGTCAGCCGGCGGGATCTTCTCTTCGATGATCTTGCGCAGCGCCGCGTAACCGCCGGTCTTCAGATAGTTTTCGTACGACCACGGGGTGTCGTAGTGCAGCGTGGTGTAAACCACGTTATGCGGAAGTGGCGCCGGACCGACCGGCCCCTTGGATTCGTGGTGTGCCATGCCTTACTCCAGCCCATCCAGCAACGCGTCGACCTGATCCAGCGTCAGGCGCTCGTGGTAATGACCGTTGATGACCATCATCGGCGCACCCGCGCAGCCAGCCAGGCACTCTTCCTCCTTCTTGAGGTAGACGCGGCCGTCCGCGGTGGATTCACCGTGCTTGATGCCCAGCTTCTTCTCGCAATGGCGGACGATGTCGTCGGCGCCGTTGAGCCAGCAGCTGATGTTGGTGCAGATGGCGACGTTGTTGCGGCCCACCTTCTCGGTCTCGAACATCGAGTAGAAGCTGGCAACCTCGTAGGCCCACACGAACGGCAGGTCCAGGTACTTGGCCACGGCAGCAATCAACTCGTCGCTCAGCCAGCCCTGGTTCTGCTCCTGTGCCGCATGCAGACCCTGCAACACCGCCGAACGCTTGCGCTCCGGCGGGAACTTGGTCAGCCAATGATCGATGTGAGCACGCGTCTTGTCATTCAACACGACCATCGGGTCGACGTCGCGTGCCGCCTCGTAATTACCTGTCGCCTTCATCGGCCGACCTCAACGAATACCAAATTCTGGAAAACCAATGCCTGCAGCAGCGTCGCCGCGCAGGCATCGGGCGTTGTGCAGCGACCGGGCATTACCGATCAACCTCACCGAACACGAGGTCGTAGGTACCGATCATCGCCACCACGTCGGCCAGCATGTGGCCACGCACGATCGAGTCGATCGAGGACAGGTGGGCAAAGCCCGGTGCACGCAGGTGCACGCGGAACGGCTTGTTGGCGCCGTCGGACATCAGGTAGCAACCGAACTCACCCTTCGGCGCTTCGACCGCAGCGTAGGTTTCGCCGGCCGGCACGCAGTAGCCTTCACTGAACAGCTTGAAGTGGTGGATCAGCGCTTCCATGTCGTCCTTCATCTCGGCGCGAGCCGGCGGAGCGACCTTGAAGTTCTTGACCATCACCGGGCCGGGGTTGGCCTTCAGCCACTGCACGCACTGCTTGATGATGCGGTTGGACTGACGCAGCTCGGCGATGCGCACCAGGTAACGGTCGTAACAGTCACCGTTGGTGCCCAGCGGGATGTCGAAATCGACCGCATCGTACTTGGCGTACGGCTGCTTCTTGCGCAGGTCCCAGGCGATACCCGAGCCGCGCAGCATCACGCCGGTCATGCCCCATGCCAGCGCATGTTCCGGGCTGATCACGCCGATGCCGACGGTACGCTGCTTCCAGATGCGGTTGTCGGTCAGCAGGGTTTCGTATTCGTCAACACGCTTGGGGAACTCGTTGGCGAAGCTCTCCAGGAAGTCGAGCAGCGAGCCTTCGCGCGAAGCGTTCAAACGCTTCAGCGCATTGCCCTTGTGCCAGCGCGACTCCTTGTACTTGGGCATCGTGTCCGGCAGATCACGGTAAACGCCGCCCGGACGGTAGTACGCCGCGTGCATGCGTGCACCGGAGACTGCTTCGTAGCAGTCCATCAGCTCTTCGCGCTCGCGGAAGGCGTACAGCATCACCGCCATCGCACCCAGGTCGAGCCCGTTGGAGCCCAGCCACATCAGATGGTTCAGGATGCGGGTGACTTCGTCGAACAGGGTGCGGATGTACTGCGCACGCTCCGGCACCTCGATACCCACCAGGTTTTCGATGGCGCGGACGTAGGCGTGCTCGTTGCACATCATCGAGCAGTAATCCAGGCGGTCCATGTAGCCAACCGACTGGTTGAACGGCTTGGATTCGGCCAGCTTCTCGGTCGCGCGATGCAGCAGGCCCACGTGCGGGTCGGCGCGGACGATGGTTTCGCCGTCCATTTCCAGAATCAGGCGCAGCACGCCATGCGCGGCCGGATGCTGCGGGCCGAAGTTCATGGTGTAGTTGCGGATCTCCTGCCGGGACTCGGCGGGATTGCTCGCAAAGGCCTGCGAAGCCTGATGGAATTCCTTGTTTACCTGCGCGCTCACTTGCTTGCCTCCGTCTGCGCGCGCTCGCCTTCCGCAGTCTGGAAGCGGGCGTCATCGCGGATCACGCGCGGCACGCCGACGCGCGGTTCGACCGAAGTCACCGGCTCGTACACCACACGCTTCTTTTCTTCGTCGTAACGCACTTCGACATTGCCGATCAACGGGAAATCCTTGCGGAACGGATGCCCCACAAAACCGTAGTCGGTCAGGATGCGACGCAGGTCCGGGTGACCTTCAAAGATCACACCAAACAGGTCGAAGGCTTCACGCTCGAACCAGTTCAAGCCCGGCCACACGTCAACCAGCGAGGCCACGACCGGCAGCTCTTCACTGGGTGCGAAACAGCGGATGCGCAGCAGCTGGTTGTGCTGGTACGAACGCAGCTGGACAACCACAGCAAAACGCTGCTTCGGCAGCGCATCGGGCTGTGCGCCATCGGCGGCTTCATGGCTGGGGAATTCACCCCAGGCGAAACGGCCGGCGCCGCTGCCTTCCACGCCGCGGCTGAAGCCGTGCGAAGAGACATCGGAAGTGTCCCACTCGTCGCTGCCGTAGCCGAGATAATCGACACCGCACAGGTCGGTGGCATGCTCGAAGCCGAACTCGTCACGCAGCGCCAGGGCAACCACATGCCAATCAGCCGACGGAACCTCCAGCGTCACTTCGCCGCGCGGTTCAACCACAGAGACCTGCGCACCGGCGAAACGCGCGCGAAGTCGGTCAATGAGTGAAGATGCTTGCTGGGCCATGGGGGCTGGCGTGCTCTTGATTTGAAAGGGGGGTCAGCGGGCGATGGTCTGGGTACGCCAGATCTTCTTCTGCAGCTGAAGAATGCCGTACACCAGCGCCTCGGCGGTCGGCGGGCAGCCCGGGACGTACACGTCCACCGGCACCACACGGTCACAGCCACGCACCACTGCATAGGAGTAGTGGTAATAGCCACCGCCGTTGGCGCAGCTGCCCATCGAGATGACCCACTTCGGGTCAGGCATCTGGTCGTAGACCTTGCGCAACGCCGGGGCCATCTTGTTGACCAGCGTGCCGGCCACGATCATCACGTCGGACTGACGCGGCGAGGGACGGAACACCACGCCATAACGATCGAGATCCAGGCGCGCCGCACCGGCGTGCATCATTTCCACCGCACAGCAGGCCAGACCGAAGGTCATCGGCCACATCGAGCCAGTACGTGCCCAGTTCAACAGCGCATCGACGCTGGTGGTCACATAACCCTTCTCGAGCAGGGGGTTGTCGCCTTCGGGACGGAGAATGTCGTCAACCCGCCCTTCCGGGACCGGATTGTTCATCAGGCCGTCGAGAGTTTGGATCACTCCCATTCCAGCGCTCCCTTCTTCCACACGTAGATAAAGCCGAGGAACAGCATGCCCACGAACAGGCCCATGGTGACCAGCGAGCGAGCGCCGAGCTCCATGAACACCTGGGTCCAAGGCACGATGAAAATGATTTCCAGGTCAAAGACGATGAACTGGATGGCGATCAGGTAGTAACGCACGTCGAACTTCATGCGCGCGTTTTCGAACGCCTCGAAGCCACACTCGTAGGCGGAGAGTTTCTCGGAGTCCGGCGAACGGGGAGCGAGGAACCGACCGATGAGCATCAGCGTCACGCCGATGCCGGTGGCGACGATCAGAAACAGCAGGGACGGCAAATATTCGGCCAGCACAGCGATTCTCTCTTGCCTCTGCCCTGAACACCTGACGATGACAGGACATGGGGGATTGACGGGACTTGCCACGAGGGACGCTGCTGCGCCCCCGTACCCGCTTACAAACCATGGTGCCCAAGAGGGGACTCGAACCCCTACGACTCTCGTCGCTACCACCTCAAGGTAGTGCGTCTACCAATTCCGCCACCTGGGCCTACGTCAGCACCGCTGTTTCAACAGTGCGCCGCGTATTGTAACCGTCTTCAGTTTTTATGCGAGCCTTCGACGGGCTTTTCTTCACTTCCCGAAGGAATATTTTCTGCCGGCGCCGTTGCCTGCGGTACTTCACCCACCGCAGCGGCCGGCGGCGCGGCCTGCAGCTCACCTGCCGGCACGGCCGGCGCAGCGACCGGGGCGACGGCCTGCGACATCACACCCAGACCTTCGCCGGACGGACGGGCGCCGTGCGTGGCATACCAGGCCATGAACAGACTGATGCCGAAGAACACCACCGCCAGCCACTTGGTGGACTTGGACAGGAAGTTGGAGGCACCGCGCGCGCCAAACACCGTACCCGAGGCACCGGCACCGAAGCCCGAGCCGGCAGCGGCACCAGAACCGCGCTGCATCAGGATCAGCGCAATCATCGCGATCGCCACCAGCACATAGACCACATTGAGGATCAACATCAGCATTTTGAAATCCGTCCCGGACAGTTCCCGTTAGCGACCGGCGGCTGCCCTCGCGATGGCCAGGAAATCGGCCGCCACCAGTGAAGCGCCACCTACCAGCCCGCCATCCACGTCAGGCTGCGAGAACAGCTCTGCTGCATTGTCGGGCTTGACGCTGCCACCATAGAGGAGCGGCAACGAATCAGCGATTCTAGCATCGCGCTCGGCGACTACGCCACGAATGAAGGCGTGCACGGCCTGGGCCTGCTCCGGGCTGGCAGTCCGGCCGGTACCAATTGCCCATACCGGCTCATAGGCCACCACGGCCTTGGCGAAGGCCGCAACGCCAGCCAGCTCCAGCACCGGACCCAGTTGCGAGGCGATGACCTGCTCGGTCTGGCCGGCTTCGCGCTGCTCCAGCGTCTCACCGACACACAAGACTGGAACCAGCCCCGCGTGAATCGCCGCCACAAACTTGCGCGCCACCAACTCGCTGCTTTCGTGGTGGTACTGCCGCCGCTCGGAATGCCCCACCAGCCCGTAGGTCGCGCCGACATCGACCAGCATCGTCGCCGACACCTCCCCGGTGTAAGCCCCCTTCTCGTTGCAGCTGACATCCTGGGCGCCAAAGGCCAGCGCGGTCGCCTCGAAGTCCTCGACCAGATCCCCCAGGTAAGGCAACGGCGGCAGGATCACCAGATCCACCCCCTCCAGCGGCAAGCCGGCGGCCACCTGCCCCACCAGTTCAGTGGCGAATTGACGGCTGCCATGCAGCTTCCAGTTACCAGCAACGATCTTGCGGCGCATCCAGGGCCACTCCCAATAAAAAATGTGGGCAAAGGATAGCTGAAATGACGACACCAGCAGGACAATCGACGGACATAGCGGGACAAGACGCAAAAACGCCGCCACAGCCCAGGCCGTGACGGCGCGCTTGTCAGCCGGCCGGCAGATCCCGGCGGGCGTTCACTTACTTCAACTTGATCTCGCGCAGGCGCTCTTCCAGGAAGCCGTGGGCAGTGATCGCCTCCGGGTAGCGGCTCGGGTTTTCCGCGGTGATGCACGAGGGCAGCACGTCGATCAGGAAATCCGGGTTCGGGTGCAGGAAGAACGGCACCGAGTAACGCGGCTGGCGCGCCAGCTCACCCGGAGGATTGACCACGCGATGGATGGTGGACGGGTATACGTGGTTGGTCAGGCGCTGCAGCATGTCGCCGATGTTGACCACGATGGTGTCGGCATCGGAGGTGAACGGTACCCACTCACCTTCATGCGACTGCACTTCCAGGCCGGCGGCACTGGCACCCACCAGCAGGGTGATGAAGTTGATGTCGCCATGGGCACCGGCACGGACATTGGGAATGTCGTCAGTGGTGATCGGCGGGTAATGGATGGGGCGCAGGATCGAGTTGCCGTTGTTGGTCTTGTCGGCAAAGAACTCCTGCGGCAGGCCGATGTGCAGGGCCAGCGCCGACAGCACGCGCGAGCCCAGCCGGTCCAGCTTCTGGTACAGGCCGTAACCATGCTCCTTGAAGCCCGGCACTTCGCTCGGCCACAGGTTCGGCGGCATCACCTCGCGGTACTTGGAGTCATCGGCGATTTCACGGCCGATATGCCAGAACTCCTTCAGGTCGAAGTGCTTGGAGCCCTTGGCGGTTTCCACGCCAAACGGCGTATAGCCACGAGCACCACCACCGCCCGCCACGTGGTACTGCTTCTTCACCTCATCCGGCAATGCAAAGAATGCCTTGAAGACGTCATACGCGGCGTCGATGTCGGCCTGCGGGATGCCGTGGTTGCGGATGCCCGCGAACCCCCACTGACGATACGCGGCACCCAGTTCAGCCACGAAGGCGTCACGGTCGGTATCGAAGCGGGTGATGTCGAGGGTGGGAATACGGGAACTCATGCAACTACTCCAGAGAAGGGAACGGGGCGCCGGCCATTGAAACCGACGCCCCGGCAACAACCTATGATCCAGCTCAAACCTGTGCGGCAGCCGAACGCACCGCATCGGCCAGGGCATCGAGGGTGGAGGCCATCAGCCCGGCATCATCAGCCTCGACCGTGACACGCACCACCGGCTCGGTACCGGAAGGGCGCAGGAACGCCCTGCCCCGGCCGGCAACCGCAGCCTGCGCGGCCGCCAAGGCCTCCTGCACCGGCGCACTCTTCACCACTTCACGCGCGCCCGACTCCAGCCGCACGTTGATGGTTTTCTGCGGCACCATGGCCAGACCCTCGCCCGCCTGACGCAGGTTCTGGCCGGCATTGCCCAGCACTTCCAGCACCTGCAGCGCACTGACGATGGCATCGCCGGTGGTGGCGCGATCCAGGCACAGAATGTGCCCTGAAGCCTCACCGCCGAGCGTGCCCTTGCCCTCGACCAAGGCCTGGTGAACGTAACGATCACCCACGTTGGCGCGCACGAATGGAATGCCCAGGCGTTCCAGCGCCTGCTCCAGCCCGTAGTTGGTCATCAGCGTGCCGACTACCGGGCCACGCAGGCGGCCATTGGCCTGCCAAGCCTTGGCCAGGATGTAGAGCAGGCCATCACCGTCCACTGCTGCGCCAGTGTCATCGACCATCAGCACGCGGTCGCCATCACCATCGAAAGCGATGCCCATGTGGGCGCCGGTCTCCACGACCTTTCGTGACAGGTTGTCGATATGCATCGAACCCACGCCGTCGTTGATGTTGACGCCGTTGGGCTCGGCACCAATAGCCACCACTTCAGCCCCCATTTCGCGGAACAACAGTGGCGCGATGTGGTAAGTGGCGCCATGGGCGCAATCCAGCACGACCTTGAGGCCACGCAGGTAGAAGTCACGCGGCACGCTGGCCTTGCAGAACTCGATGTAGCGGCCAACCGCATCACGCGCACGCACCGCCTTGCCCAGATGCTCGGATTCCACCGTGGTGAATGGCTGATCCAATGCCGCTTCCAGCGCCAGTTCGGTGGCATCGTCGAGCTTCTCGCCTTCCCCCGAGAAGAACTTGATGCCGTTGTCGTAATGCGGGTTGTGCGAGGCACTGATGACGATGCCGGCGTCCGCGCCCAGCGTATGCGCCAGGAAGGCCACGGCCGGGGTCGGCATCGGGCCCAGCAGTTGCACGTTGGCACCGGCGGCCACCAGCCCGGCTTCCAGCGCCGACTCGAACATATAGCCGGAGATACGCGTGTCCTTGCCGATCACTACGGTAGGCTGGGCGCCATTGCGCTCGATCAGCACGCGGCCGAGCGCATTGCCCAGGCGCATGACGAAATCGGCAGAGATCACACCCTGACCAACCCGACCGCGAATACCGTCAGTACCAAAATACTTGCGGGTAGACATCAGGCCACTGCTTCTTCGTGCCGCGGCTGGCGCGTCATCATGGCCAGCAGATCGGCGAGGCGATCACGCATTTCGCGGCGGTCGCAGATCTGGTCAATGGCGCCGTGCTCCAGCAGAAACTCCGAGCGCTGGAAGCCTTCGGGCAGCTTTTCGCGCACGGTCTGTTCGATCACGCGCGGGCCGGCAAAGCCGATCAGCGCCTGCGGCTCGGCGATGTTGATATCGCCCAGCATTGCGAACGACGCCGACACGCCGCCGGTGGTCGGATGGGTGAGTACCGAGATGTACGGCAGGCCGGCTTCACGCAGCTTGCCCAGCGCGGCCGAGGTCTTGGCCATCTGCATCAGCGAGAACAAGCCTTCCTGCATGCGCGCACCGCCGCTGGCGGAGAAGCACACGTAAGGCGCCCCCATTTCCAGCGCAGCTTCGGCCGCCAGCGAAAAACGCTCGCCCACCACCGAACCCATCGAGCCACCCATGAAGGCGAAATCGAACGAGGACGCCACCAGCGGGCGGCCCTTCAGCAGGCCACGCATGGCCACCAGTGCATCGTACTCGCCGGTGTTCTTCTGGCTGGCCTTGATGCGCTCGACGTACTTTTTCTGATCCTTGAACTTGAGCACATCGGTCGGCCCGAGACGGGCGGCGATTTCGGTGGTGCTGTCCGCATCAAAGAGCGCCGCCAGACGCGCGCGCGCGCGGATGGCCATGTGGTGCCCACACTTCGGGCAGACCTCAAGGTTCTCTTCCAGTTCGGGGCGATACAGGGCCGTACCGCAGCTGCTGCATTTCTCCCAGAGACCTTCGGGGACGCTGCGCTTCTTGGACGGCGTGTTGTCGGTACGGATGCCCGACGGCATCAACTTGCTGAGCCAACTCATGCGGAATGATGGTTCCATTCAGGGCGGCCCGAAGGCCGCGACAGGGCCGACAGTCTAGCTCACCCCTGCGACCACGGCGCATCCCGATTGGCTTGAAACCCTACTGCTGCGTACGTTTGCGCAGAGCTGGGTTCAGCACTGCAGCGCCACCAGGCCACGCTGCGGGCCCTTGCCTCCGGGCCCTGGAACCGTGCGGAAAGTCGTGATGTCCGCCCCGGTTGCGCCGCCTCCCGCCCCCGCGCGGGCTGCGCTCACCCCGGCTACGACGCGGGGTTCTGCTCGGCAGGCGGCCACCGGGAAGCGCTGCCGAGCATGATGTGCCCTCAGCTATCCAGCGCCTGGCGAAGTGGCTTGAGGAAGCGCTTGGCCGCTTCGGCCGCAGCGGCAGGGTCCTGCGCATCGGCCATGGCCGAAACCAAGGCACTGCCGACCACCACGCCGTCCGCATCCACCGCCATGGCGGCCGCGCTGGCAGCGTCCTTGATGCCGAAACCCGCCACCACCGGCACCGTGGAACGGCTGCGCAGTTGCCGCAGGCGCTCGCCCGCGGCTGCACTGTTCAACCGTTCGGAAGCGCCGGTGACGCCGGCAAAGCTGACGTAGTACAGATAACCCTTTGCAGCGTCGCAAAGGCTGTCGAGACGGGCCTCACTGCTGGTCGGTGAAGCCAGCAGGATCAGGGCCAGGCCAGCGGCCGTGAATGCCGCGCGGGTCTCCTCGGCCTCCTCCGGCGGCAGATCCACCAGCAACACGCCATCCACGCCAGCGGCGATCGCCTCGTTGGCAAACTTGGCCGCGCCGCGGATTTCAACCGGGTTGAGGTAGCCCATCAGCACCACCGGGGTGGTCGCATCGTGCTGACGGAATGCCGCCACGCTGTCGAAGATGTAGCGCAGATTGGCGCCGCGGGCCAGCGCATGCTCGGAGCTGCGCTGGATGGTGGGGCCGTCGGCCATCGGGTCGGAGAACGGTACGCCCAGCTCGATCACATCCGCGCCCGCCTCAACCAGCGCATGCATGACCGGCACGGTGGCTTCCAGCAGCGGATCACCCGCAGTGATGAAGGGAATCAGCGCCTTGCGGCCGGAGGCCAGCAGACGGGCGAAACAATCGTCAATTCGGCTCACGGGCATCTCAGGCACATCCTTCAATCAGTTCAACCGCTTCAGGCTGGCCCCAGTAGATCGAGGTCACCAGCCCATTGAGTGTTTCCAGACGGATGGCCAACTTGCTGGCCTTGTCGGTCCAGGTCAGGTAATCGCCATCCGGGGAGTTGTAGGCATGCGGGCTGACCACTACCGCAGCGGGAAGGCGCTTCTTTGCCTCGACCACGCTCATGCCCACCCACAGCCCGAACGGCAACGCCGGAGCGCCGGCGGCCGGTGCATCCATCTTGATGCTGGGATCGTCGATGGCGTCCACCTCGAACCGGGCGATGCGGTCGCCCAGCACCATCATCGACATGCCCTCCGGGAGGCTGCCCTTGTCGTAGTACTCGCAATCGCCTTCCATCAGCTCGCGCATGCCTGCCGAAACAAAGGCCTGGTCTGCCGGCGCCTTGCCGAAGGCAGCGCCGATGCGCAGTTCGCCGAACCCGGCGAGATCAGCGGACGACGAAGCCGCCGACGCCGGCGCAGTGACCGGACCCGCGCTGCCTGAAGCCGGTGCCGCCTCCGGCGCAGCGGTGGCTGCAGGTGCCACCTCCTGCTCCGCGGGTTTACAGGCGGCCAACGCAGCCACCGCGCACAGCAACGCACCTCGCATGACCGGGCCGCTCACAGCACCAGCCCTTCGCGGGCGGCGATGGTATGCACGTCCTTGTCGCCACGGCCGGACAGGTTGCACAGCACCAGCGCATCCTTGGGCAACTCGCGCGCCAGCTTGATCGCCTGCGCGACCGCGTGGCTGGATTCCAGTGCCGGCAGAATGCCTTCAATGCGGGTCAGGCGATGGAACGCGGCCAACGCCTCTTCGTCGGTGATGCCGACGTACTGCGCACGGCCGGTATCGGCCAGGAACGAATGCTCCGGGCCAACGCCCGGGTAATCCAGACCGGCCGAGATGGAGTGCGTTTCGGTGATCTGACCATCGTCATCGCACAGCACATAGGTGCGGTTGCCGTGCAGCACGCCGGGGCGGCCGGCGGAAATGGATGCCGCATGGCGTCCGGTATGAATGCCGTCACCCGCCGCTTCGGCGCCGTAGATTTTCACCTCGCGGTCGTTGAGGAAGGCATGGAACAGGCCGATGGCATTGGAACCACCGCCGACGCAGGCGGTGATGGCATCGGGCAGGCGGCCGTAGTCTTCCAGCATCTGCGCGCGCGCCTCGCGGCCGACGATGGCGTTGAAGTCACGCACCATGCGCGGGTACGGGTCCGGGCCAGCGACGGTGCCGATGATGTAGAAGGTGTCGCGCACATTGGTCACCCAGTCGCGCATCGCTTCGTTGAGCGCGTCCTTCAGCGTGGCCGAGCCGCTACTCACCGGCACCACCGTCGCGCCCAGCAGCTTCATGCGGTAGACGTTGATCTTCTGCCGCTCGATGTCGGTGGCGCCCATGTACACCACGCACTCCAGGCCCAGCCGTGCAGCCACGGTGGCCGAGGCCACGCCATGCTGACCGGCGCCGGTCTCGGCGATGATGCGGGTCTTGCCCATGCGCGCGGCCAGCAGCGCCTGGCCGATGGTGTTGTTCACCTTGTGTGCGCCGGTGTGGTTCAGGTCCTCGCGCTTGAGCAGGATCTGCGCACCGCCCACGTCCTTGCTCAGGCGCTCGGCGTGGTAGATCGGGCTGGGCCGGCCAACGTAGTGCTTCAGGTCCTTGTCGTAGGCGGCAATGAAGGACGGATCAACCCGCGCCTGGTCGTAGGCCGCGGCCAGTTCCTGCAAGGGCCCGACCAGCGTTTCGGCCACGAAGCTGCCGCCGTAACGGCCAAAATGCCCGCGGGCATCGGGGAAGGCATGGAAATCGGAGATCGACGGATCAGTCATGGCATCACGGCTACAAAGAACAGGCCTGCACTCTAGCGCAGGCCAGACGACATAAAAATCGATTCTTTCACGGCCATGTGTTAGAAAAACTCACATGAAAGCCAGCCATCCCCTGCCCTCGCTCAATGCCCTGCGCGCGTTCGAGGCGGCCGCACGGCTGCGCAGCGTCAGCCAGGCCGCGGCCGAACTTCACGTCACCCACGGCGCCGTAAGCCGGCAGCTGCGCGCCTTGGAGGATGAACTCGGGCTGGCCCTGTTCGAGCGCGATGGGCGCGGCATCCGCCCGACGGCGGCGGGCAATCGCCTGCTGGAAGCCACCTCCGGGGCGTTTTCACAGCTGCGCGATTGCATCGCTTCGCTGCGTCGCCCGCAACGTGGCGATGCCTTTGTACTGGGCTGCCCGGGCAGCCTGCTCGCCCGCTGGATGATCCCGCGCCTGCAGGATCTACAGCGCGACCTGCCGGGGCTGACCCTGCACCTGGCCGCGCAGGACGGCGACTTCACGCCGCACCTCGATGGCCTGGATGCCGCACTGCTGCTCGGCCAGGCACCATGGCCGAGCGGCTGGAACGTGCACACGCTGGCGACCGAGCGCATAGGCCCGGTGTTCAGCCCGTCGATCAAGGGCGCACATGCACTGGCCCATCAGCCTGCCGAGGCGGTGCTGGCCCACGAACTGCTGCATACCCGCTCGCGCCCGCAGGCGTGGCCAACCTGGGCTGCCCTCAATGGCATCCAGACCGATGCACTGCGCTACGGCACCGGCTTCGAGCACCTGTATTACCAATTGGAAGCAGCCGTGGCCGGACTGGGCATCGCCATCGCGCCGGAGCCGCTGGTCGCCAATGACCTGGCCAATGGCCGCCTGATCGCCCCCTGGGGTTTCGTGAATACCGAAGGCTGCTGGGCGCTGTGCACGGCGGGTGAACGCAAAGACCCGCGCGTGGCTGCGCTAGCTGATTGGCTGCAACACCAACTGGCCGGCACCCCGTAGGAACGGCCTCGGCCGCGAAGCTAGTGTGTGTTTGGGTATCGAGAAAATCGCCGGCGGCCATGCCGGGATACGGTCATGGCCGACTCCCGGTTTCGCGGCCGAGGCCGCTCCTACGCAGGTCAGCTCTGCGTCGGCTGGGCCAGGCGCTGCTGTACATCCTCACGCAGGCGCGCCAGCTCCACCTCGGCCTGCTGCCGCTGCTGCATGCCCTCGCGGTGGATGGTGCGCACTTCTTCCACCGTGGCGATCAGCTGTTCGTGCACGTGCCGCAGGGTGGCTACATCAATCACTGCGCGCTGGTTGGCCTTGGCCGTTTCCACCGAGGTCTGCCGCATCAGGTCCGCATTGCGGCGCATCAGCTCGTTGGTGGCATCGTCGATGGCGTTGGACAGTTCCACCGCGTTTTTCTGCTCGCCCAGCGACAACTGTATGGCGAACTGGCGCTTCCACGAGGGGATGGTGATGTCACGCACCGCGTTGAACTTTTCGATCAACTGGATCGCATTGGCCTGGATCAGCCGGATCATCGGCAGCGACTGGTCGGCAGCGTGCTGCATCACCGTCAAATCGCCCACGCGCTTGTCCAGCAGGCGGATGGCGTTGTCGATCTCGCCGCGGCGGATACGCGATTGCGGGTCTTCCAAACCGACCAGTGCCTGCAGTTCGCCATTGAGCTCGGCCAACCGCTGCTTGCCGGCAGCGACATGCAGGCCCAGGCTCTGGCGCTCGTCGCGAACGATGGCGTGCATGCGGTCGAACTCACCCACACGCTGGCCCATCGTGGCCTGCTGCGTACCCACGTCGCGCATCAGCTGTTCGATCTGCTGATTGGTGTCGCTGAATTTCTGCACCAGCTCGCCCTTGGAGGCACGCATGCGGTCGATCAGGCCGCCGATCACCGGCACCCTGGAGCGCTCATTCAAACCATCGAGCTTCAGCGAGCGGGCAATGCGCACCACCTCGCCCAGCTTGTCACCCGACGCATCCAGGTCGCGGTTGCGCACATGCTCCAGCAGCTGTGTGGAGAATGCAGCGCTCTTGCCGGCCGCTTCGCGCCCAAACACATGCAGGTTGCCCGGGCTGATGTCGTCCAGCGTGCGCGTGATCTGCGCGATCTGCGGGCGGTCGGCTTCGGTCAGGCCCAGCGCGACCAGCGCCGTGCCATCCAGCGCCGCTGAGGATTCGACCGGCACGGGGATGTTTTCCTGGGTCATCTGCAACTCTCCTTGAGGAAGGTGCGCGGCGCGGCGCACGCGTCATGGAACACGATTGAAAACCTTCAGCGAAGTCTAGCCTGCATCGCCTCGACCTCGGCCAGTATCCGCGTCTGTACGTCCGCCGCCGAGGCCAGCTGTGCGGCTGCCCCGGCCGCCCGTGCAGCCAGCACCTGTTGCCGCCACAACGGCAGCAGCACGTCGCGGATGCGCTGGTAGCGCTCCAGCAACTCAACGCCCTGGGCATGCAGCAACTGCAGCTGCGCTGCCTCCAGCCCACGCAGCCGGGCAACGCTGCGCAGATGCTGCAGACGCCGCTGCAGCGCCGCCAGTATCAATTCATTGACCCGCCCGGGCTGCGCTTCGGCATCCCGCAGCACGCCCTCGCCCGCTCCGGCCCAGGCGTCGATCGCATTGACCGCCGCCTCCGTGAAGGCAACCTGCTGCCGGTACGTTGGCAGGATGCGCTGCAGTTCGGCGACGCTGCCGTCAGCCCGCAGCAGGCAGACATCCAGTTGCCCGGCCAGGCGTTCCGCCTGCGCCTGCATCTCCACATCGCGCCCCAGCAACCGCCCCAGCAAGCCGACACTGCGGCGAATGGCGCCAGCATCGTGCGCGCGCATGGCCTGATGGATGTTGTCCATCTCGGCCACCAGTCGTGCTGCGGCATGGCCGCCATCGGCCGGCGATGTCTCCTGCTCGACCACCGCCAGCAGCGGCGCGCCGTAGCGGGCCACCGCCATCGGATCCTCCAGCGTCAGCGCGGGAACCGGCGGCAGCGGTAAACCGTTCATGCGGGCCGCTTCAGGGCTCACCGGGCTCCTCGTCCTTGCGGCTGCCCTGCTGGCCCGGCACCACCACCTGCCCGCCATAGAAGTGGCGCATCAAGGCCTCGTCCAGCGCTTTCTCCTCCGGACTGCGAGCCCGGCGAACGCGCGGGGCCGGCTTGCCCGCTGCCGGCTCCCTGGCCAGCCAGTCGCGCAGTTGCGCCGCCAGTTGCGCCAAGGCATCACCGACCTGCCCCTGACGTTGCTGGGAGTCGGCCAAGGCCCGCAGCAGCGGCTCGAGATCCTGCGACGGTGCCACCGTTGCCGGTGTTTCAACCGCCGCGGCCGCAGGCACCGGCCGTGCGGCCAGTGCCTGCAGCAAGGCGACGATCTGCTCCCACGGTGCTTCCACCGCCGCGGCCACCGGAGCTGCGACTGGCACTTCATCGGCGCGCAGCCCCTGCAGGCCACTGGCGATGTCGGCCAGCTGTGCAACGACGCGCGCGCCGGTATCGGCATCATCACCGCCCATGGCCTTGTCGCGCATGAAGTCGCGCTTGATCTGCTCCCAGCGCGCCTGCTGCGGCGCATCCAGCACGCCGCGCAGTTCGCCCAGCTTGAGCAGATTCTCTTCCGAACCACTGGTCAGCAGCTGCGACTCACCCAGGTAGTGGTCGGAGATCAGCTGCTGCAGCTCGGCGGCATTCATCACCGGCGAAATCTTCTCGGCCAGCTTGTTCATGTTGCGGTAGCTGCCCTGCAGCCGGAACGAGGGCTCGACGCGGTACTTGTCCGCCTGCGCAGCGCTGGCGATGTACTGCTGGTTGACCCGATAGACCACCTCGCGCACCTGCGCCAGGCGCTCCAGCGTGGCGACAATCTCGTTGATCTCCGCACCGCTGTAGGCATGGCTCAAGGCGTTGGTCGAAACCTCCTTGCCGCTGGCCTTGTCCACCAGCACGTACAGATCGGCCAGGTCGCGCGTGGCCATCGGCGCCAGCACCTGGCTGGAGGTGAGGCTGTTTTCGATGTAGCTGAGCTTGAAGGCCTCTTCCATGCCGCCGAGTACATCGCCCAGGTTGTAGATGTCGGCACGGTTGGCCAGCATGTCCGGCACCTTGAACACCTCGCCGGACTCGGTATACGGGTTGCCGGCCATCACCACGCAGAACTTCTTGCCGCGCAGGTCGTAGGTCTTGGTGCGCCCCTTCCACACGCCTTCGATGCGACGGGTGCCATCGCACAGCGAGATGAATTTCTGCAGGAACTCCGGGTGCGTGTGCTGGATGTCGTCGACATACAACATGGTGTTGTTGCCCATCTCCAGCGCCAGGTTGAGCTTCAACAGCTCCTGCCGCGAAGTGGCATCCGGCGCCTGCTCCGGATCCAGCGAGCGCACTTCGTGCCCCAGCGCCGGGCCATTGATCTTCATGAAGACCAGGCCCAGGCGGTTGGCCACGTATTCCATCAAGGTGGTTTTGCCGTAACCGGGCGGGCTGATCATCATCAGCAGGCCCATCAGGTCACTGCGCTTGTTCTCGCCCACCGTGCCCATCTGCTTGGCAAGGTTGTCGCCGATGATCGGCAGGTAGACATCGTTGATCAGCTTGTTGCGGACGAATGAACTCAGTGGCCGCGCCTGGAATTCGGCAAGACGCAGGGCTTCGCGCTCGCGCGCACTGATGCGGTGCCGCAGTGCCTGATAGCGCTCGAACGCCGGTTGGAACTGGTCGCGATGCGCCTGCCAGCGGCCCAGGAAATCATCGACCGACAACGGCAGGTGGCCCTCGCGGATGCGCGGGTGTTCACCCAGCAGCCCGGCGGTGTCAGCGATCAGCGTGACGTCGCGCACCTGGCTGCGCAGGCTGCGTTCACCCAGCAACATCGCAACCGCTTCCGGCACATAACCGGACAGCGCCGCGAACTGCGCCTGGCTGCACATTGCCCGCAGCCAATGCTCGGCCTGTGCCCATTGCAGCGCCGGCCGTTTGGCCAGCTTCTGCAGCGAGCGATCAAAAGCATCCCCCTGCCCGGCAGCCTGCAACTGTTCGCGCAGACCAGTCACCAGTTGCCGCGCGTAACCGCTGAAACCGAAGGTCGGTTCACCAGCAGCCAGTTCCGCGAGCAGGTAGTCCGCGCCAGTCGTTGCCGCTGCAGCGTCAAACGGCAGTTCGTTCTCGGCCTGGAAGGCGGCCAAGGCCTGGGCGATCTCATTGCGCAGGGCATCCAGTCCCTCGCGTGCGGCAAACATGCGGGCGATGGCGAATGCACCGGCGGCACGTTCAACCCACTGCGCAATGTCTTCACGCTTGCCTTCGCGCGACCAGAACAACAGCGCCAATGCGCGCGCGGCCGGTGCGTGCACCAGGGCACCGGCGCTGTGATACAGCGGCAACAATGCCTGCAATATCAGCGTGGCGTCGTGGTCGTGAATGCCCTTTTCGTAACCCTCGCGGTAGCGCGGCGCGGCGAAATCACGCACCCGCTTGCCCAGTACATCGGCCTGTGCGGCATCGCGCAGCAGTTGTTCAAGGCTCAACCCTTCCTGGCCGCGGATGGCCGCGTCGAGGATCAAACCGGCCAGATACTCGCCGCGGTACAGCGTGGGCGATTCCGAATCCAGCGTCACCGGCCAGTAATCGCGCAGCGCTTCCAACTCCGGATCAACGATGGGTTCGTAGTAATCAGTGCCGGTCAGATGCACCGACAAGCCATCACCGCGCGGCAGGATGGTCAGGTCCAGCGGCTGCGTATTGACGCTGAAGCGATGGCGACCGAGACGGATCACGTTGCCGCCGCCTTCAAACAGATCGCTGCGATCACGCAGGGCGCGTACTGCCTGGTCGCGCACACCCTTCAGCCGCGCTTCGACGTCGTCCGCCTTGACGCTGTCCTTGTACTCGCGCAGGCGTTCGGCCAGCTCGCGCAATTTCAGGATCAGCGGATCGCCGGCAAAGAATGCATTGAGTTCATCGACCGTGGTGAAGCGCTCGGTGCGTTTGGCCAGGCCGTCAAGAATGCGATTGGCCGCATCCAGCACCGACTGCGCCTTGCGCTGGCGGGCATCCAGCAAGGTCTGCTTGTGCGACTCGAAGGTGTCCAGCAACTCCTCGCGCTTGTTGAGGATGTCGCCGAGGAACTGCTCATGTTCGCCGAACTGGCTCTCCAGTTCTTCCAGCTGCACCATCAACCGCGACAGTTGTTCGTCGGCACGCTCGGGGTCAGTCGCCAAACCCAGGGCACTGGTGATGGCCTGGCTGAACAACGAAAACTGCGCGCCAAACTGCGCCACCGCCTCGGCCGAACCCAGCGAGCGGCGGCGCTGGTCTGCACGCGCACGCGACTGGTTGAGCTTGGCATAGATACCGGAAATCGCCTCGACCACCCGTGTGCGCTGGGCGGCGTCATCCACCTTCAGGCTGGCCATCAATTCGGAAAGCATGTCCAGTTCGCCGGACATGGCCTGCATCTGCTCAATCTGGTCAGCGAGCTGCCGCGCGGTCTGTGCCTGCTGGGCAGCATCGTCCAACGCCTGCAGGCGCTCACCGAACGGCAACAGCGCCTTGTCACTGCCCAGGAACTCGCCCGTCGCCACACCAACGCGGTCGTGCGCCTCCTGCAATGCGGCATTCATCGCGTCGATCGCCGCGACATCCACATAGCGATAATCGCGGACGGTCAACAACCGCCCACGCAGCTTGCCGATCTCGCCCAGCGCCTCGACAAACTCGCCGATCTTCGACCAGTTCTGCGGCTGCACGCGCCCAAGCAGAACCCTGTGCTGGCTGGTGACCTCGGCCATCGCCTGTGCCGATTGCTTGCGGATGCTCTCGACTTTTTCGTACTCGTCGAGCATCGATTCGCCGGTGGCACTGATCTCACGCAGCAGCGTGGCTGCACCTTCACAGTTGGCGTCATCCAGCCAATGGTGCGTATCGAACAGTCGCCTGGCGTTGTGGGTCAGCAGCTCATAGCGCTGCAGCGACACCTCGCGGCTGTCGATCTCGCGCCCCAGATCCAGCAGGTTGGAGATGCCACGCACCAGTTCGGCGTTGCCGATGCGCGCCATGAAACTGGTGCCCGCCGGACGGTGCGCCGCGAACTCGTCACTGCTGAACGGTGTCTGCCAGACCTGCATCGGATGGATGCGGGTCGGCTCCTGGTTTTCGGCATTGAACAGCACCATGCGGCCGTCGCGCAGGAACGCGTAGCCCAACCCGAACACCGGGTTCTGCAGCGCCCGCTGGATGCTGTTGTAGACGAACAGCGCCGACTTGCCGGCCTCACGCTCGTAGAAGATGTACAGCATGTCCTCGCCGTTGGGCGAGCGGATGGAACGCTTGTAGCGCATGCCCTGCATCGAGGCATCGAACGCCTTGTGCTCGCCACTTTGCAGGTAATAGCCGCCGGGGAAAATGATGCCGTGGTCATCGGGCAACTGCACACAGGCCTGGACGATGGCGTCGTTGCGCACCACCTTGCCGGTCAACGTGTTGTAGATCAGCCCGCGACACACATCCTCGCGATACGGCTGCACCTTGAGCAGGATCAGCGACCCCACCTGTGCAAATTCAATATCGGCATCATCCACCGACTGGGTGCTGTCCTCGACCGGCTCGCTGTACACGCCCTGCCCGGTTTCGGTGTTGTTCTCCACCTTGATCGTCAGGTCGCCGCCGGTGGTCTCCACGAAGATCGTGTCGAGGATGTTCAGGTGCGGGAAGCGCCCGGTCACCAGCATGTCGCGGCTTGCCCGCATCCATTCAAAATCAAACGGCGGCGGCAGCGCGATGTCGCGTTCGCCGCGCGCGTCGATGTAAGTCAGCTCGCCACCGGGCGGCAACGACCAACGGAACACACGCACGTCGCTGCTGCGCTCACCAATCTGGAACGCAGCCAGCAACTTGCCGTCACGCACGATCAGCTGCAGCAGCCGCGCATGCTTGTAATAGGCGTAAAGCTCGTTGAAATCGTGCAGGAAACCCGGCTGGCCCAGGAAGCTGGATTTCAGGTCAACCGGGGTGACGTCATAGCCCTCGGCACCTTCGACCATGCGGTACAGGCCGAACACGTCCTCCACACGCGTCTGCGTCTTCAAACCGATGAACACGTTGTAGCCGAACAACAGCAGGTCGTCGCCGACCTGCACGATGTCGCGGCCGACACAGTTGTTCTCGGTACGGATGCGGAAGCGCCCGGCTACCTCCATGCGGCTGTCGCCGAACTCCTGCAGACGCCGCTGGTTCATTGCCTCGACCAGCTGCCGCAGGCGCGTGCCCTGGTCGCTCAGGCGCTTGCGCAGCACCTCGTAGGCGCCACCCTGCGCCACCGCCTGGTCGGCGATGGAACCGGCATCGGTCGAAACTGCGGAGTCCTGGTTTGTATCGGCCATCGGTCATTCCCTGCCATGGCGCCGCGCGGCCAATCGGCCAGCTGAGCAGGCGCCATCATCCACGCCAGCGCCGGGACCACACCCGACACCCTCGATTGCACGCCCGGGCGATGCAACGCCCGGGCGCATGCTCACTCAGCCTGCATCCGGCTCCGAAGCGGCGCCACCGCCGGCGATCTGCCGGGCCGGCTTGCCACGTGCGGCGGCATCCACGCCGAGATAGCGCTGCATCAGGTCCTGCACGATCGGGCTCTTGTCGGCAAGGCCTTCGATCGAGCGCCCCAGCGACATCGCCTTGACCAGGTTATCGAACATGCCACCGTCGCCGCCCACCATGTCGATGTCGGCATTGCGCAGGGCGCTGGCGATGACTTCGGCGTTTTCCTTGGACACTTCCTTGCCGGCATCCAACGTCGCCAGTGCCTGCTTCAGGCTGGTTTCCAGGGTCATGCGGAACTCTTCGTGACCGCGTGCGGTCTCGCCGAGCGAATCAATGGCCTGGAACTTGCGGGTCAGGCCGTCGGCCTCGGCAAGCAGCTTCTTCTCGATGACCGAGGCTTCGGCCAGGCCCTGCGTTTCGGTCGCAGTGGCCTTGGCACGGCCCATCTGCTCCTCACCCAGCGCACGCGCGGCCAGCTGTTCGGCCAGTACACGCGCTTCGGCACTGCCCTGCTTGAAGTTGGCATCGGCCATGGCATCGACCACGCGCGCCTCGGCAATACCCACCTTCTCGATGGCCAGCGCGCCGGCTTCCTTGACCTGCGCATCGGCCAGGCCCGGGGCGGCACGCTCGGCGCGGATGCCTTCGGCCAGTGCCTTCTTGGCTTCGGCCTGCTTGCCGGCCGCGTCGAACTCGGCCTGCGCCAGCGTGGTGATCTCCACGGCACGGTGCTTGGCTGCGGCCTCACTGGCCTCTGCTTCCTTGACCTGCTTGAGCAGGGCTTCCTGCGCTTCGGCCTCGGCCTCCAGGATGGCTACCTGCTTCAGGCGATCAGCCTCGGACACCTGGCGCACTTCCTTGATGCGCTCTTCTTCCTGCGCCACGGTCTTGTCGATGGAGATGCGCTCGCGGGTGATGTTGGCCACATCCATCTTGCCCTGCTCGACCACCTTGTCGCGCTCCACGCCCTGCAGCTGTACTTCGCGGTCGGTCGTGACCTGCTCCAGCTGGCGGGCACGCGCCACGCGCTCAACCTCGATGGCCACCGCACGCTGGCGGTTCTGCTCGGCCACTTCCACTTCGCGCAGGCGGTTCTGCTCGCGGATGTCGATCAGCTGCTGCGCCTCGATGCGGGCATTTTCCGAAAGCTGGCGCTGCTCTTCCTGCACCTTGAGCGTCTCTGCTTCTTCGCGGGCACGGATGGTCTCCACTTCGCGCCGCTGCCTTGCTTCGGCCTCGGCCTGCTGACGCTGCAGCGCCAGCGTGGCTTCAGTGGCTTCCACGTTCTTCTTGGTGATGGCCAGGCGCTCGTTCTGCGCCAGTTCGTTGGTGATCACGTTCTGGGCTGCGGTCAGCTCGGTGATCTTGCGGATGCCTTCGGCGTCGAGGATGTTGCTCGGATCGAGCAGGGACTTCGGCGTCTGCTCCAGGTAATCGATGGCCACGTCTTCCAGCGCGTAGCCATTCAGATCGTTGCCGATCACCGCGATGATCTCGTCGCGGAACTCCTGGCGCTTCTCGAACAACTGGGTGAAGTCGAACTTCTTGCCGACCGTTTTCAGTGCCTCGGAGAACTTGGCATTGAACAGCTCGTCCACCGCGTTCTTGTCCGATGCACGGTCCGCGCCGATGGCCTTGGCCACGCGCAGCACGTCGGCCTGGGTTTCATTGACGCGCAGGTAGAAGGCCACGGTGATGTCGGCACGCATGTTGTCGCGGCAGATCAGGCCTTCCTTGCCGCGGCGGTCCACCTGCAGGGTGATCAGGCTGATGCGCATATGCTCGGCGCGGTACAGCACGGGGATGATCAACGCGCCGGTGAAGTGCACCTTGGGGGTGGAGCTCATGTCATTGACGATCAGGGCCGTGCCCTGGTCGACCTTTTTGTAGAACGCCTTGAACAGGCCTGCCAGCCCCAGGAAAAACACCAGCAGGATGCCTACGCCGACAACAAATGGGGCAATGGCAGTCAGTGTCATCAGTGGATCTCCTTGTCACCTGATACTTGAGGAATGGAAACGTCCAACGCTGGCAGCTCGGCCTCGCCGACCACCAGGTAGTGATTTGTTTCGGGAAGATAATCGACCAGGCGCACCTGATCCCCGCGCACATGGCGGCGCCCATCACGGCTGCGCACCTGCAGGATCAAGCCTGCACCACCGTCATCAAACTGCGCATAGCCACGTTCGGCAGTGACCTCCGGCGAGGTGACCTGCCCGGTCTTGCCCAGGATCGATGCCTGCTCCACCGGCCGCAGCTTCATCAGCAGGCGACGGATCGGGCGCAGCACCCAGGAGGACACAACCGCGCCAGGGATCAATGCGCCCAGCGCCACCACCGTGCCAATGCCCCAGCGCAGCGGCGTCGGCAAAGATTGGAGAAAGAAGAGCTGAACCAGATAGGTGGTCGTCCAGCCGAAGAAAGCCAGCAGCAATACCACCAGCATGGTTGGCGCGCCGCCCAGGCCCAGCCGCGCGAACATTCCAGCCAGGCCGGTGGCACCTTCGCCACCGGAATGGAAGTCAGCCCCATCACCACTGCCGATGCCGCCTTCATCAACGATGCCGGTTGCTGCCAGCATCCAATAGATGACCGCAAAGCAAAGCACGACGCTGTAAGGCAGCGTCGGATATGACAGCACTACGTCCAGAAACTCGGCCATGCATCCATTCCTTGTGGCACCGGGCTACCGTGCGGCTCGCGCTTTTCGCGGGAAAAGTGCGGCAATCTCCACAGGCATCCGTGTGTTCGCCCTCGGTCCATCATAAAGGGATTACCCCTTCACAGGGACGCCGGCAGGTGCCATTCGGCTGACCGCATGACGCAATCCGTGCGCTCAACCTGCCGATTCAGCTTCGTCTGCAGTGGCATCTGCACGCCGCACTTCCTCCACGAACTGCCGCATCTTGTAGCCGTCCTTCAGCCCCGGCGCGGATTCAATGCCACTGGAGACATCCACCCCCCAGGGCTGCGTCGCAAGAATGGCATCGTGCACATTTTCCGGGCGGATGCCGCCGGCCAGCAGGTAGGGACGGTGCACACCGGCCGGAATCCGCGACCAGTCGAACGCCACGCCGGTACCACCACTGCCCCCCTGTGCATGGCTGTCGAACAGGAAACCCGCCGCATGCGGGTACATCTGCTGCAGCCCACGCACGGTGACTTCCGCGCCACCACCCATGGCAATGGCCTTCAGGTACGGCATGTTGAAGCTGCGGCAGAAGGCATCATCCTCGTCGCCATGAAACTGCAACAAGGTCGGCCGCACCGCACGCAGCACCTCACGGATTTCCTCGCGGTTGTTGTGCTGGAACAGCGCCACCACGTCCACCATCGGTGCGATGGCCTGCCGCATTGCGCGGGCTTCCGAAGGCGCCACGCGCCGGACACTGCCCTTGGCGAAGATGAAGCCGATGGCGTCCACACCCAGCTCGCTGGCCAGGCGGATATCGCCCGCACGGGTCATGCCACAGAACTTGATGCGGGTACGGAACAAGGTACGGCTCATAGCGTCACCTCTGCCGGCAATTGCCAGCTGTCAGGATACAGCGGCCCGACGAACACCAGCCCCTGCGGCGGCGCAGTTGGCCCGGCCAGATTGCGGTCACGCCCGGCCAGCAGTTCACCGATCCATTCCTCCGGCTTCTCGCCAGCGCCCACCATCAGCAGCGAGCCGACGATGTTGCGCACCATGTGGTGCAGGAACGCATTGGCCTGCACCTGTACTTCGACGACCTCACCCTGACGGCTCACCGAGATCGCCTGCAACTCGCGCCGGGCATGCAATGCCTGGCACTGCGCACTGCGGAAGGCGCCAAAGTCGTTTTCGCCCAGCAGCGCCTGCGCGGCGCGATGCATGGCATCGGCGTCCAGTGCACGGCGTTCCCAGCTCAGCGTCTGCCGGTACAAGGCCGGGCGCACCTGACGGTTCAACAGGCGATAGCGATACCGCCGCGCCTTGGCCGAGAAGCGCGCATGGAAGTCATCCGCCGCAAGCACGCACCAGCGCACGCAGATGGACGGCGGCAGGCGCGTGGTGGTGCCCAGCACCCATCCGCGCGGCGAACGTTCCACATCACTGTCGAAATGCACCACCTGGCACTCGCCGTGCACACCGGCATCGGTGCGCCCTGCACAGACCACGCTGATCGGCGCGTTGGCCACCGATGACAACGCGTCCTGCAGCGTCGCCTGCACACTTGCACAGCCGCTTTCACCGAGCTGCTGCCAGCCCTTGAACTCGCTGCCGTCGTATTCCACGCCCAGCGCGTAACGCATCTTCAAACCTCTTGTCTGCAGGCACCGTCAACCACGACGGCCGGGTCAGTCGCTGTCGCGCTCGGACCACACGGCCAGCTCGTTGCCACCGGGTTCGGTGAACTGGAAACGACGGCCACCGGGAAAAGTAAACACTGGCTTCACCACGCTGCCCCCGCAGGCCTCCACCCTGGCCTGCACCGGCGCCAGCTGTTCGGCGTAGATCACCAGCAACGGAGCACCGGCTTCAGCGGTCGCCGGCACGCCGCGGAAGAAACCGCCCTGCAGCAGCCCATCGTCGAAGGCCGTGTAATCCGGACCGTAGTCCTGGAACACCCAATCGAACACCTGCTCGAAAAAACGACGGCTGGCGGCCGGATCGCGCGAAGCAAATTCCACATAATCGATACAACGCTCGCGCTTCATCGCAACGCCCTCAGCCCAGTCGATTCAACAGCTCAAGTGCTTCGGTACGCGCCAATGGATCGCGACCCAAGGCAACTTCATTGAGCAACGTACGCGCAGTCTCCGCGTCGCCCAGGTCCAGGTACGCGATGGCCAGCTCCAGCCGCTCACGCCCCGCCGGCGCAGGATTCAACGGCGCAACCGCGGCCATGTCACCGGCCAGCCAGCGCGCTTCGTCGGCGGCGGCCGGCTCGGCGACCAGCGGCGCTTCCTGCGGGCGCGCATAGCCACGCGATGCTTCAAACATGAAAACCGGCTTGTGTTCGACCGGCGGCAGCGAATCAGTCGCAGCCGGCGTTTCGCCAACCGCCCAGGCCGGGACATCGCCTGCCTGCGCCTCACGCGCCAGCTCGTCGTCCGCACCCGCCTGCGCAGCCGCTGCAGCGGGCGCTTGAACATCGGCGCCCTGCTCGCTGTCATTGCCTTGATCAAGCGAGGCAGCGCCTGCCGGCATCGCGAAGGCCAGGGCCTCGGCGCTGAACCCGTCCCGCGATGCGGCCTTCAGCGGTGAAGGCTTGCGACGGCGCGACAACAGCCAGGCGACGCCACCGAGCACCAGCAAGGCCAGGCCCAGCCAGAGCCAACCCAGCGATGCCGAACCTTCCTGCGCGTTGCTCTGTGCCAGGCGCTGCTGGGCAGCGGCCAGGTCCGAATCCTTCATCGCAATCAGCGACTGCTGCTGCTTCTGCAGCTTTTCCAGCTCGGCAACGCGGTCACGCAGTTCCTGCAACTCCGCATCACGCGTGGCCAGGTCTTCCCGCGCCTGTTGCAGTTGTTCGTTTGCCAGCATGTCACCCTCGCCACCGGCATCGAGGCCGGTCGTCATTCCTGCATTCTGTTGACCACCGGCAACGGCCGGGGCGATCTCCAAGCGCGCGTCATTCGACGCGGCATTGGCCGGGTTGTTGACGGCCGGCTTTGCCACCGCAGCCGCATCAGCGATGGCCGGCTGCGGAATGGCAGCGCGGGCCTGGCGCCATTGCGCGGTCTGCTCGCGCACGATGCTGCGGGCTTCGGCGGCGTCCACCCGGGCCAGTTCCTCTTCCGCCGGGGTCCTGAGCACCGCGCCCTGCTTGAGCAGGTTGACGTTGCCGCGGATGAAGGCTTCCGGGTTGGCGCGCATCAACGCAACCATGTTCTGGTTCAGGGAATAACCGTTCTCGCGGCCCAGCGCACTGGCGATCTGCGACAGGCTCTGCCCACGCCGTACCGGAGCCAGCTCGCCTGCCGCACGCGGCACGGGGGCTGCCACCGGGCTGGCGGTCTGGCGTGGCGCAACGGCTGCAACCGGCGCGGCCGCCGGCGGGGCAACCGGCTCCAGTTCCGTTGCCGGCGTCTGCGGCAGCGGCTCGGGATCGCGGACGATCAGGTTGGACGGTGCGGCCTGCGGCGCATCGATCACCGGCTCGGCAACGGCCGTGGCGGTTTCTGGCGCGGCGATCAATGCCGAATATTCGCGGACCAGGCGGCCCTGCCCCCAATCCACTTCGATCAGGAAGCCCACCGACGGCACCTGCACCGGCGCGGCGCTGGTGACGCGGATCACGGCACGGCCTTCACGGTCCTGGGCGAACTGGAACTGCAGCTCGCTCACCAGGCCGTCCGGCGGCGGCAGGCCGACACGCTCGAACGTTGCTGGCGTGGCCAGCCCTGCGCGGGCGTTGTCCAGCTCGCCGGGATCGGCGGTGATGACCGGGATCTCGGCCACCAGCGGCTGCCCGGGCTTGGACAGCACGCGGATGTTGCCCAGCCCCAAGGCCATCGCGGCACTGCTGAACAGCGCCAGGACGAGAACCATCACGCCTTGTATGGAGCGCATCGCGCCTTTGCCCGGAAGTTTCATGGCGGCAAATATAACGGCTGTACCGCCTTTCTAGTACCGCGCGGTTCCCGCGCCCACGACAACGCCGGCCCTTGGCCGGCGTTGTCCGCCACCTCAGCCGCCGTTGGCGACCAGTTCGGCGACCTGCACCGCGTTGAGCGCGGCGCCCTTGCGGATGTTGTCGGCCACCACCCACATGTTGAGGCCACGCGGGTGCGAGATGTCCTCACGGATGCGCCCGACGTAGACCGGATCGGTGCCCGAGGCGTGGGTCACCGGGGTCGGATAGCCACCGGCCTTGCGCTCGTCCACCACCTTCACGCCCGGTGCGGCGGCCAGCAGTTCGCGCGCCTGCTCGATGGTGATCTTCTTCTTCGTTTCGATGTTGACGGCCTCGGAGTGGCCGTAGAACACCGGCACGCGCACGGCGGTGGGGTTCACCAGGATGCTGTCGTCGCCGAGGATCTTGCGGGTCTCCCAGACCAGCTTCATCTCTTCCTTGGTGAAGCCGTTGTCCAGGAAGTCATCGATATGCGGGATCAGGTTGAAGGCGATCTGCATCGGGAACTTCTTCGGCTCGATCTCCTGGAAGCCCAGCAGCTGCGCGGTCTGCTTGCCCAGCTCTTCCATGCCGGTCTGGCCGGCACCGGACACCGACTGGTAGGTGGCGATGTTGATGCGTTCGATGCCGTATTCCCGATGGATCGGCGCCAGCACCGGCATCAGCTGCATGGTCGAGCAGTTGGGGTTGGCGATGATGCCGCGCGGGCGGTTCTTCGCCGCTTCCGGGTTCACTTCGGACACCACCAGCGGCACGTCATCGTCGTAGCGGAACGAGGACGAGTTGTCGATAACGACTGCGCCAGCGACCGCAAACTTCGGCGCGTATTCCTTGGAAATACCGCCACCGGCCGAGAACAGGGCGATCTCGACGCCGGCCGGGTCGAACGTGGCCAGGTCCTGGATGGTGATCTTGTCGCCCTCGAAGTCGACCTGCTGGCCGGCCGAACGCTCGGAGGCGAGCAGGGTCAGCTTACTGATCGGGAAATTGCGCTCGGCCAGGATCGACAACATGGTCTGGCCGACGGCGCCGGTGGCGCCAACAACGGCTACGTGGAAACGACGGGCTTCATTGCTCATGGGGTGCACTCATAAAGGTTTGGGGGGACACACATCGAGCCAGGTTCGGGGAACCTCCGGCGGACAGCCACGGAGGCTCCCTACCGTTTTTTGCTGCCGGTTTTGCGGTTGGCAATGGCAGCCATGCGGGCGCTGCCATCGGCCAGAAGTTCGGCATTGACTGCATTGGCAGGATGACCCGCCTCCGGCCCCACGCCCAACCCGGCCAGCAGGTTGTCCACGGCCATCTGCACCATCGCCCGGCGCGTGGCCAGTGATGCACTGCCGATATGCGGGGTCAGCACGATGTTGCGCAGGGCCAGCAGTTCCGCACGCACGTTCGGTTCGTCTTCGTAGACATCCAGCGCTGCCGAGGCCAGCCGGCCATTGGCCAGCGCGTCGGCCAGCGCCAGCTCATCGACGATGCCACCCCGGGCGATGTTCACCAGCGTGGCCGTCGGCTTCATCCTTGCCAGCGCCGCGTCGTTGATGATGTGGTGGTTCTGCGCGTTGTACGGCAGCACCAGAACCAGGTGATCGACGCTGGTCAGCAGCTCATCGAAGCCGACATAGCGTGCGCCAACCGCCTGCTCCTGCGCAGCCGGCAACCGCGAACGGTTGTGGTACAGCACCTTCATGCCAAAGCCGTGGTGGCCGCGACGGGCAATGGCCTGGCCAATGCGGCCCATGCCGAGTATGCCCAGCGTGCTGCCATGCAGGTCGGCGCCCAGCATGGTGGTGAACGACCACTGGCCCCAGTTGCCTTCGCGCAGCCAGCGGTCCGATTCGACGATGCGCCGCGCCGCCGCCATCAACAATGAAAAGCCCAGGTCGGCGGTGGTCTCGGTGAGCACGTCCGGCGTGTTGGTGGCGATGATGCCGGCCGCACTCAGCGCGGCAACATCCAGATTGTTGTAGCCCACGCCGACGTTGGCGACGATCTTCAAGTCCGGTGCGCCAGCGATTTCGGCAGCGCCGATGTGGTCGTTGAGCGTGACCAGTGCACCCTCCACGCCCGCCAGTTGCGCGGCCAGCGCAGCGCCGTCATGCGCGCTGACTTCCGGCGTGGCCACCACGTCGCAGTACGCGGCCAGCTGCGCGACGGTATCGTCGAACAGGGGCTGCGATACCCAGACGCGCGGCCGTTGCTCAGCCATCGACATGACCGTGAATGCGCGGCGTCATTTCACCGACGTCACCGCATTGCGCGCGATGACGCAGCGCCTGGTCCACCAGCACCATCGCCAGCATCGCCTCGGCAATCGGCGTGGCACGGATGCCCACGCACGGGTCGTGGCGGCCGGTGGTGATGACATCCACCGCATTGCCGGACGTATCCACCGTTGCACCCGGCAGGCGCAGGCTGGAGGTTGGCTTGAGCACCATCGAAGCAACAATCTGCTGCCCGGTGGAGATGCCGCCGAGAATGCCGCCGGCGTGATTGGACTGGAAGCCTTCCGGGGTGATCAGGTCACGGTGCTCGGTGCCCTTCTGCGCGGCGCTGGCAAAGCCATCGCCAATTTCCACGCCCTTGACCGCATTGATGCTCATCAAGGCCGCAGCGATATCGCCATCGAGCTTGCCGTAGATGGGCTCGCCCCAACCCGGCGGCACGCCGTCGGCGACCACGTTCACGCGCGCGCCAACCGAGTCACCGGACTTGCGCAGCGCATCCATGTACGCCTCCAGCGCCGGCACCTGTGCGGCATCGGGCCAGAAGAAGGGGTTTTCTTCGACCACGCTCCAGTCGAAACCGGCCGGCGTAATCTCACCCAGCTGCGACAGATAGCCGCGGACGGTCACGCCATAGCGCTGCTGCAGCCACTTCTTGGCGATGACGCCAGCGGCCACACGCATGGTGGTTTCACGCGCGGAAGAGCGGCCACCACCGCGTGGGTCGCGGATGCCGTATTTCTGCCAGTAGCTGTAATCAGCATGGCCCGGGCGGAACTGCTGGGCGATGTTGCTGTAGTCCTTGCTGCGCTGGTCGGTGTTGCGGATCAGCAGCGCGATCGGCGTGCCGGTGGTGCGGCCTTCGTAGACGCCGGACAGGATCTCCACTTCATCCGCCTCGCGGCGCGCCGAGGTGTGGCGGCTCTTGCCTGTGGCACGACGCTGCAGATCGTGGGCGAACTCTTCCGGCGCGATTTCCAGCCCCGGGGGGCAACCATCGATCACACAGCCGATGGCCGGCCCATGCGATTCGCCGAAGGTGGTGACACGGAAGAGTTGTCCGAATGTGTTCAATGCTTTTGTGCTCTTGCGGTTGCTCTTGATGTCGTCATTACCCCCCAAGGGGGCATGGCGCGTGGCGGCCGTCGGGGCTGAGGTTGTTTTATTTCCCGTGAGTGCAACCCCCCAGCACACGCCCCAGCCACGGCGCTTACCCCCC